>JAZQQI010000068.1:0-9331 GCA_045628965.1 Lachnospiraceae bacterium | reverse complement strand
TTAACATCATTTTTTTCATTATTGTTTTTCTTTATAGTCTCTTTGCACTTCTTTATCTGTTCCTCTAATTGCCTTCTGCAATCCGCCCCATTTCTTTTGACTTCAATTATGATAATCGTTCCATTATATTCCACCGAGATATCCGTTATCGGAGTATAATCTTGTGCCACTTCAACATTTCCAACGTTATATTCATCCGTCAATTCTTATAAGATTGTTTAGTTGTAAATTTGTGCGTTTCTTCGAACTTATAATAAACGCGCCTACATCAACTGCAAGCGCTCTATTAACAATATTTGTAATTACAAATATCCAATTGATTCTTTGTATGTTTCACACATGTTCTCCAAAGTTTCATTCCAAAATAATCCACAAGGAATTCTGGAAAAGCACTGATAATAAAAACTTTATTATTACCCGCTAAAGCCTGTTCGCACATAAAGATGTCATATGGTCGTGCGGTATCTAAATATTGATCATAAGATACAACTTCCGCATTTCCTAACAAGCAAGATATTCTCATTGAAAAGACATCAATGATTTCTTTCCACACATCTATATCGTAATCTCTAAAATGTGGATTCAGTGAATTTTTCGAAGATATATTCTTATATTCTGCAAGGTCACTAATCTCTACAAAACAGTTATTTCTGTTTCCACATTTTCCTGCTTCGAAATCTCTCAATGCTTCAACCATCGGATAACTAATATACAACTTTCCATTCTCAGTTTCATTATCAAAACTTTCAATCATCTGGTTTATTACATCATCATCTGTCTTTCCCAGATTTGTCTGATGAGCATCATAATCAAAGAAAAGAAACACCTCTGAAAAATCATCTCTTGATAATCCTTCCAGTTGTTCTCGGATTTTCTTATTACTTTCCCTTAAAACCTCAATAATGTCTGTATCGAAATCATCCTCTTCGAGTTTCTTCCAGAGCATATAGATATTTTCTCCGGCGGGAAGCGTAATAATCTTAAAATTTCCATGCTTAAAGAACACCTTTGAAATATTATCAATAACCTGTGGTTCTCTGGCCTCTCCTTCAACTATAAATGCTTTATAGTCTTTATCTGCCATTAAACGCACCTGCCTTATACATTTTCTGAAGATTATGAGC
The DNA here is from genome assembly GCA_045628965.1 of Lachnospiraceae bacterium. Taxonomy (GTDB): domain Bacteria; phylum Bacillota; class Clostridia; order Lachnospirales; family Lachnospiraceae; genus UBA3766. The sequence goes on along the minus strand of JAZQQI010000068.1, from coordinate 8,207 downwards.
CTGACGAAGTTCCTTTTCTGTCAACTCTGAAATTGCTTTTATGCTATTATTTTCAAGAAGGAAATAGCAGTCCGGTCTGAGTAAATCATTGCTCATAAGGTCTGTATTGTGTGTAGTTGTAAATATCTGCACACCAGTAATATTTCTCAGTCTCTTTTGAACTGACTCTGATAATTCAAAATGGTAAAATGCATCAAACTCATCAACGAAGACAAACGATGCTTTTTCCATTCGAATATACCAATAATAAAACAATGCAAGGGATCTAGTTCCTGTTGAAGCAATCTTGAAGAAATCAGCATCTGTATTTTCAAAATGACAATATATAGCTTTTCTTCCATCAACCTCGCATTCATATAATTCGTAGTCAATATCATTCTCTTTTAAGAAATCCTGGAAGTCCTTAACCTTACCACTATTAACAACCCCTTCTGCAATACTCTCTGATCCGTTCATAAAGCCTTCATATCCACGGCTATCCAACGAATAAAACAAAAGCATGCGATCCACAAAATCTATAAACTTTTTAAATACCTGATTTTGTAAATTGTCTGTAAGAATGGAATTACTGTTTACATACTTTACTCTTGAAATTGGACTTTCATTTCTAATTGAAGCTTTCAAAGTTTCAGACCCTTCAAGCAAAGTAAATCCATCTCTTGTCAAGAAGTCAAAGAAAATGACCTCCTTTCCATCAATAGACAAACTTTCACTCTTTAAGGAATTCACATCCATTTTGCTATACTTATATACAACTTCATGCCCATCGAACACAAAAGTATACTCAAACTCTGCAAAAGATTTCCTTCCACTCATATTCAAATAGAAGTCATAACTTCCCAACAGTTTTTGCTTTTCAGTCAGATGAATAATAATATCGAAGATGGCCAAACCAAGATTCGACTTTCCACAACTATTGATACCATAAATAATACCTTTCGTTATGCAGCCATTCTGTATTATTTCGGAATTAAAACTGTAATTACTAGGCGTTCCTATATCTAATGTGATTTTATCTTTAAATCCTTTGAAATTTGTGGTACTGAATTTTTTTAACATAATAATCACCTTCCATTTCTTTTTCTTTATTATATGATTATCTGCAAAAAAATTCAAGCCTATCCGTATTTTTTTTACGGTATATTTGAATTTAAATTCCGAACCCAACACCCCCCGTCTTCAATTTCGCGATTTTACCCGCAAGACCCACCCGCCGTTCTATGACAATGTTTCATAGTGGAATCCGCAAATACGGACTCGTCAAAAATCTCTTTGTTGATTTCATTCATGTGTATTGTATAATTACCATGGGTGCGGGTATCGCTCAATTTGTCAGTCGAGCAATTGAAGAATTTGTAAAATAATCCAACCTCAGGAATTTGGGTGTTTTTGCCCTTAAAATCAAGGGATAGACAAGGGGTGTCCGGTATATAACATGGCATTTCTCGCTTTGTGTCGTGTTATGTGACAACTTGAATTGATATGATTTGTTCGAGAGGAGGAAATCAATGGACCAGAAAAACATAGGTTTTTTTCTAAAGGAACTCCGCAAGGAAAAAGAAATGACACAGGAACAGATTGCGGAACAATTTAATGTTTCAAGCAGAACAGTATCACGTTGGGAAAATGGAAATAATATGCCTGATTTAGATATTTTAATTGAAATATCAGACTATTATGAAGTTGACCTCCGAGAAATTCTTAATGGAGAAAGGAAAAGCGAGAATATGAATAAAGAATTGGAAGAAACTGTATTACAAGCAGTGGACTACACAAATACAGAGGCAGAAAAATATATTAAACGTGTGAGAATATGCAATGCGATTGCCTTTTTACTCATTATTTTATATATGTCATTTAAAGATACCGGAATATATATGGATAATAGTATGATAAGGTACGGTTTGGATTTTGCACAGGGTTTAGCTATCGGAATGTTGCTTGTCGGTCTAATAATGTCTAGCCGTTACGGTGCCAAAGTAAGAGCCTTTAAGCAACGATTATTCAAGAAAAATGCAAAGTAGCTGCAAGCAAAATCAGGTATTTTTATATGAATCAAATCCTTGTGGGTGGAATCATTATGACTCCACCCAATTTTTATTGTATATTTCTTGCAAGTATTGAAGTTGGTTGTTCCGTCAATCGGGTCTACAATAAAGAACTTTCCTTTCTCGGAAAATTCGTTTTGCTCTCCTTCTTCCCCTATAAAAGTCGCTTCCGGATTAATCTTCATAGATGTGTCAAATGATTTCACTCATCGGAATTCATCAATTCGATAGCCTTATTTAAGGTTGCATCCCACTTAAGCATGTTTTCATAGCTGCTTTTTATCTCAGCTCCGAAAAGTTCAATTCCGATACGATATGAGTCGGCATCGTTTGGACAATAGATATCGGGCGCAGTTCCGTATGCACCGTTTTCCAAAGTCAGACCGGTGTTATGTCCCGGAGTAAAATTGACAATCAGGTGACTTTCCGGAAGCATGCCCGTAAATATTTCACCGCTTTGTCCTTCTCCGTATGTATTGCTTCCGATGAGAGTTACATTATCCTTGCGAGAAAGTACTCCGACACAATGGTCTGCCGAAGAGAAAGTACTGTCGTCTGTCAAAACATATATATTGCGCTCTCTGTCGCCCCTACCTTCATATTCGGTTTGGGACGTAACTTCAATTGTTCCGTCATCTCTGAACACGGGACTGTAAAATATTTTGTTGAAGAGTTTGCCGGCCCACGCTGTTGTTGAATCGTTTGCACCCATTATTATTTTTTCTTCAACAATCAAATTGTCGGTAAATAAATAGGGATAAATATATTGTTGGCAGAATATACCGTTTCCTCCGCCGTTTCCACGGAAGTTTAAAAACTTTGGATTTTGGCTTTTTTCCTTATTTCCTCTGCACATATTTTATTCTCCGTTATTAATTAATTCAATTACTTTGTTAAGGGTTCCGTCCCAGGATTGTCTGATTATATAATCTTCGGAATCGATGCCCTGTGCTTCCAAGGTATCTTTGATAAGTAATTCCTCACACGTTGTGGGACACATGATATCAACCGGGGTTCCGTAGGCACTGTTGTCGGGGGTGATATCCGTGTTGCGACAGGGTGCATATGCTATTATGAGTCGACTTTCGGGCAGAAGTCCGTTAAATATCATTCCGGACATTCCCTCTCCGCCGGTAGCCGTTCCCACCAAGGTAACGTTGTCGTTCATTCCGAGAACATTCGATATGTGGTCTGCGGAAGAAAGCGTTACATTGTTGGTCAGAACATAAATATTATAATCCCTGTCGGCACTGCCGATGTAGAGGTCATCAACTGTATAGGAAACAGCATCGTCAAGGGACACATGGGTGTTGTTATATATCCTGTTATAAGGAATTTTGCCCCATTTTACGGTGTCTTTGTTACTTCCGACTTCCACGTTATACGATACCTGTCTGTCTTCTTGGAAAAGCAGAGGATACAAATAATCTTGGCAATATACAGCCTTTCCTCCTGTATTGTCTCGCAGGTCGATGATGACGTTGTCATGGTCTTCGAGAGCTGCGGAAAATTCCTGTGTAAAATCATCCATATAACCGGTGCAGGCACTAATTTGGCAGTATACCAAATTGTTGGCATCGTCTTCGGTTATGGTATAGTTAATGTTTTGCTCGTCGCTGTATCCTATTTCCTCCTGCTTGACATAAGCCTTCTGCAAACGTGCGGAAAAATTAAATTTGTCATCCAGGAAGGTGGTTTCTTCCACAATGTCACCGTTACTCTTTTGCAGTTTAATCTTTACTTCCCGACCGTATTGGTCGTTGAATTGGATTATCTCTCTGTAGGCAATTTGATTGACTTCATCATATTCAAGCGGATAGAACTGAGGCAAATCGTATGCATAATCCAAGGGGTTGTGCCCATCGATTTCAAGAAGAATATCGCCGTATTCCGAAGAACTATCGATGTATCTTGAAATATATTCACCGTCGTGATATTCGAAGTTTCTGATGGCGGTATTTTCCAAGTCATATTGCTTGAAGGATTCCTTGATGTATTGTTCCCAGGAATAAAGATACTCGTCTTCTTTTGCTGTTTGTCCGCAAAAATGAGCCATTTGGAAACCGCTCTTTCGTATTGATTGCGGGCTGGGAACTGTAACGTAAGCATGTCCGCTGGGATTGGTTTCAAGGAAGCAATAAAGAAGGTAAACGTAATCGAAGTCATCTTGGCAATTGGCGATTAAGTTCTGATAGTCTTTATACATTTCTTCAAAATCTATTCCATAGAGTTTCTCATATTCCGGCGTGGAAGGATTGCTTTTCACCGCATATTCGTAAAGGGCAGCGAAGTCATCGAGCCGCTCTTTAGTCGTCATGGAAATGTCGATTATATCATAACTTTCTGCCGCATTGCTTGAATAATAATTGAGTCTGTCTTTCGGATATTTTTCCATATAGAGGTAGTATCCCATACCGATAATTGCCAAAGCTTCAAGGCTTCCGAATAACAGTACCAATATCGGAATAATAATGTATTTGGGGGATTTAATAGTTTGGGATGATGAATTTGATTTTGTTTTGCCCATAGCTGTTCCTTTTTTTAGATATGTTGATACTAATATACTACAATGTAAAAGAAAAAATATAAAGGTTTTGAAAAAACCTTGTTGAAAATAACTATTTTACAGGGTGGTTTTTATGCAAAGTGTAATGAAGTCGGGATTACGGTCTTAGTCCGACAATGAGACAGATAGAAATTGTATTTACCTTTTTTTACAATTGTCATAAAATAATACTGTTAATGATAAATAATTATAAATCAATCATCTTACTTAACTGAAATAAAGCCGGGTAAATAAAAAAGAGTTCACGGATGAAATAAATAGTCATTATGCAAATCCAAAGAAGCGAGGATAAAATGGAAGCAAACTATACAATATCAAATGAATATAAGCAATTATTAATTAATGCTCGAAATAAAAGCGAAAAAGCAGCCGGACCTGCATATAAAGATGTTAAGGCTTTAAGAAAAAAACGTGATGAATTAATTAAGAGTTACGATATCGAAAGAAAAAAACCGGGTTACGAAGAAAAACTGGCTATATATGAAAAGAAAGCAAATAAAGGGGCTTTTACTCATTCCGATACCGTAGATACAATCTCTGAAGTAATTCGTTGGATTATCCTCACTCCTGTAATTCTTGGAACAATAGCTGTTGTCATAGTAGCCATTATCTCCATAATCAATACTTTAAGAGGTTGGGGTGATATGGATCCACTAAACCAGGTGTTTTGGGTTATTGCAATGATAATATTCCTTCCTATTGTTGCCAGTGGATTAGCGTTAGCAAATGCTATTGCGCGATTGATTGCCGGATTACTCGGAATCGCAATATGGGAAGTATATTCATTCTTCTCTAAACGAAAATCGAAAAGAAATATTAAAAAATATAACAGAATGCATATTCGCGGTTATTATCAGGCAAATTGGAAATATCAGGCTAAACTATATGAGCATAATTCTGAGTATCCTCAAAATGAAGTGATTCGTTGTCCTGAAAAACAAATGTCTGACGATTGTCTAAAAAACAACCAAGATGCATGGATTATTTATAAAAACGATTGTTTGTTCAGTGACACAAAGAAATAGGTCGCAACAATAATGTCAATAAAACAAAATTTTGAACAACTTTGATAGAAATGTATTGCATGGAAACTGTAAAAGGGAAAGGACGGATTTAATCCGACAAAATTATGAGTAAAAAACGTTTAAAAATCAAATGGGCAGGAACCTGTGAATGTTGCGAAGGCTCATCATATCACGGCTATTATATTGACGGTGCAGAACTTTGCAGATTTTGTTTGGAAAAAATAAATCGTGTAATGGAGCCGGACGATATTTCAAAAGAAACGCTTGAGCCATATATGAAATATCTAAAGGAACAAAGACAATATTTTCTTGCCAATAGATATAAATATGATACATTAACAACTTTAAAAAGAATCTATACAAGTAAAGATTATTCAACAACGGACACAATAGCTCCGACGGATACATATAAATGGGACGGAGAAAAATGGGTGGAAACTAAAGACAGACCTATTCTTCTTATGGAGTTTCAGCAATTTTATGTAATGATATTTACAGAAACTCTTCGTATTATTTCTAAATTTGATCCGGTTATATATGATTTTGCCAATAGAGGTTTTTCTGCGGACACAAGATTTTATCATTCAAACTCAAGAATCATTTCAAGCGGAAATGAATACTTTATGTTCTGGGGAGAACAGATTTATAAGGTTGACGGTCAGATTAAAACACAAGTTATAATGGGAAGAATGCTGGCAATGGTTAATGTTACAAACATTTTAATTCCGGAGAATAATAACTTCAGATCTGAAAGAAAAGCGACACCTTTAAAAGACTGGATATATTACTGGGCTTTTGCTCAAGCCTTTAAAGAAAGATACAACGCGGGCGAGACAACTTTGAAGGATGTTACCGTTTCTATTTATAAAATACTGTATCAAACAGTTCAAAAGTATGATGCAGAATACAGTAATAGTTCTAACAATTCATCAGATGAGCAACAATCAAATTTTGACAGCAATACTTCAAACAATGCTGCAGAAGAAGAAATGACTGCCGCAAGACAGATCATGGAACTTGATCGAAATTATACTTTAAAAGAATTAAAGAAAAAGAGGAATGAATTATTAAAGAAATATCATCCTGATAATGCAGGAACGGATATGCAAAAATTCTCTGAATATTCGATGAAAACACAGATGATTAACGAAGCATATGATTTATTGGTAAAGGATGCAAAATAAAAGGAGGGTAAATCTTCGTTTAATCCGGAATAAGTAGCTCAATATTGCATTTTATCCGAATATTTCTCCATCCATAACCATTTCCCATCATGAAGTGATTCTGTATTATCATATATTTCCTGAATCATAACTGAGACAATGTCTTTCAATTCTTCAAACTTTTTCCTTTCCACTTTTCCATAAGTAATAAGAATATTAGCGGCATCTTTCTTCGTAGCTATAATGTCACAACCTTTTATAAAAACGGTACCATGTATACCGGGATATAACTAATACCATTTTCCCTCTTATAATCTTTCGTATGAACAACGTATTTTTCGCATATACGACTCCTGAATTTATCACAAAACAGATCCAACGACTTATGTCCTCTGTAATTTCCCGACTTCACCTCTATAGGACAAATCTTGTTTCCCACCGAAGTCAGAAAATCTATCTCATACAAATGATTTGATGAATCACTTTCCATCGTGTAATAGAACAGATTATTACCTTTGGCAACAAGCATCTGGGCAACGACATTTTCATAGACATAGCCCAAATTGGCTTCAAGTTTATCGGAAAGCAACTTATTATAAATTGTATTCTCGGTATAATTCTTATCCCTGAACGCAAGCGTCACAAACAAACCTACATCGGAAGTAAACAATTTATATCTGCCCGCGTCCTTCTCTAACGCCATACCGACTCCGGGATTATTTGCGTGATACGCTATATTGACCGTGTAAGAAGAAAGCATATCCGGCAACAGATCACGTACCTGTCCGGAACGTGTGCCTTCTCTCGCGCTTGATAATACATACCTCGAAGCATTGCCGCTTAAGTTTGCGGGTATCGCATCATATATGTCCCCCGCCAGACCGGAAGGATCGATTTTTGTAAAATCTTCTTCGTAAAGATCTACTATGTCTCTTTTGATCTCATCTACCGCCTGCAGATTATTCTGTTCTAAATATGTTTCTATGGCCTGAGGCATTCCTCCGATCAGCATATATAATCTAAATGTCCGCATGAGACTCCTGTGGACAGAATTCCCCGCAGGTCTCTTTTTCTCCATAAGCATTTTGATCGTCCCGGTAGAAACCTCATCACCGATTGCCCACAAAAATTCCTCAAAATCCATCGGATACATAGATATTTTATGTTCTTCGCTTGGGATCAGAATATCCTTCGTATTCTTCCTGATTGATATAAGTGACCCTGTCTCAATGTATTTATATCTGCCATCGGCTACGAGATACTTTATTGCCTGCCTTGCCTTGGGAAGCAACTGGACTTCATCAAAAATGATCACAGATTCTTTCTCAAATAATCTTGTTCCGGTCAATTGCTGCAACTGTAAAAAGAAGAAATCCAGATCATAAGTATCATCAAATAAGTCCTT
>JAZQQI010000067.1:0-29295 GCA_045628965.1 Lachnospiraceae bacterium | reverse complement strand
TCATTACCTTCAAGATTCTGGTCACGAATCATACCTCTAACCTCATGCTCTGTCGCATGATAATCGCCCTCATGATTTCTCTTGTAAGTTCCCTTATATGGATTCTCACCAACATACACAGGACGCATATTAAAATCTGCTCTAGGTACACGAATAACAAGAAGTTTTATATCTCCCTCTTCTACGACAAAAACATCTTCATCTTTTAGAACATTCACATTTACTTTATTACCATTGATGGTATTCCAAAAATCCTCTTTTTGAGTTCCTGGATTCTTAATTCCCTGAATAATAAAACGCTCCTCCGGAACGGATTTCGTCTTATCTTCTAGTACACCCAAGATAATATATCCACCCTTTGTATTCGCAAATGCTGAATATGATTCATATACAGATTTAGGAACATTGCCCTCTGCTTTTTTACATTCTGTATCTACTTTTTCGCCCTGGTAGATAAGGCTTTTCAATTCCTGCATATCCATTGCGACACCTTCTTTCTATCAATTCATTACATACACATAAACGAATTATCAATAATTATCAATTCAATTTTTCTAACCATTCTGCTTCTTTAAAGCCAACTAACACAGTATCATCATTTACAACAAGTGGACGCTTTACCAGCATTCCATTTGTTGCAAGCAACTGTAACTGTTCTTCTTCACTCATTGTAGGAAGCTTGTCCTTAAGTTGCATTTCTTTATAAAGAAGTCCACTGGTATTAAAGAACTTCTTAAGCGAAAGTCCGCTCTTTCCATACCATTCCATGAGTTCATCATATGTAGGATTAGCATCTACAATATGACGCTCAGTATATTCAATATTATGCTCATCCAACCACTTTTTAGCCTTCTGGCAGGTTGAACATTTTGGGTAGCATATAAATAACATATCCGACTCTCCTTCTTTTTTCTTTATCAAACGATCGCCTAAAAATAAGATTCAGAACAAAATTGCAAAACTTTCTCTTCTATCGAAATATCTTCTCCAACTTCATTAACTGGTGCATTTTCAGATTTAACTTGTGCATTAACTTATGCATTTTCAAATTTAACTTGTGCATCAGCCTGGATTTCTGATCTTTTAATAGATTTAACCAAGCTTTCTTGGTTTACTTCCCATACTTTTCTTTCAATCTATACTCGTCCAACTCAATCATAAGTTCAACATATGCTTTCTCTGCTTGCTTATCATCTACAGGATTAAACCAATGATTCCAATCATCTGTTTCAGTTTCATTTAAAAATATTCTTGCCGCAGAATATTGCTCTACTAATTCATGTTGTTTTGATCTGAAATACAAATCATTTGTATTTGGAAGTTTTGCGCCTACTAGATTAAATTTCACAGTATGTGGCTTATCTAATTCAATAATATTTTTTCAAATTTCATTGTCTTGTTCTCCCTCCTGCATCCAATCCACGGCCTCAGATAACCACTATCCAATCAGCCTACCCAACCATCAATTCCAGCGGCATATCCATCCTGCAAAATAAAAATCCGAGTTTTTTCATCAGTTAGGCTTTTCATCCTAACATTCGAAAAGCCCGGAAATACGCCATTTTCTTGATTTTACTTATCTTTCCTTGACATCAAAATCACTGTCTCAACATGTATTGTCTGCGAAAACTGGTCGCACGCGCACCACCTTTCGAGTTCATATCCGCCCTCTGCAAGAATTTTCAAATCTCTGGCAAGAGTTGCACTGTCACAGCTTACATATACGATCCGCTTCGGTTGCATTTTAAGCATCGTTTCAAGGCATGCATCATCACAACCTTTTCTCGGAGGATCGACTACAATGACATCGGGATTCTTGGCCTTGTTGTCATCGGTTTTTTCGTAGAATTCGGGAAGTACTTCTTCCGCCTTACCCACAAAAAACTCCGTGTTGTTCAGGTTATTCACCTTGGCGTTCTCTCTCGCGTCATCTATAGCTTCCTTAATTATCTCGATGCCGTACACTTTGCCGGCTTTTGTTGCCAAAAACAGAGATATGGTTCCGATTCCGCAGTATAAATCCCAAACTGTTTCTCCACCGGACAAAGAAGCATATTCAAGTGCCTTTTCATATAAAAGCTTCGTCTGCATAGGATTAACCTGAAAAAAAGAAAGCGGTGATATTTTAAATTTCAGTTCTCCGATATAGTCTTCGATTGTATCGCTTCCCCATAACGTTTCGTAAGTTTTACCCATTATTACGTTGGTATCGTCGGGGTTAACGCTTACCGAAATGCTCTTTACTTTGTCAAATTTCGAAGTAAGCCTTTCAAAAAGACTTTCCTTAGCCTTGTCTTTTATCAGATTTTCGCGACTGATAACGAGGCAAACCATAAGCTCATCCGTTGTATAGCCTTTTCTTAAAAGAACATGTCTTATTCCGTTAACTTTCGGCTCAACGGAGTAAGCCCATACTCTCTCGGCTTTCATCCATTCAACAATTTCCGTCATGATCAAGCCGAATTCTTCGGGTCCGAGAACGCAATCCTTTACGGGAATAACCGTATGGGTATGACCTGCATAAAATCCCGTTACTATTTCATTGGTTTTTCTGTCAAAAGCCACCGGATACTGCGCCTTGTTTCTGTATCTAAAAGGATTATCGGCTCCGATTATAGGTTCCTCTTTCGATTCAACAAACGCCTCTTCGAATCCGCCTATTCTTACAAGATTATTTTTAACCTTGTCACGTTTGAACTTAAGCTGCCTTTCATACGAAACGGCCTGAAGCTGACATCCTCCGCACGCTTTTGCCTTTTCGCATTTCGGCGTAACACGAAAAGAGGAGGGGATAACTATCTCCTCCAAGTGTGCATAAGCAAAGTTTTTCTTTGCTTTCATTATTTTGACGTTGCATATATCCCCTACTACGGCATCTTTAATAAACAACGTGTATCCTTCGCATTTGCCTATTCCGAGTCCGTCGGAATCCATATCAACAATTTCGGCTTTGAGCATATCGCCTTTTTTGTATGCCTTTTCCATTTGAACTCCTTATCTATTGCAAGTTCTTAGTCATTCGTATACTTCCTTCGAATGCCTTATTGTAAGCCCAATCATAATTTTCGGTATCATCAAGAAATTGCGTGAATGTCTGCATTTTTGCATCGGTATCGTCGGCGTAGCTTAATGCCATTGCCTCGATTATTCCGGGTTTCTTCGGAGAACCAAATTCAAGTTTTCCGTGATGTGCGGCAATACAATGCTTTACCTGATTAAGTGTGTCTTCCGGGAAATTCGGAATAAGCTTCGCTTTTTCCGTAACCATTTCGATTCCGATAATTATATGACCGAGAAGATTTCCCTCATCCGAATAATCATTCTCGGGAAATTCCGTGAATTCGTAAATCTTTCCTATATCATGTAAAAGTGCCGCCGTCAAAAGAAGATCCTGATTGATTGCGGGGTATTGCTTTGAATAAAAGGCGCAAAGTCTTGCCACACCGAGTGTATGCTCGACAAGTCCGCCCGCAAAATTATGATGAATGCTCTTGGCTGCGGACGAAAGTTTGAATTTCTCAATGAGTTCTTTGTCGTTTACAAAAAATTCTTCCAAAAGAGCATGAAGATAATTATTGTTAACCTGAGAAATGCACTTTATTATCGAATCATACATTTCATCTATATTTTTCTTCGTTGTCGGTATAAAATCGGCAATATCGTATTCCGATTCATCGGCTTTTCTTATCTGTCTGATGTCAATCTGCAGACTGCCGTTAAAGTTTTTGGCTTCTCCGTTTATAAATACGTAATCCCTCGGCTCAAAATCATTAATCCCGGCGCTGTCTGCATTCCATATTTTGCAATCAACGTTTCCGGTCTTGTCGCCGAGAATAACATTCAGGTACTCTTTTCCGTTTTTGGTTGTCGCCGCATTCTTGGTTTTGCAAAGATATACATCCTGTACGGCATATCCGTCTTTTATATCTTTTATATATCTCATCGTATCATCCTCAACATTCTCTGTTTCATCAAATCGTCGTAAACTTATATCCTACGCACCAGACAGTCTCAATTCTCCACTTCTCGTGATCGTTGATTTTTTCTCTGATTCGTTTAATGTGAACATCAACCGTACGTGTATCGCCCGGATAATCGTAACCCCAGATTCTGTCAAGAAGCTGCTCTCTCGTAAATACCTGATTGGGCGAACTTGCAAGAAAGTATAAAAGTTCGAGTTCCTTCGGAGGCATGTTGATATTCTCGCCTTTGTAAATTACGGAATAATTTGTCAAAGAAACCGTCAAATCGGGATATTCCGCAATCTGCGAATCCTTTACGGTTTCTGTTTTGACAGTTTCGGGCTCTTTGACTCTTCGAAGTACCGCTTTTACTCTTGCAACAAGCTCCTTTGTGTCAAAAGGCTTCTCCATATAATCGTCGGGTCCCATTTCGAGACCGAGAACCTTATCGAATATTTCTCCTTTTGCCGAAAGCATAATAATGGGAACCGAACTTGAAGTTCTCACTTCACGGCATACCTGATACCCGTCAATTCCCGGAAGCATCAAATCGAGAAGAATAAGATTAGGCGTAAACGCTTTAACGGCATCCAATGCCGACTCACCGTCATTTACTATCATCGTCTCAAAACATTCTTTTGTCAGATACAAAGAAATAAGTTCCGCAATATTGTTGTCATCATCTACAATCAGTATTTTCTGTTTAGCTATCATTGTTTACTTCCTTACTTAAATTTAACTATTGTTACTCCCGCGTCTCCCTCGCCCTGTTCTCCGAGATGAAATTCATCTATATAATTTTGATTTCTGAGGAATTTGTGAACGGCCGCCCTCAAAGCTCCCGTTCCTTTTCCGTGAACGATTCGTACGCTGTGAAGATGCGAAAGATACGCATCATCAAGATACTTGTCAAGCTTAGACAGTGCTTCGTCGGAATTGAGTCCCAAAAGATTTATCTCCGTTGAAATCGTGGACGCTTTCGAAAATCCCGATGCATACGCTGTCTTCATCGTCGGTTGTTTCTCAATCTCGGCCTCGGCATAAATCAAATCTTCAACCTTAACCTTCATCTCCATCACTCCCGATGAAACAATTACATTGCCCTTTGAATCCGGCAGTTTTTTGATTATACCTTTTATTCCCATTGAAAGGGATTTTACGCTGTCACCGACTTTGATTTTTGAAACATCAAGTTTTTTGCCCGTAACAGGCTCAGCTTTTTTAACCTTAAGTTTAGATGCGTTATCATCTATTTTGTTTCGCAACGATGCCCTTTTCTTTTCCATTTCCCGAATCGATGAGCCCGAATTGTAAAGTCTTATGGCTTCATCTGCCTCTTCTTTTGCTTCTTCGAGAATTTCTTTGGCTTCCTCACGCGCCTCACGCAAGATTTTCTCACGTGATTCCTTGATGTTTTCTTTATTTCTGTCTAGTTCTTCCTTCAGTTTGGCAACCTCGTTTTTCAACCTTTCGGCCTCTTCGCGGTCAACCTCCATGTTGTGTCTCGTTTCTTCCAAATCTTTAAGAAGATCCTCAAAACACTCCTCGCCCTCATCAAGTTCCTGCCTTGCTCTGTCAATTATTCTTGTATCGAGTCCGAGCTTTTCGGAAATTGCAAAAGCGTTGCTCTTTCCCGCGATTCCTATAAAAAGGCGGTATGTCGGCGACAAAGTTTCGACGTCAAACTCACAACATGCATTTTCTACTCCTTCGGTATTTAACGCAAAAACCTTAAGTTCCGAATAGTGAGTCGTTACCATAACGGTCGCACGTTTATCCATAAGTCTTGAAATAATCGCAATTGCCAGTGCGGCACCTTCCGACGGGTCGGTTCCGGAACATAGTTCGTCAAAAAGGCAGAGGCTGTTATGGTTTGCCTCTTTTAATATTCCGACTATTCCCTTCATATGACCCGAAAAAGTCGATAAACTCTGTTCAATGCTTTGCTCATCGCCGATTTCGGCAAAAATATCTCTGAAAATACGAAGCTTGCTTCCCGGAGCCGCCGGGATAAAAAGACCTGACTGTCCCATTGCACAAAGAAGTCCGGTGGTTTTCAACGAAACCGTTTTGCCTCCGGTATTTGGTCCTGTTATCACAAGACACGAATACTTTTCTCCGAGTGAAATGTCTATGGGAACCACGCTTTTTTTGTCAATAAGCGGATGTCTCGCCCTTTTTACGTCAATATACTCTCCGGATTCATAGTCGGGCTTTACGGCTTCCATGGCAATTGCCATTCCGGCTTTCGCAAAAATAAAATCAAGATTCGTCAATATATCCTGATTTGCCTTAAGTTCCTCAAGATGTGTTCCCGCTTCCTTCGAAAGAGTGTGAAGAATTCTGTTAATCTCATCTCTTTCTTCAACGGACAGTTCCTGTATTCTGTTATTTAATTCAACTATTCCTGCAGGTTCGATAAAAAAAGTCGATCCGGCCTTTGACTGGTCGTGAACAAGACCTTTGACTGACGCCTTATATTCAGATTTGACGGGAAGACAATACCTGTTATTCCTCATGGTAATCACCGCATCCTGAAGGTAAGTTCGATACGTTGAATTAACCATCTTGTTCAAATCCGAATGAATCTTGGATGCCGTGTTCGTCTGTTCTCTTCTTATTCTCTTAAGTTCACTCGATGCGTCATCCGCTATTTCGTCTTCTGTTACGATTACGCGACGAATCTCCTTCGACAATTCACGAAGAGGAGAAATTGCACTGAACATCTGTGTCAAAGTATCCTCTTTTTCATCCTCGGATGAATAAGCTGCCACCCTTTGCGCACACTCGCATGCATCCGCAACCTTTATTAACTCCTGAATTCCAAGCGGTGCCTCAAGCATCATTGCACGAAACATTTCCGTCAAATCGTTGTTGCCGCTGACGTTTAATCTTCCGTTTGCAAGAACACGCGCTACCGCATCATCCGTGTTTTGCAATTCGTCTAAAATAGCCTCTCTATTCCTTAAAGGATGCAGAGAGGCGCATTTTACCTTGCCGAGTTCGGACGTAGCCGTCTCGGCAAGCATTTCTTTAATTTTGTTGTACTCTAAAATTTGTAAAGTCTTTGGATTCATTTATTTCTGGAAAAATCTGTAATTAAAATCGGCGTTGTTTTTTCCTCTGTATACGCCTTTTACTATCAGAGCATATTTCTGACCGCAGAAAATCAAATTCATAACTTCGCTTTCGGGAGCTTTTCTGATTTCTACGGTAACTTCCTCTTCCCATACTTCGGGAGGAAGTTTCTTTAACAATACTCCTTTGACATAACCGTCGACCTTATTCTCCATAAGGCACTGTGTATCCTGTTTCTGTTCCTTAAAATGAACGATGAGTTTCTGTTCCTGAATAGTGGAAACGCAAGTCGCTTTCTTGTAATAACTTCCGACTATCTCGTAAATTGCATATTCAAATGCTGTCTGGTTGGTGGTGAATGTCATCTTTTGCATATCTATAGGTCCCCCTTATTTTAGTCGCTCTGTAATCTCGGCGCATTTGGCATAAATTGTATCAACGTCTATTTTACCATTAAAATAACCATCTTTGTAGAGTATTTTTCCGTTTATCATGGTCATTTTTACATTTATTTTCGATCCGCTGTACACAATGTTCTTCGGAATGTTAAGAATCGGTTGCATATTGGGCTGTTTGATGTCAATCATTATGATGTCCGCAAGCTTTCCTTCCGCAATCGCGTCGTCATCCTCGATTTCCATAGCATGTGCTCCGTTTACGCATGCCATCTTCAATACTTCCAGGGCATCGACTGCCTTCGGGTCATTATCCCTAAGCTTCGCAAGTGCGGTAACAAGGAACATTTCCCTAAAGAAATCAAGACAGTTATTTGAAGAAGGGCCGTCCGTTCCGATTGCAACTTCTATTCCCTTTTCAAGATACTTGCTTATGGGTGCGATACCGCTTGCAAGCTTGGAATTGGAGCCCGGATTCGTTACAACGCGAAGTCCGTGTTTTTTCATGATATCCATATCTTCTTCGGTACACCAAACTCCGTGATAGATTCCGCCGCCGAAATCCCAAAGCCCTAAGCTTTCAAAAAGTGCCATGGGAGTTTTCCCGTACCTTTCGATACATTCTTCATGCTCTGTTTTTGTCTCCGACATGTGAACGTATAACGGTGCTTTGTATTTATGAATCAGTTCCGATACGGCTTTTAACGTATCAAGATCGCATGTATACTCGGCATGAACGCCCATAAGAAAGCCTACAAGCTCAGACTTTCCGTTAAGTTCGTTGTATCTTCTCTCCAAAACATCGATTGTCGGTCCGAATTTATTAAGTCCCGATACAATCTGGCATCTCATTCCGAAATCATCGGCAGTCTTTAAAATACTTTCAGGAGTAAGATACATATCTGCGATTGCGGTAATTCCCGAAGTCAGATACTCAAGAAAAGCAAGTTGCGAAAGCCAGTAAATATCATCTCCCGTCATCTTGTCTTCTCTCGGAAAAATCTCGTTAAAAAGCCAGTCCTGAAGATTTAAATCATCGGCAAGAGATCTAAAAGCCGTCATTCCCGAGTGGGTATGTGCATTCTTAAAGCCCGGCATAAGGACATTTCCTTCGCAATCTATTTCTTTATCGAATTGACCGTCTTTGGCGAGGCCGACATATTTAATTCTGTTTCCTTCTACCCAGACTTCGCCGTCGAACATTTCCTGTCCGGGCACCATACTGAGTATTTTTGCATTGTATAGTCTTATCATTTCTTATCCTTTCATTTTTAATATTGTGTCTTCAAAAATCTCTTCAATCCGACATGACCTTTACGCCGAAGCGCTTTGTCCGGCTATATATCCGCTCATAAACGCAAAATGCAGATTATATCCGCCGCAGGTTCCGTCAACATCAAGAACTTCTCCCGCAAAAAAGAGTCCGTCGCATTTATCTGACTCCATATTGACCTTCACTTCGTCAAGTCTGACGCCGCCTCTTGTTACCTGTGCGTCCCTAAACGAATCATGATTGTCTATTTTTACCGCTGTATCCTTAATTGCCTCGGCTATTTCATCCGTCGAAGCATCCGCGCCGGCTTTGGCAACAATCATTTCGGCTGTCTTTTGTCCGAACATCGTTTGAACAATCTCTTTGACGTCTGAGCCGGGGCGATTTTTCAAAGCACCGTCTATAAAGGCTTTGATTTCTTTCTTATTCATCTCGGGAACAAAATCAATGTGAACAAAGCACTCTCTGCCTTCTTCCAGAGGCTTTGACACAAACCTGCTAAGCTGAAAAATGCAGATTCCCGACAAAGCATTTTCGTTAAACTGAACTTCGCCCTCGCTTGTTTCGAGCACTTCTTCGTCAACGGACACGCTGACACGCGCTTTGATTCTTACCCCGGCCATTTTGCGTACCGTACAATCCGACGTCAAAAGTCGCGTAAGAACCGGGTATGTAAAAGTAACCTCATGCCCGAGGCTTCTTGCCAGTCTGTATCCCCCTCCGTCGGAACCTGTCGTCGGATACGCTTTTCCCCCGGTCGCAATAACAAGCTTATCGGCCGTTATTTCGTCTTTGTCCTCGAATCCTACGATAAACTTATCCTTTTTCTCTGCAGATACAGCCTTTTTCCCGCAAAGAACTTCAACTTTTGCATCCTTCAAAAGACTCTCAAAAAGCTCTTTTACCGTATCGCTCCTCTCGCTTCTCGGATATAAAAGGCTGTCGCGCCTGTCGGTCAGCATTCCGTGTTCGGCAAAAAAACCTTCAAGCCACTTCGTATCGTATTTCGAAAAAAGCGTCGAAAACGGATGATCTTCTCCGAAATTGTACTTGTCGTGTGAAAGATTCTCGTTCGAGTAATTGCATTTGCCACTTCCGGTAAGAAGAAGCTTCTTTCCGAGCGTATCGTTTCTTTCGACGAGTATTACCTTATTATTTTCTTTCGATGCGGCGTACGCCGCCATCATTCCTGCCGGACCGCCGCCGATTACAAGTACAGTTTCCATACCGTTTCCTCATTTTAGGGCATGTCAAAAAGGAAAAACATCCTGTAAAAAAGAATAAATACTGCCTTTTGGCCCATGAATTATCTTATCACGAATAGCCCGTTTAGTCCATTTAGTTTTGAACGGAAAAAGGAGCGTTTTCCATATCGCTCCCTCTCCCGTACTTTGTCCCGATCAAAATCATACAACTGGCTGTGAGATTGCAATTAATTATATAACGATATTGAAGCCCCTAAAATTCTCACGCTATACCCCATAATAACAATCCGTTAACGAATGTAATATATCGCCGATTACTGCAGATGTTGTTCGTTATGGTCATAATAATATAAAAATCACCAAAAATCAATGACTTTTTGGTGATTTTATACAAATATTTGTTGCAATTTGCCAATCTCTTTGGTGATTTTCCACAAAAACCGTAATTTTACTTTTTGTTGGCATTTGCCAGAAGAAGTTTAATTCTGTTTTGCTGATTGATTTCACTTGCACTCGCATCGTAATCGATTGCAATAATATTTACTCCGGGATTGCGCTCTTTAACAATCTTCATGACGCCCTTTCCCACAATATGATTCGGAAGGCATCCGAAGGGCTGTGCGCAAACGATATCCGTCGTTCCTCTGTCAATATGCTCAATCATTTCGGCAACAAGAAGCCAGCCCTCGCCCATTTTGACTCCGAGATTGATATACGGTTTTGCCAGACTGACAGTATGCGCAAAAGGAGTCGGAGCTTCGAAATCGCTCTCTTTTTCGATAACTTTTATGATATCGTTTTGTTTCTTTTCAAGTATCTTGTAAGCAAGCTTCAATACCAAAATGCTTTTTTTGTGTGTTCTGTACATGTCGTGCTCGATTATTCTGCCGTACACGTAAAACATCGCAAAATCAAGCAGCCCCGCCATCGAAGGTGCGGCGCCCTCATCGATAAGATAATTCTCGAGATTTCTGTTCGCAAGCGGAGAAAACTTTACATATATTTCACCGACAATTCCGACCTTGACCTTTTTTTCGTCAGTCATCTCGACCGAAGCAAAATCTTTTATTATTTCGGAATACGTATATTTGATTTTGCCGTATGAGAGGCGTCCGGGCTTCCCAAGCTGTGCAACAAGCTTTGATGTCCATTCGTCGGCCTTTTTTTCTGCATCGCCCTTATGGATTTCTCTTGCCTTGACCTGATTCGTAAGAGTCATGAGAATGTCGCCGTAAAGAACCGAATACATCATTCTCCTTATCATGGGAAGCGTAAGTTTAAAGCCCTCGTTCTTTTCCATTCCGACAAAATTCAGCGAAATTACGGGAATATAGCCGTAACCGGCTTTTTTTAAAGCCTTTCGGATAAGGGATATATAGTTCGATGCACGGCATCCGCCACCTGTCTGCGTAAAGAAAAGCGCTGTTTTATGAACATCGTACTTGCCGCTTTGCAATGCGTTAATAAACTGTCCCACCACGAGAGTCGCAGGATAACAGGTATCGTTATGAACATATTTCAGTCCCGTATCTATTACCTCTTTTCCCGTATTTTCCAATAATTCGGCATCATAGCCGTAAACGTTCAAAAGAGCGGCGAGCATTTTTAAATGTCTGGGAAGCATTGTCGGAATAAGAATTTTGTAATCCTTTTTCATTTCCGACGTAAATTCCACTCTTTCACTGTCGTTCATTGTCGTTCCTCCCTCATCTCCAAAGCGCCGAGCAACGATCTCAATCGGATATTGACGGCGGAGAGGTTATTGATTTCGTCTATTTTAATCTGCGTGTAGATTCTTCCTTCTTTTTCCAGAATCGACCTTACCTCATCTGTTGTTATGGCATCAATTCCGCAGCCGAACGAAACAAGCTGCACAAGTTCCATATCCTTCTGCGTAAGAACATAATGCGCCGCGGAATACAGACGCTGATGGAAAGTCCATTGGTTAAGAATATTCGTATCGACCTTTCCTATTCGCGCAGCTATCGACTCTTCCGTGATTACCGAAAAGCCGAGAGATACTGCCAAAAGGTCTATTCCGTGACCAATTTCCGGATCGATATGGTACGGGCGTCCCGCAAGAACCATGATCCTTTTACCCTTTTCTCTCGACGCTGCAATTATTCGGTCAGCTTCCTTAAAAAGATCCGCTTTGTAAGCATAATATTTTGAAAATCCGGCTCTTACCGCTTCCAAATATCTTTTCTTTCCAATATCAAGAATATCCTTCGGCATCGTAACATAAAGTTCTCTGGCAAGTTCTTTTTCGTCGTTTATATTTAAAAACGGCGCAAGATATCTGACATTTTTTAGCCTGTCCATGTTATCCTTCAAAAGTTCGGGATAATATGCCACAACAGGGCAGTTGTAATGGTTGTCCCCGGCATTTTCTTCTATGTTGTACGTAAGACACGGAGCAAAAATCAAATCGACCCCGTCATTTATAAGTTTTTCAATATGACCGTGCATTATTTTGGCGGGATAACATACCGTATCCGAAGGAATGCTGTCCTGTCCCAAGAGATATGTTTCTCTCGAAGAAAGACCGGAAAACTGCACCTTAAAACCTAAGTTTTCGAATATTCCTACCCACAAGGGCGCAAGATCGTACATTCCAAGCTGCAAAGGCATTCCGACAACCTTGCCTTCAGCCTCTTTGTTCGTAAGGTTTAGCATATAATTTCTTTTATATTCGAATAAATTCAAATCATCGTCGGTTTTGCCGTTTGAATTCATCTTTTCGCATCTGTTTCCCGATATATATTTTCCTTTGTCCGAAAAGGTGTTGACGGTAAGCGAGCAATGATTTGTACATCCCTTGCAAACAGTCGCTTTCGACGTATGGGTAAACGAATTCAGCTTTGAAAGCGAAAGAAGTTCGGATTTTTCAAGTCCGAGTCCCAAAGCATAAATTGCCGCTCCGTATGCACCCATAATTCCTGCAATAGCAGGTCTAATGACATTTTTTCCTATCTCTTTTTCAAAAGCTCGAAGTACCGCGTCGTTAAGAAAAGTTCCGCCCTGAACGACAACATGCTCTCCGAGTTCCTTCGGCGAGTTGGCTCTTATTACCTTATAGATTGCATTTTTGATTACCGAAACGGAAATTCCGGCCGATATATTTTCAACCGATACGCCATCCTTTTGAGCCTGTTTTATCGAAGAATTCATAAAAACTGTGCATCTCGAACCCAAATCTACCGGCGCATTGCCGTTCATTCCGAGTTTTGCGAATTCCTTTGCGTCGTATCCCATGGATTTTGCAAAAGTTTCTATAAAAGAACCGCACCCAGACGAGCAGGCCTCATTTAACATGATACTGTCCACCGCATCGTTTTTGATTTTGATACATTTTATATCCTGTCCGCCGATATCAAGTATAAAATCGACTTCGGGCTGAAAATGCTTCGACGCCATAAAATGCGCCATGGTTTCAACAAGTCCTCTGTCAACGTGAAACGCATTCTTTATAAGCTGCTCTCCGTACCCGGTGACGGCCGAACCGCAAATTTTAATTTTGTCCCCGCAAAGAGACAAAACTTCGATAAGCTTTTCTTTTACTACATCAACGGGATTTCCCTTATTCGAATTGTAGTATTGCCAAAGAATTTCTTTATTTTCATTTATAAGTACAAGTTTCGTAGTCGTCGAACCGCAATCGATTCCAAGATATGCTTTTCCTGTATATCCTTCGATATTCGCAAAACTTACGGTTTCTTTCGCGTGACGTTTCGTAAACTCGTCTAGTTCTTCCTCGTTTGCAAAAAGAGCAGGCATCGAAGCCACAGTTTTTTGAGTATTCACCGTCTCTGTAAGTTTTGAAATTAAGCCTTCGTAAGAATAAACCTTGTCGGATTCTTCGGCAAAAATCGTTGCGCCGAGCGCAACGGAATAAAGGGCATATTCCGGGAATACGGCATGTTCGTCGTCAAGTTTCAAAGTCTCTTTGAATGCTTTTCTTAACCCCTTGTTGTAATAAAGAGGACCGCCGAGAAACATTACCTTTCCTTCGATTTTTCTGCCCTGTGCAAGTCCCGCAATCGTCTGATTGACAACCGCATAGTATATGCTTGCCGCAATATCGTTTTTGGAAACGCCCTGATTGATAAGCGGCTGAATATCCGTCTTTGCAAACACGCCGCATCTTGATGCTATGGGATATACCTTTTCGCACCTTAGACTCATTTCATCAAGTTCGTCGGGTGTAACACAAAGAAGCGTAGCCATCTGGTCGATGAATGCACCCGTTCCGCCTGCGCAGGAACCGTTCATTCGTTCGTCGACTCCGCCCTTTAAAAAGATTATTTTGGCATCTTCGCCACCGAGTTCGATAACCGCATCCGTATCGGGCTCGTTTTTTTCTACAAGCGCATATGTCGAATACACTTCCTGAACAAACTGAATTCTTGCGATTTCCGCAACTCCCATTCCGGCCGAACCGGAAATGGCGATTTTTATCTTTTGTCCTTCCAGGTATGAAGCTGCCTCCTTCAAAAGTTCGAGAGTCTTCTGTCTGACCTGTGAAAAATGTCTTTCGTATTTTTTATATATAACATTCCCGCCTTGGCAAATTACAAGCTTTGCCGTGGTTGAACCTATATCCACACCTACGAGAACTTCGTCCTTTTTTTCATGAATTTCCATTTTTATTTCCCCAAAAACTCTTTTATTTCCGGCATCTTTTCCTTCGCCGTCGCACGTCCCTCTTCGTACAGTCTTCGAATCTTGTCCTTATCTTTTTCCATATGTCCGACAAGCGTATCTCCGCTCGGATGAAGCACCATAGCCCTGCCGTTTGCGGCCAGCTCGTCGATTTTTTCGTACTGGGAAGTCAAAACAGGGATTCTGACTTTTATCGCTTCTATGAAGGGTTTGAATTTCGAAGGGTAAATTATCCTCATAAACCACGCATACTTTTTCAAATTCGACGGGTTCAGGCCGACGCCCTTCGTTGAAAGGATAATGATTTTGTCGCACCCTTTCTCGAATGCTCTGTCAAAAGGAACCGGATCTGATACGGAACCGTCCATATAAAATTTATCTCCCAATCTGCATGGTCTCGAAATAATCGGCAACGAACAGGTCGCTTTCGCCACATTGCAAAAACTCTCTATCGTTTTGTCATCTTTCAGATATTCGGCTTTTCCGGTCTCACAGTTTGTTGCCACGGTCTCCACTTCTGTCGGATTTTTAAAATATGCCTCAAAATCAAATGCCGGCTCCTCATAAATAATCTCACCGTACAATTTATCAAGGTTCATAAACTTTCCGCTTTTGAAAAATTCGCGCATTCCGTAATACGATGAACCTCCGTCGCACAACATCGCTTCAATCGATCTTCCTTCCTGTCCGGATATAAAATTACAAAGCGCTCCGGCTCCCGCCGACACGCCGCAAGCATAGTCAAACGTTATGCCTTCTTCTGAAAAAACGTCCAAAACTCCGGCAGAAAAAGCTCCGCGCAATCCGCCGCCTTCAAGAATCAATCCGTATTTCATATGTCACTCTTTCAACATTAAAAATATTGTGCTTCTTTTTGCACACACGAAGTTAGTATATCATTTCTATATTAATAAATCATTAACTTTATGCTGTTTTCTCCATTTGCAAACGCCCTCGCTTTATTGAATGAACCACCGATATATGATATTATGATTCCATGTTCAAAATATCGTTCAGAGGGACACTCCACGTTACAGAGGGACACTCCGCGTTACAGAGGGACACTCCGCGTTACATTAGAACCGTCCCCGAAGGAGGATTGTATGTTTACTATTCTTATTGCAGAAGACAACAAAAATACCGCCAAACTGATGGAACTCGTTCTTAACCAGAACGGTTACAATACACTTCATGCGGAAAACGGAGAAATTGCTCTCAAAATGGTCGACGAAAATCATATTGATTTGATTCTTCTCGACATCATGATGCCGGTGATGGACGGATTGACGTTCACTCGTATTCTGAGACAGTCCGGCTCGCAGATACCGATTCTCATGGTTACCGCGAAAGACAGCAGAGAAGATATCCGAAAAGGATTTCTGACGGGAACCGACGATTATATGGTTAAACCAATCGATGAAATGGAGATGCTTCTTCGTATTCAGGCACTTCTTCGAAGGGCAAGAATCGCCGCGGAACATGAACTTATCATCGGTAACACCAAACTGGATTACGATTCTTTTACAGTATACGAAAATGATAAAGCAAGCGAACTTCCGAGAAAAGAATTCCAGCTTCTTTTCAAACTTCTTTCCTATCCCAACAAAACTTTTACGAGAAGACAGCTTATGGAAGAATTCTGGGATTCCGACACACAATCCGAAGAAAGAACGGTCGATGTTCACATCAACCGCCTGAGAGACAGGTTTAAAAACAACGAAGACTTTGAAATCTCAACCGTTCGCGGTCTCGGTTATAAAGCCTCCAAAAAAGAGTAATTATGATTTATTTGTTCAAAAAACTATTTCGCATAATTAAATCGCTTATACAAAAAATGATTCGAAGTTTTACCTTCCGAATCACTTTTTTCATGATTTTTGCCCTTACCGTCGCCAATGTTCTTGCCGGCGGTATTATGATGCTTCTTTACCAGACAAATCTCGGAAGCAAAATGGGGCTTACTCCCGTTACTCTGACAATCATTGTTCTTGCATTCAGTTATGTTTCGACGGCAACATTCTCCGTTATCTTCAACAGAAACGTAACTCAACCGTTGAGAAAACTGACCAAACTCACAAAAGAAATTGAAAACGGCAATTTTAACGTCAATACAAAAGGTATTACAAACTTTTTTTCAAAAAGAACCGATGTCGGCACCCTCGTTGACGCCTTCGGCGACATGACACAGGAATTGTCGTCAACCGAAATTTTCCGTTCTGATTTTATCAACAACTTTTCCCATGAATTCAAAACTCCGATTATTTCCATAAGAGGCTTCGCAAAACAGCTTTGTGAAAGCGATTTGTCCGAAGAACAGCAAAAAGAATTCGCCAAAATAATTCTTGATGAAAGCGAACATCTTGCAAATATGTCGTCAAACGTACTTCTGCTTTCAAAACTCGAAGCCCAGGAAATCATTTCCGATAAAGATCTTTTCAGTCTCGACGAGCAGCTTCGTACATGCATGCTTATGTTTGAAGAGCAATGGAATGCAAAGAATCTCACAATCGACATGGATTTGGATGAAATCGATTATTATCAGAATCAGGATCTTTTGCAGCACGTTTGGACAAACCTTATAGGCAATGCAGTTAAATTCACTCCCGAAAACGGTACGATTACTGTCAAATGCCACAGAACAAACGACGGAATTTACGTAATAATAAAAGATAACGGCATCGGAATGAATCCCGATACCGCCAAACACATTTTTGAAAAATTTTATCAGGGCGACAAATCGCACTCCACCACCGGAAACGGATTGGGTCTCCCGCTCGTCAAAAGAATCACGGATATGATGAACGGAAGAATCTCCGTCGACAGCAGTTTAAACAAAGGTACTTCTTTTACCGTATCTCTCCCTGCGTCGAATCAGGCCGATCCTCTTTCTTAACTATCGCCTTTCCGTACCACTTCTTTTTTCCCCAATAATACATGACAATTTGTACAATTTTCAAAAATTATTATTCAACTTTTTTCAAAGGTCCGAGATACGAATAAGGAAGTTTATCTCCTTTTTTTGTAACGGTAATTCTCTGATACATAACGCCCGCATCAACGGCTCCGACTTCGATTCTGTTTAAGCCCTTTTTCATATGAAAAGCAAACGAAACATAACGAATGTTATCAAGTACGTTTCTGCACCACGACTCACTCTTTAGGCTTCCGCCGTTAAAGTCGTCGGGAAGCGTCGATTTTATGGTGATTATTCCGCCTTCGAGACCTACGGCAATCTTTTGCTTATCTCCCGGATACAACGCGTTCGTCGGACTGACAAAAACGGTAATCTCGTAGTCGCCCTCCTCTTTGGCTTCATAGTCATAATAAAGGTGCGCATATTGTCCCGAAAGGACCTCCGCTACGGTATAACTCTTTGTAAAAGGAAACGATTTGGCGGTATTCTTCGTCTTGCCGTAGCCGTCGATAATTTTGACCTCAAAATCGCCGACACTGACGCTTTTTGTATAATCGCCCGCTTCATATACCTCGTAATCGCATACTTTTTCCTTGGATTCATAATTCTTTGAACCAAATTCGACATGTGATACAGACGGGTAACTCCATCCTTCATCGTTCCAGTTGACAAATCCGACGTGATTTGAGGACATCATTTTGTTCCATTTTCCGCCGTTTACTCCATGATACAAATCCGTCAGTTCCTTATCCTTCTTAATGGAATCATTGACAATTTGTTCGTATTCATTAGCCTTAAGACAATTATTTTTTGCATAATAGGCATTAAGTCCTGCTGCTATTTGCATAATCTGAACGTTTGCCGAAGCATATGCCGGAAAATACACAAGTTCGACAAAAGAAGGATAAACTTCCTCGGGACATACTTCCTTTAATTCTTCACATACCTTAATCAACTTTTGGTTTCTGATTATCATTCTCTGTGCTTCCTCAAAAACACTCGGACTGTAAACCTCACCGCTTATTACTTCCGGTCTTCTCATTCCGTTAATTTTGGTATATTCATCGATCGAATAGCAGATTTTCAAAAGATTTTCTTCTTTAAAATACCTTCCGAACATGTTTTTTACAAGTTTTTCAAGATATATTCCCGTCTCGTTAACCGCGCCGGCTCCGTACTTTTCGTAGTCATACGCCAAATCCATGAAATACGTCAAAGGTACTTCCTGCGGTTTTAAATCTCCGACATTAACCACCCAGATCTCGCGAATTCCGAATTCATAGGCCATGCTCATCTGTTCCCAAATTTTAACAAGCGGGGTGGAATTAACCCATTCATACGAAACCGGTCCCCCGTGGTAATCGAAATGATAATACATTCCGAATCCGCCTTTATGATTAACTATATCCTTCGTCGGAAGAGTTCTCATATTGCCGAAATTGTCTTCGCAAAGAAGGAATGTTACATCCTCAAGCTCATCAAAATTCTTGAGTCCTTCATAAGATTCGTCGCCGTAAAAATAAGCTTCTACTTCTTTATACAAAGCAAGCATTCTTTTGGTTTTCGACAAATCGGGATTTACATATTTCTTTATAAGCTCATTCTGATTCTTAATAATATCTTTTAACAGTTCCACGTTTTCGGCTATTGTCGCATCTTCGCCAAGCATCGAACTGTCTCTCTCGCCGCGCATTCCGATTGTAATGTAATTCTCGTACTTTCCTCCGCGCTTAAGACCGTCCCTCCAATAATTCAAAAGACCGTCCTTATTAAGATAATAATTCCATTCCTTACCGTAAATCGAATCGTCACCCTTGACCTTATCCCACTCTTCGCTTGAACGAAGACATGGTTCATGATGCGAAAAACAGAAAACCACGCCGTATATGTCGGCAAGTTCCATATTGGCTTCGCCCGGTCCGTCAAGTGTAAAAGACGAAGACCACATAGCCGGCCAAAGATAATTACCTTTCAATCTTAAAAGAAGTTCGTACACATGATCGTACATCTCGGCTGTCCAGCCGCCGAATTTTTCCGTAGTCCAACCGCCGAACGAGGGCCACTCGTCGTTAATGAAAAAGCCCCTGTATTTTACCGAAGGTTCCTTGCTCGTTATGAATACGGAATCGGGTATTTCAAAAATGTCTTTTCGCGGCTTGGGTATATCAGCAAAATAATGCCACGGCGACACGCCTAAACTTTCGGATATGGAAAACAGACCGTAAATTGTTCCTCTCTTGTCGCTTCCGATAACAAGAATCGAATCTTTGAATTTGACGATTTTGTATACTTCGTTTTTGCCGCACACATCGGATACATCTATTCCTTCAAGCGTTTCGATAATTTGGCTTTGCCCTATTGTCGCTGCAAAAATCGTATATTCGATATCGGAAGCTTCCTTTATTGTTTTTCTTTCAAACGTATCTCCCGTAATATCGCAAAAATCAAGAAGTATCTTATCGGCAACTCTTTTTACACCCTCAAAAGCACATTCTTCAAGGCTGATGCTTATTTTTCTGCCGTTATCATTCGATTTCATCCTTATTTTCCTCGTATTCATACAGATATTTCATAAACTTATCATCGATTTCGTTTTCCTGTCCGTTTTCGACAAAAGCTATATATACGTCACCTTCGGTACGGCTGTATATTCCCGCTTTATTAATAACCTCGGAAGGAATAATAAACGATGATACGTATTCTCTTTCGTTTCCGTTTTCGTCCTCTTCCGTCAGATAAAATCTGTCTTCCTCGGGAATATTATACTCATCGGCCATATAAGTAATGTCCTTAAAACAGTCAAGAAGCATATAATGGTCGATAAACTTGGAATCAATCATGAAATAATCGTAATATCCCGCGGAAATATACGGGAACAGATATTGATCCTGAGTAGGGTCGTACTCTATTTCATCCGGAGCAGCTTCCGTAAAATCCATTGTCAAATCATCCGACAAAATAACCTGCTCACGTCTTATATTATCTCCGGCAATCTGAAGAAATCCGTCGCAAAACGCATCCTTTTGCAATTTATCCTCTGCAAAACAATACAAAAGACCGCCGGAATACACCGTTTTCTGATTGCCGATGAAGCCGTCATATATAAACCAAATAACAAATCCCACGGCACAAAGTATTATAATAATGTTTAAAAGATAGTAATCCTTAATAAAAACAAGCTTCTCCTTGAAATTGAGAGAGGAAAATGTCTCTTTTTCCGCATTGAATTTACCTTTGATTGTATGTTCGTCGGCACGGAGTATCGTAACACTTTCTTCGCCATTCTCTTCGTCCTCGGATTTTTCAGGTTTTTCTTCTTCATTTTCAAACAACGAAGGATCGAGATTCTTTTCCATTTTCGAAAAACCTTTGACAACAATGCAGTTTATAAAATAAAACGAAGTTGTCGTTCCGAAAAGAAGAATCGCAGGAAGCCATTCCGCATACCAAAGACTTGCTATTATACTTCCGACTTCAACGACAAGAGTTAGCAAAAAGGTAATGTAATGAAGAAATGCAAAGAGTGCAGCAGCCTTAAATGCTTCAAGAATCGTTACTTCATATCTTGCAATAAATGGGAATATCGATAAAAACAAAGCAATAAGATACATTGACGCAACCGATAAAAGAATCAAAAATATCGGTTTGACATTTCCGTATCCCAATGTAAAAATCCATACCCAGTCAAATAACAGAATTACCCCGACTCCGAGAATGATGAGCCAAATTTTGGTTGCCTGTTTAAAATTATCTTTGAATGCTTTGAAGAAAGGACGTATAACAGTCACTTCCTCGCCTTTTACTATCTTCATCGAAACATAGTATTTTGCAGAAAAAGACGCACCCACCGTAACAATGGGCAGGGAACATATCAAACACAGGATATTAAGTATTATCATGTCTGCGACTTTACCGATAAAATGCATAACCGGGCTGTCGAATTTAAAAATATTCATTCTGTACTTCCTCTTTCATTATTATAAACACTACTATAATCTCTTATTTCGGTGTTTTTGTGAAGTCTTTTTTATAAGAAAAAAGAAGCCTGCTTCAGAATAGCAGTTCTGAAGCAGGCTTTATTAAAAAGAAATTTGGTTAACCTTTAACACCACCGATTGTAAGACCTGTTACAAAGTATCTCTGTAAGAAAGGGTAAACACAGATAATAGGTACCATTGTAACTACAGTAGCTGCAGAACGAACACTGACGGGAGTAACCTTACTTGCCGAACCTGTTTTGTCACCGGCATTGGGGTCACCGCCTGTTGTATTGGAAACTGAGTTAAGAAGTTTCATCAATTCGTACTGAAGTGTAGTGTACTCTGTCTTCAAACGGTTATAGAGCATTGCATCAAACCATGAGTTCCACTGCCATACGGCAACGAAAAGTGCTACCGTCGCATAAACCGGTTTACAAAGAGGGGATATAATCTTTACAAAGATTGTCATGTATCCCGCACCGTCGAGCTGTGCCGATTCTTCCAATTCTTCGGGAAGATCGTCCATGTATGTACGCATAACCATTACGTTGAAAGCACTTACCATACCGGGAACAACATATACCCAGAACGTACCTGTAAGTCCCAAATACTTATAAAGGAGCATTACGGGAATCAAACCGCCGTTTACATACATTGTAATTACCCAGAAAAGTGAAAGCTGCGATCTGAAAAGGAATCTCTTACGGCTTATTACGAATGCCAAAAGCGCATTGGCAACAAGTGATGTAAATGTACCGATTAAAGTTCTCAAAACCGTAATCTTGGCACCGACTACAAATCCCTGAATACTCAAAACTCTGGAATAACTCTCAAGCGAGAATTTTCTGGGCCATAAGTAAATTCCGCCTCGAACGGCATCAAGACCGTCATTAAACGAATAAGCCATTGTATTAATTACGGGATACAATGTTATTATCGTAAACAATACAAGAAAAATTGTATTGCAAACTACGAATATTTTATCTCCTAAAGAAGTTTGTCTTGAATGTTTATTGGCAAGCTTTTTGATTGCAGCCAAATCTGCTCCGTCCTCGGGAAGCGAACCGTGTGAATTCTCATAATTCAATTTGAACTCATCTTTTGCTTTTAATTTCATCTCTCTTCCCTCCTAGAACAACGATTCCTGACCGCACTTCTTGGCGACAGTATTAGATATAACAATCAAAACAATTGCAACCACACTCTTAAATATACCGGCCGCAGTACCGAGCGAATAGTCCATCTGGGATACACCCCATTTAAGTACATAGATATCAATGGTCTGCGATACATTCTGTACAAGACCGTTACCTAAGATGTACTGAACTTCAAATCCGGCATTCAAAACGTTACCGATGTTCATAACAAGAAGAATCATGATTGTGGGAGCAATACCGGGTAATGTAATATAACGCATCTTGCCCCATCTGCCGGCACCGTCAATTTCTGCAGCTTCATAAAGGCAGGGGTCAATAGCCGTAATTGCAGCCAGATAAATAATTGCATTCCAACCTGTCTCTTTCCAAACATTTGCAAATGCAACTATCGGCCAGAAGCACCACTCATGAGCAAAGAAGTTAAAACTGTCTTCTGTTATGTGGAACCATCTTAAAAGGTCATTGACAATACCTGTATTTGACAACGAGTCATGAATGATTCCGCACACGATAATCCATGAAAGGAAGTGAGGAAGATATGAAATTGTCTGAACAAGTTTCTTGCCTAATTTATTCTTTACTTCGTTAAGGAGAATTGCGAACACAATAGCCATAACGAAAGTTGTAACCAAGTTTAATACACCCATTGCCAAGGTGTTTCTGATAACCTGAATAAAGAGTTTATCTTCAAACAGGAATTTGAATTTATCAAACCAAACCCATTTGGAATGGAAAAATCCGGATTTTAATTTGAAATTCTGGAAGGCCATAATCCAGCCTGCCAAAGGTAAATAATAGAATAGAATTCCATATAATACAAATATAAACGATATTATCAAAAGAACTGACTGTCTTTTCAATTCACCTTTTGATAATTTTTTCTTTCCGAGCTTTTTGAGCTGAGCCTCGGTTAACTCAACGCCGTTGACCACACCGGTTCTTTCGGTCTTTGCGATTTCTTCCTTTTCGATATTATACTCTTCGACAACTTCTGCGTTTTCGAATACATCTTCGTTTGCCATAATATCAATTGCCTCCCTTTCTCTTAAAATGGCAACCACAGCCTTTAACAACCGTGGTTGCCATCCATTTTTAATTTGCAGTTAATACTGTGGCAAAATTATTCTGCTGAACCCATCTCAACACGCTTGTCGAGTTCTACCTGCATCTCTGCCAAGAAATCTTCAGGCTTGCATGCGTTGTATGCATCCATGTACTTGCCCCACTCTGATTCGAAATCAGAAGCCATAACTACCTTAGGTAACCACTCATGCTTTGTGATACCCATCTTGTTCCATGCAACACCACCTTCAGTGTCTGTTGTCATAGCATTTGAGAATGAATACATAGGATACCAGAATCCCTGCTCTTCTACTACTGAACCGATCATGTCAGGATATCCGCCTGCATTGTATGCCTGGAAGCAAGCTGCAAGAGGCTCTGAAAGACCTGCGTAGAATTCTGAAGCCTGCTCCTGAGGCTGCATAGCGTTCTTGCCGTCTTTAGATGTACCAAGCCACTGAGGCATGTATGAGTATGTACACATATGAGAAGCCTTGTATGTATCTTCGTTCTGCTTATCTCTCATTTCCTGTGTTCTGTAGTACATTCCGTCTTCGTCAACTAAGTAGTCAACATCCTTAACACCCCAGTATCTGAGGTCATGGATTTCCTGAGAAAGAATGTCACTTAAGAACTGGAATGCAAGATCGGGATCTTCACAGCTTGTTGTTACACCACAACCTGAAGAGTTGTTGATTGTATCGCCGTATGTATGCCATCTCTGATCCATACCTGCTTCGATTGTAAGTCCTAAAGGAACATATTCACATCCTAATTCGTCAAGACCTGTACTTGCGAATACGGGTGTTACTGTGTAGTTGAAGTCCCAGTTCTGGTCAACCATACCAAGAACGGCACCTGTAGAAAGCTTTGCGATGTACTCATCGTAAATCTGTGTAGCAAATTCTTTGTCGATAATTCCCTTGTTGTACTCTTCGTTCAACTTCTGGAAGTATGTCTTAGCTGTAGGTGTTGTGTTATAGTCAACAATCTTCATGTTTGTCTTGTCAACGATAACTGAACCATCGTTAGGATATCCATCAAGGAACTGAGGAGCGTTCTCGATACAGAAGTATCTCCAGTCATCACAAAGGATTGTGTAAGGGATAATAGGAATCTCTGCACCTGAAGGATCTGTAAATGACTGATGCTCTGCATAGTATTTCTCGAGAAGATCGAAGTACTCGTCAAGTGTCTGAATTGTAGGATAACCAGCCCACTCAAGAACTCTTACCTGAATCCAGAAAGCTTCATCATTGTGTCCTGTAGCCTTATCTTCGCCGTAATGGTTGCAGAATACGTTAGCCCAGTAGATATGTCCATCTTCCTGACGGAACATTTCCCACTCTTTGTCTGTGTAAAGTTCTTTGAGGTTAGGATACTTCTCAAGGTACTCATCCCATGCAACGAGGCAATCGTTGTCATAAAGCTGAGACATACCGTCACCACCATCGATGAAATCAGGAAGATCGCCTGATGCGATGATAGCACCAACAGCTTCTTCTGCTGTCTGACCTGTTAACCAAGTCTCTTTAACTCTTACACCTGTCTTTGATGCGATGATTTCCTGAATGTCATTACCATCATTGATTTCTGTTCCGGGCATTGCTGAGAACATTGTGAAATCTGTGATTTCATCAGGACCATAAGTCTTTCCTTCTGTTGTTCCGGGTTCTGCAGGATCTGTTGTTACAGGTTCTGAAGGATCAACGGGATCGGGAGTAACAACATTGTTGTTTCCGCCTTTGTCACAGCCTACCAAAGCTGCTGCACTAAGCATACCAGCCATGCCGAGTGCAATGAATTTCTTCAATTTCATTTTTTTACCTCCTATAAATTTGCCGCTTATGCGACTAAGTATAGGACTATTATAATTAAGCGCCTTATTTTTTTTAACCCGATAAATTACAATAAAAAACCCGATAAAATATAGGACATAAGCCTGTAAAATATCGGGTATTTTTCTAATTTGAAATATTATTTTTTCTGTACTTGGACGGCGTACATCCCTTTATTTCAATGAATTTTCTGATAAAATAGTCACAATCGAGATATCCGACGTCTTCCGCAATCTGATTAATTTTCTTATCAGTCATTATAAGTTGCTTAGCCGCTTCATTGATTCTTATATTGGTCAAGTAATCCTTAAACGACATGTTGTATTTCTTCCTGAACACCTGTCCAAGATATGAACTGTTCATGTAATATTTCTCGCCTAGGTTTCTCAGGCTTATATTTTCGTAATAATGTTCGGAAATATCTTTTTCAATATTTGACAAAATTCCTCTGGATACATTTTTGCGAAGACTCATCAGGTAATCCGCATATTCCAAAGCAAAATTCTTCATATGTCCGATACTTCCTCTCGCCAGAGACTCTTCGAAGGAATTTTCCGAAATATACTGAATGACTTCTTCCTGATTGACATTGTCATCCTGTTCCGTTGCAAGATGTATAAGCTGAAACAACAGATAGTTTATATTCAGATTAACGAGATTTCCGTTTTCTCCGACATTTTTTATTTCTTCATACAGCTTCTCTACGCTTCTTTCAATCTGTTCTTTTTCATTCTTTT
Organism: Lachnospiraceae bacterium; assembly: GCA_045628965.1. GTDB lineage: Bacteria > Bacillota > Clostridia > Lachnospirales > Lachnospiraceae > UBA3766. Next base: position 3,032 of record JAZQQI010000067.1, on the reverse strand, counting down.
CTATGGAATCAATCACTTCGTCAAGGCTCTTTTTGCAAAGATACACACCCTTTTGCTCAACCTGAACCTCTTCTTCATATATATATACGCTTTTTTGACTGTGAAATCCCTTAATACTGTTAAGCATTCGGCAAGAGCTGTACGACTTGGCTATTTTTGTTATGTCGCTGACCTGTTTTCCGCACATCATTCTGACCGATCTCATCATAATCTTCTCGATTTTGGCCGTCATTGTCTCAAAAAACTCGCGATCGCTCATGTCATTTCTTGTTGCCATATTGTCGCAATAAATAAAACCGACATCGAAACTGTTCTCATCATACGAAACATCAAAAATAAAATGATTTACATTTTCCTTCAAAACGTCGCGGCAAACAGAATGAAGCTGTCTTTGCAGAACTCTGTTGTCATAATCGTCCTCTTCTTTTTCCTCGTTTCCCACGAGTACTTCGATATCCACATACCTTACGTTCCCCGAAAGCTGCATATGCTTCAAAACATAATCCACGTTGCTTTGGTCAAACTTTCCTTTTATTATGGAAATCACATTTCTCGCAAGATAAGCATCTTCCATTTTTTGCTGCGTATCATTCTTTTCTTTATTTTCTCTGTCAAGATTGGAAACATTTCTTAAAAGAGCGATTATGTCATTTTTTTGAACCGGTTTCAAAATATAATCGATACTGTTGTTTTTAATTGCCCTTTGCGCATACGAAAAATCATCATATCCGGTAAGAATGGCGAATTTGGCATCCGACAGTTTTCTCGCCTGAATGGTTTCGAGAAGTTCCAAGCCTGTCATTACCGGCATCTGTATATCGGATATTATCAAATCCACTTCATTTTCTTTGATATAATCAAGCGCTTCTCTTCCGTTTGTCATGGCGGCTACAATCTCAAATCCTTCGGCTTTCCAATCGACCAGAATTTGAAGGCCCTGCAATATAAAAGGCTCATCATCCACAAGCATTACTTTCAGCATTATACGATTTCCTCCGTATTGTTTAACTTATCGAACGGTATTTTTATAATCATACTGAGTCCTACGCCCTCTTCGCTTTCAAGAGAGAAGGATACTTTGTTGTCGGTAACCATTTTTAATCTCAGGCAGGCATTCAGAATTCCCACATGCTTTTTGCCCTTTATCTCATCGATTGTTACCGTATTGATACTTTCAAGCATTGACTCAACTTCTTCATCAGTCATACCTTCGCCGGTATCCTCAACCTCGATGTTCAATTCTTTGTCGCCCTTAAACACCCTGACAAAAATCCATCCCGGAGAAGATTTGGATTCTATTCCGTGAACGCACGCATTTTCAACAAAAGTTACGATTGTAAGTTTCGGAATGTAATATGTCTCACAACCTTCTTCGATATCGATTTTGTAAGAAAGTCTGTCTCCGAATCTGTAGCTTTGAAGTGCCAGATATGCTTCGATTGACTCAATTTCTTTTTGAATAGTAACAAAATCCTTGCCCCATTCAACGTTCTGACGTTCCATAATCGCAAGTTTATCAACCATTATGGCAGTTTCTTCTTCACCCTTTAATAAACTGTGCATTCTGATGCTTTCGAGAGCATTGAACATAAAATGCGGGTTAATCTGACTCTGGAGAGCCAAAAGTTCGGCCTTTTGTCTTGCAATATCGCTCTCCTGTTCCTTGATTTTGTCTTTATATACCGTTGTTATCAGTTCGTTTGTAATGTCAACCATCTTGTTGTATTTTATCATCAGGGTGGCTATTTCATCCGAACCGTCTATATTCTTTATTGAGTTAAATGTATTCGTTTCTTCGCTTCCGAACGCTTTTTCAAGCGCTTTAATTCTTTTTATAATGGTTTCCTCAATTATATCAAGAACAATTATGGGAAGCAAAACAGTAATGATCAAAAGAACCACAAGGATTCCGATGTTGTCTTTTACTATGTTTGTTACTATATTGGATTCGTTCACGACAATGATTTTTAATGTCGTTCCGGCCATATATATCTCTTTTTCCAATTTATATCCGGGACCGATGTCTTCCTCATTCATGTAAATCTGATTATCCCCTTCGGTGGAAAACATTACGTAGTCATCGTTTAATATATATACGGGATATTTTGTTCCGAATGCTTTAAGATCCGATTTGATACTGCTGCTGTCGTGTCCGATAACCAGTATTTTTTCATTTCCCCTTTTTGTATGATTAAGTTCCTTAATATAATAAAAAACTCTGCTGCTTCCAAATACATTTTTGTTATCATCGTCGTAATATACGCTGACATATTCGCTTTTACCGATTTCCTTAAATTCCTTGTACCATTTTTTTTCTTTTATACCGGACAATTTTTTAAAAAACATACTGTCAAGCACATCTTCATTATTTACATATACAACGATGCTGTCTCTGTTTTGAGCGGCGGTTGTTTCCAAAAAGGAATCGGTAATTACTTCATAATAATTCGAATAGAATTCATACGGATTTTTATATCTCGAATCCAAAAGTGTATTAACCTTGCTGTTCATATTGATGCTGTTTGCAAGTACAACATCACTGCTTAACATATTGTCAAAGTAATTTTTATATACACCGGCAACATATTCCATATCGTATTTTATGGAATTCAATTCTTTTTCATAAACGGATTTCATAATAATTCCGTCGGTTACCACAAGCGGAATAATAAGGCATATAAAATAGAGAACAAGAAACTTGTTCTTCAATTTCATATTATTAAGTAATTTTTCTATCGGTTTGATTTTTAAATGTTTTTTCACGCCGTGCTCCGCTTATCTCAAAGCGCTCCCGCAAAATTATGCGGAAGCGCTTTTCAAAAGTTTACCTCAGTTAAGTTTATACTTATTTGAAAGGATTTTCTGTAGGATAAAGGTCTCCTGCAGGCTTATTGTAGCCGATTTCATCAACAGGAACACCGATATACTTAAATACTTCATAAAGAGCCTTGCCGTAATGACCGAAAGCAACTGCTCCGTGATGAGGATAATTCTTCTCAATAAGAACGTGTCTGTAGAAACGACCCATTTCA
>JAZQQI010000066.1:0-20134 GCA_045628965.1 Lachnospiraceae bacterium | reverse complement strand
AAGCCAACTTATCTCTCGTAGCCTAGCCTTATATGTGATTTCTGTCCGTCGGACCAGAGATTTGCTTACAGCTTCCTTCAGATTCCACCTCACGATGGACACCCTTACTGTTCGGCTATACACTTCCCACTATCTGGGCGTGTTCGGAACTTTCATCCGTTAGAGAGCGCCCCTGGCGCGCATACTTAAAAAAAGCCCGCTTAATTGGGCTTTTTATCTCTCATACGCTTTTATTGTTTTTACTTTCTTCCGAATATTTTTCCAAAAAGAACACAGATTGCAAATACAATGATATTAACACAGACAACAGTTGCCCCTATCGGAGTTTCTGTCAAAATCGAAATAAGGATTCCAAGCGCCGCACACAAAACGCCTATTACAGCAGATGACAACACTACCGAAAAGAAACTTCTGAAAATTCTTTCCGCCGACAATACGGGAAAAACTATAAGTGCCGAAATCAAAAGCGAACCTACAAGCTGCATCGAAAGAACAATTACCACAGCGATAATAACGGATAAAAGATATTTGTAAAGATTACAATTAACTCCCGTTGCCGAAGCAAAATTCTCATCGAAGGTAACGGCAAAAATTCTGTAATAGAAAAATGTAAAGAATAAAATCACAAAAAGTGACAAAACAACGCACAAAATTACATCTTCTTTAGATAAGGTCAGAATCGATGTCGAGCCGAACAGAGACGAACATACATCCCCCGCAACATTCCCGGAATTGCTGCTTGGAAAAATATTAAGAACAAGATATCCGACGGCAAGTGCGCCAACCGAAAGCATGGCAATTGCCGCATCTCCCTTAACCTTCTTTTTTTCATTTGTTCCCATGAGAATAATCGCAACAATAACCGTAATCGGAAGTACAAGGATCATCTTATTTGACATGGAAAAAACCATAGCAAAAGCAAGCGCTCCGAAAGCCACATGCGACAAACCGTCCCCAATAAACGAAAGTCTTTTAAGAACAATCGTAGTACCTAAGACAGATGCGCAAAGAGCAATCAAAACACCGACTATAAGCGCATTCCTCACGACGGAATGCGACAAATATTCCGCTAAAGTATTTAAAACAGACATCCGCCGTTCTCCTTAAGGAACTCGTGTTTTGTACAGAATACCGATTTTTCGCCTCCGACATGAAGAATATGCGTCGCATAGCTTTTGGCGGCTTCCATATCATGCGAAACCATGATTATCGTTATTTTTTCTTCTTTGTTAATCTTATATATCAAAGCATAAAGCTGTTCCTGCGCATACGGATCGAGTCCGGCTACCGGCTCATCGAGGAGAAGTGCTTTCCCCGTTGCGCACAATGCTCTTGCAAGCAATACCCTTTGCTGTTGTCCTCCGGAAAGTTCGGGATATGAACGTTTTGCCAAATCGGATATTTCAAGTTTTTCCATGGCATCCTTAACCATGTTTTTTTCTTTCTTACCAAAAAAAGGTCTGAATCCCAATCTGTTAAGGCAACCTGCAAGCACTATTTCTTCGACTGTTGCGGGAAAATCCCTTTGAATAAACGACTGTTGAGGAAGATATCCGATTTCTTTCTGTTTAAGACCGTCTCCGAATACAATATTTCCCTCAACAGGTTTTTCCAGTCCGAGAATACATTTCATAAGAGTTGATTTTCCCGAGCCGTTTTCTCCGACCACATAAAGATAATCACCCTCATTAACGGTAAAATTGATGTTGTTTGCGACTATTCTCTTTTCATATCCGACAGATACGCCGTTTCCCTGAATCTGCGCCATGATTTTCTCTCCGTATCTATTACTGATTCATATACTGCTTCAAAATATCAAGATTGGACGTCATATAACTGATGTAACTTGCTTCCCCGGAATCAATTTCATTTTGACCGACGGACTGAATAGAATTGATATGGGCAACATCTACCTCTTTGCCGGCTTCCTCCATTACTGTCTTTGCAAGTTTTTCATCGCCGCTTTCGGTAATGTATACAACATTTTGATTACTCTCAGACAAAGCCTCTGAAAGTTTCTTTATCGTCTCAAAAGAGGCTTCGGTTTCTGCAGAGCATCCCGAAAAAGCAGCATAATATTCTATTCCGTAATCGCTTACGAAATATCTGAAAGGAAATCTGTCAACAATTATCATCTCGGGGTTCGAGATTGTTGAAAAGAACTCCCTGTACTCGTTATCCAAAATTTCAAGTTCATTAGCATATACCGATGCATTTTCAAGAATCTTTTCCGAATCGGAAATTTTATCAGCAAGAAGCGGCGCAATCGCTTCAATGCATGTTACGCTTCTTTGAATCGAAAGCCATATATGCTCATCGTTTTCCGGCTCTTCCTCTTCCTCCTCTTCTGTTTGAGAAATATTGTCATCGCTCTCTTCCAGAAGTTTTCCCTCAAGAATATCCGTCAAATTAACGTCTGTACGGCTTTCGTTTGGATTTTGACTTAGGCAGTCATCGATCCATTCCTCCGATTCTCCACCGACGTATATAAACATATCGCAATCGGCAATAGTAACAAAATCCTTCACGGTCGGTTGAAATGAATGCATATCGGCACCGTTTTTTGCAAGCAATACAACATTTACGTCATCGCAGCCTTCCGTCATTTCGCATACCCAGTCATAAACCGGAAAAATGGTACACACAACCGTTGTACCATCCTTTTTTGAGCTTTCGTTTCCGTTACATCCCGTTACTCCCAAAAAAGCAAGCAGAGAAATTGCAACGCTTGCGACAGCCTTTTTGGCTTTAGTCAATTTCATATCAGTTATTCTCTTCTTTCTTTTTGGTTTTATCACGTAAAAAGTTGATGTATACACCGCCGATTATTGCCGCAGCCACAATGAAAACAGATATAAACTGCGATGTCGACAATGCGCCAACATTACCTCTGTCGTCATTTCTAAAGAATTCTACAGCAAACCTTCCGACACCGTACAAAAGAAGATAAAGCATACTTACATTTCCCGTTCTCGCAAGTTTTTGATTCTTTTTGGCCAACTCTGTAAACAGAATCAAAATGGCGAATATCACAAAATTGCCCGCAGAAGAAAACAACTGCGTGGGCCAAAGTTTTACTCCCGCGGGAGCCAGAGATCCCTGTGGGAAAACAACACCGATACATGAATCGGTAGGTGCGCCGTAGCAGCATCCCGCCATAAAGCATCCTATCCTTCCGAATCCCTGAACCAAAGCTATGAAAGGAATCATAAAATCTACATATTCAAAACAATTTATCTTCTTTATTTTGCTGTAAACCATCAGCGCAATTGCTCCGGTTATGATTCCGCCGTATACCACAAAGCCTGAAAATCCGATCACATCAAGAGGTCTTTCAAGAAATGTCTTGAACTCTACTATGATATACAAAAGTTTTGCTCCAAGAAATCCCGCAACAAGCGCAATAAGTGCAAAATCCGTAATGACGTCTCCGTTCTTTTTTTCCTTTTTGGCTTTCAAAAGGCAAAGCGACACACCTACAATGTATCCGAGCGCTATACACACCGAATATCCGTGAAGCGTAAATTTGCCTATGGTAAATAAATCATTATGCATTGTTTTTCTCCCATCAAATTACAAAAGACTCTTTCTGAGTTCAGCGCCGTCCTTTGCCGAAAGCATGGAAGGGGCTATATCAAATATGGTCTTACATCCGTACTGTCCGTCTTTTGAAAGTTTGTATGCAGCTCTCGCATACGCAACAAGAACCGAAGAAGTAAACTCCGGATTCGAATCGAGTTTAAGACTGAATTCCATCATATGCTTCGTTGCGCTGTCATTTCCGGTATTTCCGGAACGAATCACAAATCCGCCGTGGGGAATTCCCGAATGATTGGCAATAAATTCTTCTTCGCTTATGAAATGAACCGTTGTGTCATAATCCGCAAAATAATTCGGCATGGTAACGATTTCTTTTTCTACCTTTTGTGCATCCGCGCCCTCTTCAAGCACAACAAAACACTCTCTCGTATGTTTCTCTCTTGTGGTAAGTTCGGGATTTTCACCGTTTCTTACTCTTTCAAGCGCCGATTCAACGGGGATAGTGTATTGTTTTGCATTCTTTACGCCCTCTATTCTTCTTATTGCATCCGAATGACCCTGGCTTACGCCTTTGCCCCAGAACGTATAATCTTTTCCGTCCGGAAGTATTGCATTTCCGAGTAATCTCGTCAAAGAGAACAGACCCGGGTCCCAACCTATCGAAATAACCGAAACCTTTTTGTTTTCTTTGCAAACCTTGTCAACATTCTCAAAATGCTCGGGTATTCTTGCATGTGTATCAAATGAATCGATGCAGTTAAACATTGCCGAATATTTCGGTGTTTGAACAGGCAAATCCGTTGCAGAACCGCCGCAGATTATCATTACATCGATTGCGTCTTTATAATTCTCTATTTCGGAAACATTTGCGACCTTAGCGTCCTTTGATACAATTTTTACAGAAGATGGATCTCTTCTTGTGAAAACGCAAACGAGTTCCATGTCAGGATTCTGTTTGATTGCATATTCAACGCCTTTGCCGAGATTTCCGTAACCTATAATACCGACTCTAATGCTCATTAATATCGCCTCCTATTTTGTAGCATACGAATACATTATATTTTTAATCGATTCATTTAGCAATTCTTTTTTTATTTCCTTCTCGCCAATCTGAGGAAGCCGAAAACCGTAAAAGTAACAGAAAGCATTATCGCGACCCTTTTTTTGTTTTCCCTGGAAACAAATGCTTTTTTTCCTTCATTCCCGTATTCTTCCAATTTTTCCTCATTATTTCCTGCGGCATTTTCATTTTTGTCTAAATCTTCCCGTTTAACGGTCAGCCAAACTCCTCGGCCATTCTCTTTCATATATACTTTTTTGATTACGTGTGATACCTGTATCGAAACCTCTTCTTCATCCTCTTCTTCATCCTCTTCTTTCAAAACGCTTTGAATAGTATCTTCTTTTTCTCTTTTATCATTTACCGGCTCATTAACGATTGTTTCATAAGTTTCTTCATTTCCGAGGCTGAATCTTTCGATTTCATACCTGCTTTCGTGTCCTGCTTTGTCGCAAATTCTTATAAAACCTTCAAAATATCCGTTCCCTTCGAATTCAAGCGAAAAATCCATTGTATTCGCATCGGGGACATCATAATTTATTGTTTCGTTATTTACCGTTACCAAAAGACTTCCATAGTCCAATGTCAAATCCGAAAATGAAAAATACATCGTTCTTTTCATATCATCGCCGTGAAATGACACATCAATAACCGGCGCGGTCTTGTCAACTATCACCCATTCTTCATAAGTTTCCGTTTCGTTGTCTTCACGAATGATTGTTAAAATAAGTCTTATTATTCCCTCACCTTTAATCAAATACGTGTTTTCTCCCGTATTCACGCACTCAGCACCGCTCGCCTCAAAAAATACATTCTTTGCGTCATAGTCCTGCGATATATCAAGGCTTAATGTAAAATCATCCGAATATACCTTTTTTCCGTCAAAGAAGTTCGTGCAGGCGGGCAGGCAGATTATATCTGCCGCGTATGCTTTTTTACAGGGAAATATAAAAAAAACAATCGCAAAAACCGTATAAACAATCAATTTATTTATTTTTTTCTTATCAATATATATTTTTTTCATAAGCAAATCGTCAATATCAGAATCAAAATTCCCATCGAAAACCAAATCGATGCCATAACATAATCTTTTTGGCAATTTCTTTTATATTTGTCGAGGTTCTTTAAAAAGAGCGTCGCTTCGTCAGCGCTTTCAAATCGGTCGCCGCTTTTTTTCTTCATGCACTTTTTGCAAAAATACTTGAAGCCTCTCGATTTTTTCTTTGCGCATATCGCTAAAAGCGTAGCGCCCAGTTCGTAAATATCGCTTCTTTCATCTCCGCATTCACCTTCCAATAATTCCGGCGGCGCATATTCTTTTGTAGCATAAAACAGATTCCCGTTATTCTTCTCGTCCTTAAAAGCCGCTATTCCGAAATCAACCAAACGGATATACCCCTCCTTCGTAATCATAATGTTCGAAGGTTTCAAATCCCTGTAAATAATTCCTTTTGAATGAAGATACGAAAGAGTCTGAGATAATTTGATGCCTATGTTGACAGCATCCTTTTCCTTAAATCCTCCTATTTCACTCACTACTTTTTTGAGATTGTATCCGTCAATATAGTCCATAATCACATATTGTAATTTGCCGTCCGCATAGCAATCCACAATTCTCGGAATCGACGGGTGCGAAACACTTTTTAAAATTTCGATTTCCTTCTTTGCAGCCTCTGTTTTGCTCTCATCTTCATTATCGATTACTTTCATGATCCATTTTGCCTTTAACGAAACATCTCTGACTTCATAAATTTCAGACATTCCCCCGGCTGACAATTCTTTTTCGATAATGAATCGCCCGATTGCTTCATTTCTTTTGTTCATATAATCCTTTTCTACATGGAAAAACAAAACGGAGAATCCGTTTCCTTCAGATTTCAAACTGCCTTCTCACGAGCCGTTTAAAAAAGTCACGACAAAAACTGTCGTGACTTAATTCTACACATAATTTACAAACTTGTAAATCTATTCTTCGCATATATCATATGTTCTGAAGAAAATATCTCTTTCAATTACATATACATCGCTGTCATCGTCGGGTTTACAAGCAATGAAATCGCCGGGCTTTCCGAGATAATATTTTTCAGGATCCCATTTGGTAAATATTTTGACCATTTTATCGAGTTCTTTGGCCAAAATGACATTTTGACTCGAAGTTATGCAGGCTCTTGCGTGCTCGGTAAGATTAATAACCATTCCTCTTCTCTTATCGTGAATCGTCGGCTCATAATCACCTTCGAAAGAATACTCGGAATCTGACAAATCATATGTCTTGTAAAATCTGTCTTTTTTGATGGGGTAAACCTCGCCCTTAAGGCCTATCATAATATAGAAGCTTCCGTCAACCTTCAAATCAACGTCGCCTTCCATGGTTCTTACCGTAATATTCGTATCCGGTTCAAGGAAAGAACTCAAATCAACATATCCGAGCTGAATTCTTTTCTTCTTATACTTTTTCATGTCAGAGGTATCCATATGATAATCCTTGGCATAAATAATCTGCGAATTTAAGTAGTATTCCTTGATTTTTTCCGCCAAATATTTATCGATTTCGAGCTCATCATATTTTTGTTTGTACATCGATTTGTCGATATAACCTCCGGCCTTTTCGGTATGTCCTCCGCCCGAACCTATTCCTTCTGTAATGTAATCGGCAAGTTCATTGGCCTTAACTTCTATCGTACAGCTTCTTACAGAAAGCTTATAGCCGGAAATCATTTCATTAAACACAATCGACACTCTGATTTCGTCAACCTGGAGCGCCAAATCATTGATGAATCCGAGAATATTGGGGTCGCAGGGTTTAGCTTTGATAATCGAAACATTGTTATCTGCGTCAAAATCATAGTGAAGAAGAGCCTGTCCGGCTATTTCAAGTTCTTTTAGCGAAATGTTTGAATTCGAAAAGAGTTTGATAAGCGCTTTGGAATACTCGATATTGTCCATAAGGTCTCTGTCAAGAGGATGACTGAGTTCCATAAAATTACTGGTATCGGTCATAAGACCGTAATAAAGCGCCGTTCCAAGAAGAATATCTGAGTTTACATCATATTTTTCCTTTTCAAGAAGATTCCAAACAAGTGTGGAACAACTTCCCAAATACGGGCAAATTTCGATGAAATCCGCAACGCCGAGACCCTGGTGATGGTCGATTATCGCAACCTTGTCCGCTTTAAGATTCGTAACGTTTCCTTCGCCGTGCTGACAGTCTACGGTAATAAGAATCTCCTTTGTTTTAAACGAATAATCCTTTACGTACTGAATAGGAATTCCGCATTCCTGAATCATCAAAACAAGATTGGCTTTCTGTATTTTGTTTCTTCCGCTGTAAACAATTTCAGCATCCTTACCCTCAGCCTTAAAATATTTGTAAAGGCCGAACGCAGACGCAATAGCGTCGGGGTCAGGATTGTCATGAACCTGAATCGTAAATGAATTAAATTGCAAGAAATCTTTTAAGCGCATATAAATTCCCCTTTTAAATGTTTTTTGTCCATTCTATCTCTTTTTTGTATCCTTCATCGTCATTCGGCGTTTCGAGAATAAACGGTAAATCTTTTAGTTTTGGGTTCGATGCCACCTTTTTCATGCCTTCGAAACCTATGTATCCGCCGCCTATTACGGCATGTCTGTCCTTATGTGAACCTTTTTCGTTCATTGAATCATTAAAATGCACGGCTTTAAGTCTGTCAAGTCCCAAAATCCTGTCAAATTCCTCAAGAACACCGTCCAAATCGTTGACAATATCGTATCCGGCATCCCAAACATGACATGTATCGAAGCAAACTCCCACGCATTCTTTTTTATCCACCAAATCGATTATTGCCTTAAGTTCTTCGAAGGTTTTGCCGACTTCGCTTCCCTTTCCCGCCATGGTCTCAAGAAGAATTGTGGTTTTCATTCCGTCAAAAACCGCTTCGTTAATCGCCTGTGCGATAAGAGGAATCGCAATTTCACTCCCCTGCCCGACATGTGAGCCCGGATGAAAATTATAGTAATTTCCCGGAATGCATTCCATTCTTTTCAAATCGTCTTTAAGCATTTCCTTCGAAAACAAACGTATATTTTCTTTTTCCGCACAAACATTCATTGTATACGGGGCATGAGCCACAAGCTTGCCGAATTGTTGCTTGGCCAAAAAATCGTTTAAGGCTTTCGCATCATCCAAATCTATTTCTTTTGCCGCACCGCCTCTGGGGTTTCTTGTAAAAAAAGCAAAAGTGTTGGCTCCAAGTCTCTCCGCTTCCTTTCCCATTGAAAGAAATCCTTTCGAGCTCGACAAATGATTACCTATATACATATCAGTTTTCCCTTAATCTTTCTTCAAAATCGCCAAGCGGCATCGGTCTTGCATAAAAATAGCCCTGGATTACATCGCAACCGACATACATCAAAAAGTCTGCCTGTTCCTTTGTTTCAACTCCCTCGCTGACCATGTCGAGATTAAGTTCAGACGCCATCGTCACTACGTTTTTGATTATTTTTTCACCCTTGGCATCATTATCTTCCGACATAAATCCCATATCAAGTTTCAAAATATCTATGGGTACGTTTTTCAACGTATTGAGAGACGAATATCCGCTTCCGAAATCATCCATCGCAACCTTAAATCCCATATCTCTCACCTTGTCAACCATTGCAACAAGTCGTTTTTGATGTCTTGTATATGCAGATTCCGTTATCTCGAAATGAATCATGTTTCTGTCTACATTATATTTTTCCGCAAGATTTCTTATTGTCTCGACGAAATCGCTTTCGGTAACCGAAAGTCTCGATACATTGACCGACAACGGCACAACTTCGATGCCTTCTTTTTGCCACTTATATATCTGAACAAACGCATTTTCCCACATATATTTGTCAAGCTGCTTGATAAATCCGTTTTTTTCAAATATGGGAATAAATTCTCCCGGGGATACAATCGAGCCGTCTTCTTCTACCCATCTGCAAAGTGTTTCCGCACCTATCATCTTTCCGCTTCTGTGATTGTACTGCGGTTGAAAATACGTAACGAATTCCCTTCTTTCGAGAGCAGCGTGCATTTTGGACGTAATCTCCGCTTCTCTTGCGAGTTTCATTCTGATTTCGTCATTAAAAATCTTCATTACGCTCGTACTGGTTTCTTCTATTCTGTCCCTTGTAAGCGTTGCAAGGTTAATCATCGTATCAATCGTTTCTTTTCTTTCCTGAGCATCGTAAATTCCCATTCTGAAAGAAACCGGAAAAATAACGCCGACCGATGAAAAATCATATACCTTATTTTGTCTGAGCCGTACCATTTTTTCTTCGGAGTACTCGAAGCACAAAAGGAACTCTCCGCCGGCAAATCTTGCTATCGTTCCGTCCTCGCCCACGAAAGAATCGCAAACTATCGAAGCCTGAACAATAAGCTGATCTCCGACGCTGAAACCGTAAAGGTCATTAATGACGTTAAGCTGATTTATATTTAAAATGGCTATCATGTATCTTTTGTCGGGATTTTCCCTGAAAAGTCTGTCTACATTCTTTTTGAAGCCTTCTTTATTCGGTATTCCGGTAAGTCTGTCCGTATAATATCTTATTGTAAGTTCGTCATTCAAATAATGAATGCAGCTGTCCATAAGACAATACCCCGAAGCGACCGCTTTGGCCATTTCCCTGCAGGTCGGATAACCGCAGGCCGAACAGTCCATATTCCTTTTGGCTTCGGTATCTTTATGCATTTTCTTAAAGATTTCTTCGATTGCCAAATCCGGAACATGGTTTGTTTGCTGGAATTTATCTTCAAATTCACAATAAAAATCGTTTATGTTGATTCCTTCCATCAAATCATCGAGATATTTTCTATTGTCAAGATAGTCGTTTTTCTCGTCAATCGGACGGAATATTTCATCTTTGACAAGCTGAGTGGATTCCAGCATATCAAAGGATCTGTTCCACTTGGTATCTATTCCCGAGCCGAACAGGCAACCGTTTTTGCAATTGATAACTTCCGCAAGAAGCGGAACATATTTTGTTTTATAAATCAGATTTGCAATGGAATCGATAACTGCCTTGTCAAGCGTATTGTATCTGATGCACTGTTCTTTTCTTTCGAAAAGTATGGACATAACATCACTCATCGAACCCTTAACCGGAAGAATTCTTCCGAGGAATCTTCCCCTTAAATCGAAGTCGGCGTCATCATAGTCATTCGAATCCTTATCCGACAAATAATCCGACAGGTAATCCATAAGATGTCCTATCGTAAGATTCAAATCTATATAACCTCTGTTACACTCTTCCCTAATCTCATCATGTGCCGATATGCAGGGGCTTATATACGCAAGTACATTCGAATCCCTCAAATATTTTCTGACATAAATAGCGGTTGCCATAAGAGGTGTCTGTACAGGAATAACTTTTTCAAGGTATTCGGGTCTTTCCTGTTCAAAATAATTGATTGCCGCCGAACAGTTATGCGCAATAAACGCTCTGTCGGGATTGTCGTGATTGTCAATAATATAGTGCATGTGCGCCCAAATCGAAATATCACCGCCAAAAGCAACATCATATATTTTGTCGACTCCGAGCGATTTCAGATAACCGAGAATTTCCATAGCTTTCGGTCCGTAAGAATACCAAAATTCAGGATCGACAAGAAGTGAGATTTTTTTGCCCTGTTGAAGAATCTCAAAAAACTTTCCGATATCGTCGGAATATTCTCTCGCTTCTCTGTTGCAACTCTTTATGCAATTTCCGCAATGAATACACTTTTTGGATACGACATTTACCTTCAAATTGCCCTTATTCGACACATTCGCCCCGATTATCGGACAAACGAAAATACATTTGTTGCAGCCTATGCATTTTTCATTAGTAATTACCAATCCGTCATTATACTTTCTCGCCATGAATTACCTCTTCTTTTGCTTTGCATCATTCAAATACGCATATTATCATAGTCTCATTAATCTGTTCGTAATTCAGTTGCTCCCCAAATCCGCTCACTCCGATGTATTCCCCCAACATACCGTTAAGCGATTTCTGATGTGTATCAAGTAAACCCATCTTTTCAAATAGCTCAATTCTTCCGATGCAATTAACAACTATCGAAAAATCCGGTTTTATACCGCTGTCTTTTAAAGTTTTTTCGGTGCGTACTTTCACTTTTTCGTAATCGTCAAGTTCAAGCACCACCAAATCCGTGTAATTGTAAATCCTTGCAAGATACGTCATTGAACCGTCATCGAAAACCTTATCGGGTTCAGTAATGTAAATCTCATCTCCCAATATTCTTCCGAGAGGATAATTTTCAAATTTATCCATTAATTCTTCTGTCGGTATTTTTAATGCTGCTGCCATAACGTTTATTGCCGGCTCATCGTTAAGTTCGTAAACCCTTCTTTCCTCGCTGTCAACGTCGGTAGCCGTAAATCTGTATATTGTCGGTCTGTACAAGTTCTCTTTAAACAGTCCTATTCTTCCGTTCTCATTGTGAATGATTGCAAAAACACAACCCTCATAATAAATTTTACCGTTTAATGCAACGAAGTTTATCTCCTCGTCTTCATCGCTTCCTCCTGATGAACCGAATACCGGAATACCGTAAGGATTAAGCTGCTTCTTTAATGTATCGAGAACAAGTTCCTCGGAATTGCAAAATGCGGAAGTGAATTCCAAACACACACAGTTTTCCTTGTTCGTCAATTTTGATGCGGCCTCTCTCACTCTGTCGGAATATCTGATAGGACACTTTCCGATTTCCAGAATCTCGCCCGTCGCAACCTCTATTCCTTCCGCAATTGCCATAACCGAAAGGCCGGTCACTCCTCTTCCGCACGAATTCACATGAGCACATGTCGTAACACCGATTACCTCGCTTTGAGGATATTTTTCATGAAGCATGTCCGAGTAATAAACAAAATTATCGACTTCACTCGTAAAAATCACGAGTTTCGGAATTTTTTGTTCAATCTGATTTTCTATTGACTTTATTGCTTCATCAAAACATATTTTGTTGTCCGAACCTTCTTTAAAAGCAATCGCAAATCTTTTCATTGGTACCCCATCCGTTATTTGTATTTCTCAAACTGTTTTCTGCTTTCTTCCTTTATTGCGTCCCTAACCGATTCCGGTCCGAGTATCTCCGCCTTGTCGCCAAGTCCCATAATCCATCCAAAAAACACATTGCTTACCTGAACTTCTTCGTTTATCGTAAAACGCTTCGTCCCGCTTTTCACCATTCTTACGTCTTTTCCGAATTTGTCGATTACCGTTCCGGCAAGTTCGTTTGCAAATTCCATTTTTACCTTAACCGTCTCGCCCGAATACATTCCGAATGTACTCTTTGCGTATTTGACAACATCAAACGCCTTAAACTCTTTTCCGCCTTCTCTTTCAGCATCGACAAGACACATTTTTGTCATTTTGTCCACTCTGAAATGCTTGATTATTAAATCTTCGTCGTCATAAGCCACAAGGTAATAGTTTTCTTCGTTAAAAAGAAGCGCCCAAGGCGATACATAATAAAATTCGCCGTCACGTTTATATTCAGCGTTACCGTCGGGAGATATCGTAAAATATTTGAATCTTATCTGCGAATTCTCCGCGATTGCCGTATGAATAACATCAACATTCAGGTATATGTTCTCGTTCATGGTTTTGACCCTGTTTGAAACGGTAACCTGTCGATCCAGTGCTTTGGCATTATATACGCTCGTAAATTTTTCTAGTTTTTTGATAAGTGCCTTTGATTTCTTTTCCGTCAAAAATTTTGACGAGCCGATAAGATCCGTAAGAATCTTGAGTTCCGGAAGCTCCAAATCTCTCGATCCCAAAAAATATGCATAATATCTGCCGCTTTCATCTCCTATAACATCATATCCGAGTTCCCTCATGGCTTCGAAATCGTCATAAATGCTTTTTCTCTCCGCCGTAATGCCGTAGCTTTCAAGTTCCGCAATTATCTCCGACATTGTAAGTGTGTGCTCGTCGTCGGTAAGCTCTTCCATAATCTTAATGAGATATACCAGCTTATACTTCTGCTTTGTTCCTTTCGCCATATTCTTTTCTCCTCTTCATTTCACTCATTTTACTCAAAACACTTTTTCACTTCTTTTTCATCCAACTTCCTATATTCCCCGATAGGAAGTGTCGAATCAAGTTCAAGTTTCCCCATTGATATTCTCTTCAGATAAAGAACCTCATATCCTACTGCCTCGAACATTCTCTTTACCTGGTGATATCGTCCTTCGCATATTGTGATATGCACGTCATTTTCTTCAAGTATCGAAACCTTCGCCGGAAGGCAGGGTGTATCGTCACCTATGAATATTCCGTTCTCCACTTTGAGTTTGCTCTTCTCGTCAAGCCTTCTGTCCAGTTTGGCAAAATATGTTTTGTCAACGTGCTTTTTCGGAGACAAAACATTATGTGCAAATTCTCCGTCGTTTGTTATAAGAAGAAGTCCTTCCGTATCCTTATCAAGCCTTCCGACAGGAAACAAATCCGACGTTTTCTCGTCTTTCAGTATATCAAGCACCGTATCGCTAAGTTTATCCCTTGTCGCGGAAACACAACCGGCCGGCTTGTTAAGCATGTAATATCTGAACTTTTCAAAGACGACCGGAGTTTGGTCAAAAGAAATTATATCGTTTAACGTGTCAACTTTGATTGCTCCGTCCTTTACAACCTCGCCGTTGACACAAACCCTTCCGGCCTTTAAATATTCTTTTACCTTAGTTCTCGTTCCAATATTCGCATTGGAAAGAAATTTATCCAGTCTTTCTTTACTCATGCTCTGATTTTTTCCACTATTTCTTTAATATCGCCCGAAAGCTCATCCAGAGGTTCCGCTTTGGGTTTGGCTGTGTAAAAGCCCTGAATGTAGTCGACTCCGTACTCCGCTACGGTTCTGAATTCTTCCTGATTTTCGACTCCTTCACCGACAACCCTCATGTCGTTAAGCCTTGCAAATTCAATAATATTACTGATAAACAATTGCTTATTCGTATCCTTTGATATGTCCTGAATAAGAAATCTGTCAATCTTTACAATATTCGGTGCGTATCTCAAAAGATTCTGAATATTGCTCTGTCCGCTTCCGTAATCGTCAACGGCAAGCTGAGCCTTCATCTCTTCCACCGTCAATGTTTTAATCTTTGTCAATTCCTTATCGGAAATCGAATCCTGCTCGGTAATTTCAAAGACGCAATACTTCAAATAATCCTTATACTTCTTGGTAAACTGATCAAAATCCCTGTCATTTAAGAAATGACCCGGAATGCTGTTTATGAAAACTCTTCTGCCCTTAAACTTTTCAAAATTGGTAACATAAAAATCCATAATACCGAAAAGCGTCATTTTCTCGAGTTCATAAAGTTTGTTGTATTTTTCCGCCGTATGAAGAAGCACCGTAGGAGAAATGTTTATATCGCCCACGGTTCTCATCAAAGCTTCGTAAGCATATATTTCTCCCGACTGCATGTCCACTATCGGCTGAAAATGATACGTCAAAAGTTTCTTATCGAGAATAAGCTTGAGTTCCTCATAATGGTCTTCAGAATCCTCTTCGATAGTCGACTCTTTTCTGTGTTTGCGTTCATTCTTCAAAATATTGAGATAAAGTTCTCCGTAAGCCTGTTTCATCAGCGTACGCAAATCCGAATCCCATCCCGGAGGATAAAAGGACGTTCCGTCGTTCAAAACAATGCTATATTCTTTGCAATGAAGCGCATTAAAATTTTCCACGGCGCTTAAAGTCTCGTTGACTCTATTGGTCACCGTCTCTTTTATGGTATCGGCATTGTCAAAATTTGCCGAATAGTCGATAAGTGCAAACTCATCATCCGATTTTTTGGCAACAAACTTGTAGTTTCCGCTGTTTTTTTGCAAAAAGCCTGCAACGTTGCACATTATTTCTTCTATCTCGGAAACGCCGTAATTGTCATAAAGATATTTGTACTTATCAAGTTTGAATATCGTAATTGCGATGCCTCTTTCATGATTTTTCGGATTCTTTTCATAATCGTCAAACCATTTTTCAAGACCCTTTATATTGGCAAGTCCCGTCATCGAATCTGTTATAAGACTCTGCTCGAGTTCCATCTGCATTCCCTTTTGAATCATTCTGTTGTAAATGATTCCGAACGACAGATTCAATGCTCTCGAAATTCTGTTGGTATGGCTGGCCGCCGTCCGAATGTCATCCGTTTTGCAAAGATATTTTCCGAAGCGGTAGTTTTCGACGTAAAGTGCATTTGCGATACATACGGTATCGTCCTCAAGCCACTCTTCAAAATCGGGAATCATCTTGGACAAATCAGGTTCGTTGACAATTCCGAATTCCTCATCGCTTTCCGAAGAAAGAACCACGTACTCTTTCGAATAATCAAGGTTTAAATGGCTTTCATACATAACATCGAGAGATTCAAGAAGCATTGATTTAATCAAAAGGTACGAATTTTTTTCCAAATCATATTCCTTCAGATTCTCAAGCATTTCGGGAAGATTGTTGCAAGATAAAAACTTGTCTACACCGTCAAATATAGCCGTTTCATGTCCTGAAGAGTCTCTGTTTTGCCTCATTGTGTCGGCCATTCTCATTCTGTAATCGCTGAAATCCTCTTCAGACGGGCATCCGCACGACTCGTTGAACACCACCTTATACGGAACGCGTATCGTTTTCATTTGTGCGGTGCCTTCGAGAATCTCAAATACAAGACGGGCACATTCAATGGCTTCTCCTTCGAAATTTTCTTTTATCGTCGTAAGGTTCGGAACAAAATATTTGCCTTCTTCGATTCCGTCATACCCCGTAACGATAACGTCTTCGGGAACTCTGTATCCCAATTCGTTTAGCCTTCTTATTACAGCCATAGCCATGCAGTCGTTAGCACAAAAGATTGCCTTGGGAGGGCATTTTCTCTCCTCAAGAATTCTGTTCAGTTCCTCAACTGCGGGTCCGTCCCAGAAATCGCCGTAGCCAACCATGCTTTCGTCAAAGTTTATATTTTCTTCGCCGAGAGCTTTCTTATAACATGCAAGTCTGTCAAGAGATTCAGGATTCCACCTGTAGCCTCCGAGGAAAAAAGTATCTTTGGCATTATGTTCATGAATGACATGTCTTATAAGATTCTTGTATGAAGTTTTAAAATCGTCGACTATGCAAAAGCATCCTTCGATTTCGGCATTTATCACTATAACCGGAACATTATGTTCCTTCGCTTTCATAATCAAATTCGAACCGGACTGTTTGTTCGAAAAACCTCTGTCAAATATTATCAGGCAGTCCAATATATCAAAATTGATTGTTTCAAAAATCGATAAGGAACCCTCATCATATGCACTGTTGTCGTAAACATTTAAAAGACTGTTGAAAATAATAAGTTTTGCGCCGTATTTTCTCAGTTCTCTGTTAAGCAACTGCATCTGCTCCGATTTGGTAACGTTATGAAGTTCGGAAATGCATGCTCCGATTATCTTCGTGTTTCCTATCATCAAAAACTCCTATATTCAAAACGTTTTCGAAAAAATATAGTTTTCGAAAAACCCGATTGTTTAAGCATTGTAATACATATCGAACTCTGCGGGATGAGGAATCGCATTCATCTTCGTACATTCCGCACGTTTGATTTTGATAAAGTTATCAATAAGTTCCTTCGGAAATACATCGCCGGCAAGCAAATAATCATTATCTTTTTCAAGTGCATCGAGTGCCTGATCGAGCGATGTGGGAAGTCCCGTAAGTTTGGCCTTTTCTTCATCCGACAAAGTATAAAGATTCATATCGTAAGGTCCCCATCCGTTGGCATGAGGATCGATTTTGTTCTTAACTCCGTCAAGACCGGCCATAAGAATTGCGGCATATGCAAAATAAGGATTACATGTCGCATCGGGATTTCGAAGTTCGAATCTTCTCATATTCGGCGTCTTTGCATATGCAGGGATTCTGATTACCGCACTTCTGTTACTTGTGGCATACCCTACCGTAACCGGTGCTTCGAATCCGGGCGTAAGTCTCTTAAAAGAGTTCGTCGAAGGATTCGTGATTGCGCAAAGAGATGCGATATGTTTAAGAAGACCGCCCATAAAATAATGCGCCGTTTCGCTCAAATGCGAATAGCCGTTATCATCCGAGAATACGGGTTCGCCATCTTTTAAAAGAAGCATGTGAACATGCATTCCGCTTCCCGCTTCACCGTATACGGGCTTGGGCATAAATGTTGCCGTCTGATTGTACTGAGCCGCAACGTTTTTGATGATATACTTGATAAGCACCGTCGCGTCTGCCATCTTGGTCATTTCTCCAAGCTGCGGTTCGATTTCAAACTGTCCCGCAGCGCCGACTTCGGGATGATGGTATTTGACCGGAATACCGGCTTTCTCGATTTCGAGAACCATCTCGCTTCTGGCCTCGAAGCTTGTATCAAGAGGCTTCGCAATATGATATGCTTTCTGTTCTTTGATTACATTTCCCCTTCCTTCAAAGCCTGAATTCCAGGGTGCCTGAACGGCATCGAGTTCAACGGCGATTGTCTTGTGACTTACGTCCCATTCAACCTCGTCAAAAAGATAGAATTCGAACTCGGGCAAAATTTTCATTTCGTCCGCAATGCCCGTGCTCTTCATGTATTCAACGGCAGCATTCACTATGTTTCTCGGATACTGCTTTAACGGTCTGTTATTGGGATAATCGATAATCATCGCATTACCCGTCATTGAAAGTGTCGGAATATCACAGAAGGGATCGATTATTGCCGTATCGGGATCCGGAATAAAAACCATGTCCGATTTCTCAACTACCGCATATCCGTAATTCGATGCATCAAATCCGATACCGTTAATCATGGTGTCCTCATTAAAATTCTGTGCCGGAATCGTCACATGTCTGTAACTTCCGTTAATGTCCACCATTTTAAAGTCCACCATACAGATGTCATTCTCCCTAATCATCGTCATGACATCTTTTACTGTTTTACCCATAATAAAATACCCTCCTGATTCTTTTGTAACCCCATTTTTTGTATGTGAAAAGTGCCCTTTATTATATCTTTGATATAATAACCCGAGCGTAACCTAGAATATTATAACATTTTTTCAATTTTTAGCCTATTGTTTTTTGCTTTTTTTCGAAGTTTTTTCGTGTTTTTTTGATTCGGTGTCATATTCTCCGAATTCGCATCCTACATTTCGGGCCTCTATCTCGTCCAAAAGGAGCAATCCGTAAGGTTGCTTGGCGTAAATTTTAATAATTCCCTTTCCGTTTCCGCCGTTGAAAAGTCGGTTATGACGCTTCATTCCATCCGGCGATTGGTATTTCACAAGAAGCATGTCTTTTTTCTTGCATCTGACTTCAATTTTCATAAGAGACGTCCTGTTTTCAAGCCATACTTTCCACCTTATTTCATCATCCGTTTCCTTAGATGCGAAGCGTTGCCCGGGTTCTGTCCAGATTTTGGAGAAATTGTAATCAAATTCCTTTCCCTCATAACAAAATCCTCCGAGAAGTTTTCTTTCCAATGCATGACCGAATACGACCGGCCTTCCGCCGCCTATGTCGAATACGCTTTTGTTCAATTTCTTTCCGGTAGTCCTGCTGTACAAATTATTGGACGAAAGCCATACCCACGGGGACGTAAAATCAGAGCCCCAGTTCTTGTCGGCGTACCCATAAGATTTGTCCGGTGTAACAATATAGCGTCTTCCGTTTAAAACAACTTCCCCTTCGTATTCGGTTTTCATTCCTTCTGCATGCCAGTACATCTCAAAAGCGTTCAAATCTCTCAATACTTTGCCGGCTCCGTAGCCCACATTGTATGCAATCTGCTTATTAATCTTCAAATCCCATGACATTTCGCCTGCATCGCTCATTTTTTGCGGATTTTCCAAGCTTTCCTTTCGGCTGACCTTCACCTTTCCTTTTGTCGCATTTTCGCTAAGGTAACATTCTCCCGCATAAATCTCGAAAGGATTTCCGGTTTTGAAAAGCACTTTTTTTACGCCGTAAAATCTGTGAAGCTGAACATGATTTTTCCCGTGGCAACCGACTTTTATCATCACATATGACGGTTTATTCTTTTTTATATCTGCCTTCGTCTTGGGATTCTCAATTCCATCTCCGAAAATCGGATACTTTTTCCCAAGTTTAGGGTTGATTGCAAAAAACTCTATAAAAAAAGGCTTTTCCTCTCCCGTCTCC
The DNA here is from genome assembly GCA_045628965.1 of Lachnospiraceae bacterium. Lineage (GTDB taxonomy): Bacteria > Bacillota > Clostridia > Lachnospirales > Lachnospiraceae > UBA3766. The sequence goes on along the minus strand of JAZQQI010000066.1, from coordinate 374 downwards.
TCGTCGATTCCGGTAAAAGAATGCCACCACCAGTCATAACCGTTTTTGGCCAGTTTGCCCTTTAACATATATTCGTTTCTTTTTTGATCTTTGACATTAAACATATTCATCCTCCCCCAAAAAGAAATTTGCCTTTACGCATATAACGGTCTGCCGTAACCTTCTTGTTTTCATGCACTGCACCTATTATACCTCTTTTATGTCAAAGAAAAAAGCCTTCCGAAGAGGAAGGCTTCAGACTGCAGACAAACCCCTTTTCAAAACGAGATGTTTTTGAAGAGGGGTTCATTTTTTGAGATTTTATGCGATTTTGATGACTATAAATCGCGAAAAGTCAAAAAAGTGCGATATATGGGTGCCTATTAGCCCCATTC
>JAZQQI010000065.1:0-15552 GCA_045628965.1 Lachnospiraceae bacterium | reverse complement strand
ATTCCCTACTGCTGCCTCCCGTAGGAGTTTGGGCCGTGTCTCAGTCCCAATGTGGCCGTTCACCCTCTCAGGCCGGCTACTGATCGTCGCCTTGGTGGGCCGTTACCTCACCAACTAGCTAATCAGACGCGGGTCCATCTTGTACCGATAAATCTTTTCACACTGAATCATGCGATTCCGTGCGCTTATGCGGTATTAGCAGTCATTTCTAACTGTTGTCCCCCTGTACAAGGCAGGTTACCCACGCGTTACTCACCCGTCCGCCACTAAGTTTTAAATCACTAGGTTTCATTAAAACTTCGTTCGACTTGCATGTATTAAGCACGCCGCCAGCGTTCATCCTGAGCCAGGATCAAACTCTCATATAAAATTTGAATCTAATCCGTCCAGAATAAACTGCTTAGCTTATTCTTTCACGTTTACTTTTTTAAAGGTTTCTTTCTCTGAATAATTCTCTGTGATTTCCATCACTTTTTTAGAACTTTCAGGGTTGCATTGCTGTTTATTTGTCAAGGTTCTGTGTTGTTGTCTTTCTCGACCGCAACGAAGTTGATTTTAACACTTCGAAACATCTTTGTCAACAACTTTTTTAAATTATTTTTCACCGCTTTTTTCGGCGGTGGAATTACATTCTATCATCGCAGATATCGAAAGTCAATAAGCTTTCTGTCAAATCTTTGAAAAGATTTTGTGATTTTTGGCGATAAAAAACGCCACCCGTTTGAGTGGCTTTGATAGAACGGAGAAAGAGGGATTTGAACAGGCCCAACTTGTGGTTCCCGAAATCCTCTCGCATTCGCTCGAGTCTTTTCGACCACTGCGCCATAGCTCCTTCGCTTCTTCATCCACAGGATGCGCTCTCTCGCTATGCCCGCGCCTTCGGCGCTCGGCTTAATCCCTTTCTTCTTCGCGACACAAAAAAAGGGAACTTTTCAGTTCCTTTTTGTGTCGCGGAGAAAGAGGGATTTGAACCCTCGCGCCGGTTACCCGACCTACACCCTTAGCAGGGGCGCCTCTTCAGCCTCTTGAGTATTTCTCCAAAGTCTGCAGCTTACGCTTACCAATATGCAGTTCGTCACTTATGACGCATTGATTATTATAACCACACGTCTATCTTTTGTCAATTGAAACTTTGCGACATTTCCTCATACTTCAAAGCAATCTGTTATTTGTCGTCATAACCGCTAATCCCGAGGCTTACAGCCGTATAATCCGTTCCTTTAGTGATTTTCAAAATTTTCTTCATATAAGAAAACGCTGCGTCTTCCCCATCATCCCTCATAATCTTCAAAGCCTTTTCGAGTACGGCAACCGTATCTTTATGAATCACCACTTTGTCTTTCCCGAGCATGTAATAATCCCATGCGTCTTTTTGAGTATACTTTTCCCCATTATAACTGACGCAGGCAGCATACCTGTCTGCCACCATTTCTGCGACATATTTCATGGGGATTTTGCAAGCAATCAGATATTCCGGGCCTCTCACTGTAAAATCATTCCAGTATTCATAATGATGTTTGTTTCGTCCTTTATGATGAAGCCAGGCACGTGAGCACCCCGTAAAGTACCTGTCCGCCGCATTAGGCGACACTTTTCCCGAATAGTATTTGACGCTCGGGACAAACTCCGTCAGAGAAAATTTGCTCATGTCATGAAATATTCCCTGTCTGACAAGGCCCATTTTAAAGCATGCTCGCATTACATATCTTTTATGTTTTAAAACCGTACCGAGATGTCCGAAAAACCTTTGGAAAAAATTCTTTTCTCTGTACAGGTAAAACTTTTTTTCAACTTCTTTCAAATCATACATACATATTATTACCTTTTGCATCGGCTACGACAATTACCGGAAAGTCTTTGACCGTCAGTTTTCTGACAGCCTCCGTTCCTAAATCTTCGTACGCAATAACTTCGCTTTGCGTTATTGATTTAGACAAAAGCGCTCCCGCTCCTCCGACCGCGGCAAAATACACGCAGCCGTTCCTTTGTATTGCGTCCAGAACCTCTTTGGTTCTCTTTCCCTTGCCAATCATTCCCAAAAGTCCCATGTCCAGAAGATTCGGTGTGTATTTATCCATTCTTCCCGAAGTAGTCGGTCCCGCGGATCCGATAGGTCTTCCTTCTCTTGCAGGCGAGGGACCCATGTAATAAATAACCTGTCCGTTTATATCAAAAGGAAGCCCGTTATTATTATCGAGGCTTTCCTGCATTCTTTTGTGAGCAGCATCGCGTGCCGTATATATTGTTCCCGAAAGATAAACGTAATCGCCACATTCAAGATTTAGGCACTCCTCTTTCGAAAACGGAACTGTAATATGTTTTGTCATTTTTATTTCCTATATTTTATAATTCTCTTTTTATATGTCTGTTAACGTGGCAACAGATATTAACGGCAACAGGCATTCCCGCAATATGTGTGGGATATGTTTCAACATTAACCGAAAGCGCGGTCACGTTTCCTCCGAGTCCGGCCGGTCCGATTCCGAGAGCGTTAATTTTGTCAAGCATCTCCTTCTCAAGTTCTTTCACGTAAGCAATATCGGAATGTTTTCCCGCTTCTCTTGTAAGAGCTTTCTTCGAAAGGATCGCACATTTTTCGAAAGTACCTCCGATACCGACTCCTACTACTATCGGAGGGCAGGCATTGGGGCCGGCATCCTTTACCGCCGTAAGAATCGCGTTTTTTATTCCTTCGATTCCGTCAGCGGGTTTAAGCATAAACACCCTGCTCATATTCTCGCTTCCGAAGCCCTTCGGAGCAAGAGTAAACGTGCATTTGTCTCCGGGCACAATGGAATAATGAATAACCGCAGGGGTGTTGTCGTTTGTATTCTTTCTGATTACAGGATCGTCAACAACCGACTTTCTCAAGTATCCTTCTACATAACCTCTTCTTACGCCTTCGTTGATTGCATCTTCCAAACCGCCCCCGGCGAAATGAACATCCTGACCGATTTCAGCAAAAATAACAGCCATGCCGGTATCCTGGCAAATCGGTATCATATCCTCTTTGGCAATCCTCAAATTATCCTTAAGTTGTTCGAGTATCTGAACTCCGAGTTCGGATTTTTCATTTCTCGAGGCCTGTTCAAGTGCATTCTTCATATCTTCCGACAGTTCATGATTAACTTCAATGCACATGTCTTTAATAAGAGAAGTAACTTTTGCAACGTCTATTTCTCGCATTCCGCCTCTTCCTTTTCAATCTTTTCTTCAAATGTATATTGTCCGTGTCTCTTGGTTGTCGGTCCATAGCTTATTGCATTCGCCGGGCATTTGTTAACGCAGCCAAAACACATCGTGCATTTTTTCTTTGTCCATAAAGGCTGTCCGTCTTTCATCACTATGGCCTTGGACGGACAATTTTTGGCACAAAGCCCGCAACCTATGCATTCATCTTTCACCTTGAAGGGCGCAGTTATTTTGGCAACCGAATATCCCAGATGAACCGAATGCGACGCAGGCCACAATCCTCTTCTCTTATTGTAGTAACCGCTTATTTTGGCATTTACCATAAACAGCATGTCGTTTATGGCTTCCGTTGCTTCGCTGTTTCTTTTGTCATTCTTCTCTTTATCTTTTACATTGAACAACACCGTATAGTTATCCACCATTTTAATTGCAAAAGTGGCATGCATCGGAATCTTTTTTATTTTAAGAAGTCTTGCCAAATCTTCATCGGCTCTTCCCGTCGATGCACCGCACGTCGCAACGGAATATGTATAATTCTTTCCGTAGATGTCAAAAGTCGTATTTTTTATAAACTTCTCAACAATATCCGGAAGTCCCCAGTAATAAATCGGATATACAAAGCCGAGTCTTTCGCCTTTTCCGATTTTGAAATAATCTTTCGATTTATTAACGCACTCAGCAATGCTTATTACTTCTTCGCCTGTTCTCTCGCCGAGAAGTTTGGCAATGTGTTCGCTGTTTCCCGTACCCGAAAAATAAAAAATCATTTTTTTCTCCCTTTACGTTTCAATACCAATGTTACCAAGTAATTATATCACATCAGTCAAATTACACAAACAAAAAGACACTTCTTTGAAATTATCAAAAAAGTGTCTTGACTTCTTATCTTAAAAAGTAAATACAGCCGCGCCGTACGCGGGAAGATTAAACTCGATATGGTATTCTCTGTGATCGCATTCTCCCGAAACAGAGTTGAGCGTTGCCGGAATTTCTCCGCCGTTTCCTCCGAAACGTTTATCATCACTGTTCAATATAAGCTTATACTTACCTTCCGCAGGAACTCCAACCCAGTAATTTGCGCGTCTCATCGGAGTCATATTAAGCACTACCAGGATATTGTTCTTTCCCGACGAGCCTTTTCTTACGAAGCTGTATATGCTTCTGTCCGCATCATCGGCATTAATCCATTCGAATCCGTCCCAACTGGAATCTATTTCATAAAGCGCCGGGTACTTTCTGTATATCTTCAAAAGTTCCTCGACAAACGTCAGCATCCCTCTGTTAAGATGATTCTCGAGAAGGAACCAGTCAAGTTCTCTTTCCTCGCTCCACTCTCTTTCCTGACCGAATTCCTGTCCCATGAAAAGAAGTTTCTTTCCTTCATGCATGAACATGTATGTATATCCGACTCTCAAATTGGCGTACTTATCAATCTGGTAGCCGGGCATCTTGTTAACCATCGAGCACTTAAGATGAACAACCTCGTCATGCGAAAGAGGAAGGATATAATTCTCGCTTGAATTATAACTCATTGCAAAAGTCAATTTGTGATGATTATTTTTTCTGAAATAAGGGTCGAGTTTCATATACTCGCAAAAATCATGCATCCATCCCATATTCCATTTAAAAGTAAAGCCAAGTCCGCCGTCTTCCGGTGCCGCCGTAACCTTGGGCCAAGCCGTAGATTCCTCAGCGATGGTGCAAACTCCGGGAAAAGTACCGCGTATCAAGGAATTCAAATGTTTGAAAAACTCTATGGCTTCCAAATTTTCGTTTCCGCCGTATTTATTCGGCAACCATGCTCCGTCCTTCTTACCGTAATCAAGATAAAGCATTGACGCTACCGCATCTACTCTCAATCCGTCGATATGGTATTCCTTTATCCAAAACAGTGCATTTGCGATAAGGAAGTTCTTTACTTCGCTCTTTCCGTAATTAAAAATCTTCGTTCCCCAATCAGGATGTTCTCCGAGTCTGGGATCGGGATGTTCAAAAAGGCATTCGCCGTCAAAAGTCGCAAGGCCGTGAGCATCACGCGGAAAATGAGCCGGAACCCAGTCAAGAATCACGCCGATTCCGTTCTTATGCAAAAGGTTCACAAGGTACTGAAAATCCTCAGGCGTTCCGTATCTTGACGTAGGAGCATAATAGCCCGTAACCTGATACCCCCAGGATCCGTCAAAAGGATGCTCTGCAATACCCATCAATTCAACATGCGTATATTTTAAATCCTTTAAGTATTTGACAATTCTGTCCGCAAAATCCCTGTAGGAATAAAATCCGTCGTTTTCCGATGTCGGATGTCTCATCCACGAACCGATATGACATTCATATACCGCCATCGGTTCCTTATAAACATTCTTACGGTCTCTCTGTGTCATCCACGTCGTATCCGACCATTTGAATTTGGTTATGTCAAAAACGCGGGAAGCAGTACCCGGTCTCAATTCCGCATAATTTGCGAAAGGATCGGCCTTGTAAAGCTTTTCGCCTTTTCTTGTATATATAAGGAACTTATACATGTCGCCTTCTTTGACGTTCCTGACAAACGTTGTATAAATTCCCACTTCATTGTCGCATTCCATTTTATACTGGTCTTCGCGCCAACTGTTAAACGATCCCACTACATAGACCGCTTCGGCATTCGGTGCCCATACTCCGAAGAATACTCCTTCTTTTCCGTTCTCCTCGGAAAAATGCGCACCTAATTTTTTATAAATATCGTAATGCGTACCCTGTCCGAAAAGATAGCAGTCACCTTCCGATATAAATACTTTTTCTTCTTGAGTCATTCACTTACCCCACTCAATCAAAATCTTTTTCACAAAGAAGAACTCTTCCCTCGTCATCCTTATATTTCTTTGACATCTTTCTTGTGACTTTCGAAAAGAAATTCTTCTCGTTGCATCTTATTGCATCATCTATGATTTCCTTCACTTCCGAAGTGGTAACAAGATGATTGCCTGCCTGTGATTCACGTATTCTTCTGTGGAAAGCCATATTGGCAAATCCGTCGCTTATTGAATATCCGAGGCTTCCCGCATATTTCATTCCGTAATCCACCAAAGCATCCTCGTTCATAGCCACAATATCTATTCTGATATTGAAGAAGTCCGTCAAAGTACGCTGACGGTTCAAAAGCTTCTTCATCTCAATCTTGGTATCCACGAGGAAAAGAACTATTCCGCGTTCTTCCTGATATATTCCCTGCGTAAGCTTAATCAAAGAATTGTTTGACAGTCTGTTGGCGCGTTCAATCACAAGTGCACCGTTATTCAGTTTGTCGAGAATTTCCGACACATTCTTCTTATTAAACTTTTCAGCATCTATTTTGGACATTGCACCCGAGAAATTGGTATCAGCAAACTTTACAAATTTCACGATGGATTTTGCAAGAGCAAAACCGCTGTCATTGTTGTCCGTAGTAATGATAACATTGCCCGTATATGCAGCAAGAGTGATGTTCTCCAAAGCGTTAACTATCTGTGTGCGCATTTTCTTGGAATACAAAAACGGCGCGAACAGTTTTCTTTCCTCGGGGCTTAATTCTTTAACCTTGTCCGATTCGTTCTGTTCTTCGGTCTCCTCGCTCTCTTCCTGCTCCGCTTCAGCCTCTTCTTCATCAGGCTCGACATCGAACGATATGTTGCCTGAATTTATATTGGTTGTTTCGTAATTAATCGAATAATCCTTTTCGTCCGAATCGAATTTCTTAACGTCTTCCGTAATTTCGTCTGACATTTCTTCAGCCTGTTCCTCTGAAGAATCTCCCGCCTCTTCAATCACTTCGTCATCTTCAGGACTTTCTTCGTACGAAACGGCATCCTCCGAATTCTTCGTTACGCTCTCTGCAGTCTCTTCCTGCACTTCTTCAATCGTTTCTGCTTCAATAACAGGCTCCTCTGTCGTAAACGTATCCTCTGTCAGTGATTCTTCTTCGCTCTCTGAAGCACTTCCGTCGTCAAATTCATCTCCGAGATCCACTTCCTTCCAAATGCTTCCCGGAATTTCTCCCGTTACGGACCCAAAATATTTCTGTTCTTCGTCTTCTTTTTTCTTCTCGAATATCTTGCCTGTCGACTCAACAACGGAATTGTGAATGTTCTTCTTCATATTCTCGGTGTTGCGTGCCTTAATTCGGTTCCAGTCCGTAAGCAAATCGTCCATGGAACCCTGACCATTCTGATTTTCATCATCAAAATCTTCGGCATCCGAATAAGGTACTCTGACTTCCTGAATGTCTCCGGCACCGTTAGGCTTAACCGTATAACCCGAAAGGTTCGAAATGTTCATTTCCTGAGTAAAATGAATGTCTTCCGTCTTGTCCGAGAAAAATACTTCCTGCGTTGAAGGCGGAATTGTCTGCTGTAACGACTTGGTGTTAAACTCGGGTCTCTTTCTGCGCTTGGTTTCGGAATCTTCCGACTTAAGCGTGCGAATATCCTCTGCAAGTTTGTTCTCAAGGTCCATTGCACTCATGTCCATCGTATTCATAAGCTGAACATTCTGCGTGCTCTTGGCAATTCTGTCGGAAACCTTGTCGCCGAGCATAAGTTTTTTGAGAAGCGATTCCTGCTCATCCGTAAGAGGAATGCAGCCTTTTTTGAGTTCCAATGCTTTTCTGGCATAATTGCCGTCGTCACCGAACAAAATCAAAAGTTCGTCACACTCCGCACCGCACTCTGCATATTGTCTCGCCTGACGATAAAGTTCGGCAAGTTCATATCTGAACTGCTCCGCTGCAGGCTCCTTAGCCTTTAACTCGAGCAGTATGTCTATTTTCTCGGCAACGGGCAAATCGTACGCAAGTGCTCTCTTATATTTGAGTGCATCATAATGCCAGTCGCTCTTGTCCGTCATGCTCTGGTATCTGTCAAGATATACCTGTGCCGTAACAACATCTTTATTTTCGAAATAAATCTCACACAAAAGGAAAACAATCTTCTTGTTGTTCGGTTTTCTGTTATGCGCCATCTTCAAAATGTTAATGGCATCATCAAATCTTCTGTTCTTTCTGTAAACCTCTGCAGCCTGAATAAGACGTTTATTGTCTTCTTCTTTACGCCAGTCAACTTTATCTGCAAGAAAAACGGCATCTTTAAATCTTCCCGCTGCCATAAGTTTTTCTATTTGTTCACAATGGAGTTTGCTATCCGACTTATCCAAAACAACCACCTCATACACTTAAAAATTTCCAATACATCTTGTGTCTTCAAACATACAAAAACACCCTATATAGTTTATCATATGCACCGTGTAATGTCAAAATGTATTGTTTATTTTTTCTCATTTGTCAAAGAAGGTCCGAAAGTCGCGCAAATTCCTCAAGAGACAGTTCTTCGCCCCTTATATTTACGTTTTTGCCCATCGTTTCGAGAGCTTTTTCTACGCTTGCCTTGTCAAAAGAGCAAGCCGACGAGTGCGAAAGCGAGTTGAGAAGCGTTTTTCTTCTCTGTTCAAAAGCTCCTTTTATTATACGAAACATTTTTTTCGAATCATCGACCTTTACGGGAGGAATGTCATATTTGTCAAGTCTTATCACAGCACTGTCAACGTTCGGTCTCGGAATAAAGCAGTTGGGTGACACAATCATTTTAACTTCAGCCTTGGAATAAAAAGCAACCGCCAAAGAAAGCGCTCCGTAATCTTTGCTGCCCGGTCCCTCCTGCATTCTTACCGCAACTTCCTTTTGAATCATTACCGTAATGCTTTCTATCGGAGCATCCATTTCAAGAAGTCCCATGATAATCGGTGTCGTAATGTAGTACGGTAAGTTGGCTACAACCTTTATCTTCTTTCCGGAACCTTCTTCGCTTACAAGTTTTTCGATATCAACCTTCAGGACATCCTGATTAATTATTCTGACATTGTCATAACCCGAAAGTGTATATTCAAGCACAGGAATCATGTTTCTGTCGATTTCAACGGCAATGACCTTGCCTGCCGCTTCAGCGAGATATTGAGTGAGCGTTCCTATTCCGGGGCCAATTTCAAGTACTATATCCTCAGACGTAATGTCCGCTGCTTCGACAATGTTTGAAAGGACATTTGAATCTACAAGAAAATTCTGACCGTATCTTTTCTGAGCCGTAAGATTGAATTTCTTAAGTATTTCATTTGTATTTGTAGGATTTCCGAGATTTGCCATATTTTTCCTCTTTATTTTTTATTTTGACCGCCGAACCCAAAGTAAGGCATATCCGGCATCTTCTTTTAGTTTATCCGATTCATTATATCGTATATTTTGTCTGATTTACAGATTATACATCTTTAAAGCATTTTCAAAAGTTATTTTTTCAACCGTTTCAATGTCCGTTTCTTTGATTCTCGCTATTTCTTCGACAACATATGCGATATTTGCCGAAGTATTTCTTTTTCCTCTGAAAGGTTCAGGTGACAGATAGGGACAGTCCGTTTCGAGAACAATTTTATCCAAGGGCGTTTGTGCTACCGTTTCTCTTAGTTTTTTACCGTTTTTGAAAGTCAGCACACCTCCGACTCCGATATTAAAGCCCATTTTTACAATTGTCGCAGCTATTTCGGGCGAATACGAAAAGCAATGCATTACTCCGCCGTTTTCACCTGCATTTTTTCGTTTCAGTATTTCCAAAGTGTCTTCTGCCGCTTCTCGCGAGTGTATTATGATAGGAAGAGACAATTCCTTTGCCAAATCTATTTGTCTTTCGAATGCGTATTTTTGAACTTCCTTGTTGTCCTTATTCCAATAATAATCAAGCCCTATCTCACCGATAGCCCTAACCTTTCTTTCCCCGCACATTTGTCTCAGACTGTCGATTCCTTTGTCATCAATCTCGATGGCGTCATCCGGGTGAACTCCGACCGCTGCGTAAAAGAAATCATACTTCTTCGCCAGCTCTAAGCTTCGCATGCTTCCTTCAAGGTGTGCTCCTACATTGACGACCCTTCCGACATTTTCTTTTATAAGATTCGCTATCACAATTTCCCTGTCTTCGTCAAAAGCTTCATCATCATAATGCGCATGTGTATCAAATATCATTTTGTACTGTCCTTCTTCCTTATTTTATCTCTCCACAATATTTTAACAAAATTTTTTAAAAAAGGTATTGCAAAACAAAAAGAGTTATACTATAATCTGTTTTGTTCGCGCGATTAGCTCAGTTGGTAGAGCACCTGACTCTTAATCAGGGTGTCCAGGGTTCGAGCCCCTGATCGCGCATTAAGTACTAATTTTGTGGACGTAGGAGCCATGGGGTTGGTGCTTTTTTTATGTCTTTTTTTGACAATAATTCTTTTTCTAATGACAATCCCCCATGCAAAACGATATGCTTTTTCGCTTTGTACGGGGGATTTTTATTTAACCTATTTTAGGATTGTTTGTGTTGTTACAATTTATTTTTCGGGAATACCGAAGTGCTCGATTACGTAATCCATATCCTTGTCACCGCGTCCGGAAAGGTTAATAAGAATCGAACCCGTATCCATCTGTTTTGCAAGTCTCATAGCGTGTGCAACCGCATGAGCAGACTCGATTGCGGGGATAATACCTTCCATTCTTGAAAGAGCATAAAATGCATCGATTGTTTCCTTATCGTCAACCATATCGTATTTAACACGACCGAGGTCCTTAAGGAATGCATGCTCGGGACCGGATGAAGGATAGTCAAGGCCTGAAGCAACCGAATATACGGGTGCGGGTTCGCCGTTTGCATCCTTAAGCATGATGGAATTAAATCCGTGCATGATACCTTCAGTACCAAAGTTAAGGCTTGCTGCGTGATCTCCGAGCTTAGGTCCTCTTCCGAGAGGCTCTACGCCGTAAATGTCAACGGGGTCGTTTAAGAATCCCGCGAAGAATCCTGCAGAGTTTGAACCGCCGCCTACGCACGCAGTAATTGCATCGGGAAGATGTCCCGTCATTTCCAAAAACTGTTCTCTTGCTTCAATACCTACTACAGACTGGAAATCTCTTACCATAAGAGGAAAAGGATGAGGTCCGAGTACCGAACCGATGCAGTAGATACAATCTTTATATTCTTTGGAATATGCTGCAAATGCTGCATCAACTGCTTCCTTTAATGTCTGTGCGCCTTCAGTTACTTCTACAACATTTGCACCGAGAATTTTCATACGTGCAACATTGGGTGCCTGCTTCTTAATATCAACGGAACCCATATAAATATCGCATTCAAGTCCGAAATATGCAGCAGCCGTTGCAAGAGCAACACCGTGCTGTCCTGCGCCTGTTTCTGCAATTACTTTTTTCTTTCCCATATATTTTGCAAGGAGAGCTTCACCCATGCAGTGGTTGAGCTTATGAGCGCCCGAATGGTTTAAATCCTCTCTCTTAACATAAAGCTGAACCTTACCGATTGAATTTGAAAGTCTTTCAAGATGTGAAATCGGTGTGGGTCTGCCCTGAAATTCTTTTCTGATTCTTCTGAGTTCGGCAATAAACTGTCTTGACTGGCAGATTGTAAAATATGCATCAGTAATCTCAGCCATAGCCTGCTTAAGTTCGTCGGAAATGTAGCATCCGCCGTACTTGCCGAAATATCCGTTCTTATCGGGATAATTCTTAAAATAAGTGTCAAAATCAACTCCGTTGTAAATCATAATGTGTTCCTCCTACAAGAAAATTAAATAAGGTTAATGTTACTTGCTGTATAGAAACGTCGCAGTTTTTCCTTACACGTTTGTGTACATAAAAAGCCCCGAAAGTTTAACAACTTCCGGGGCAGAATAAACTGTTCTGCGGTGCCACCCAGATTGGTGAATCATCACCCACTCATTTCCGTACCAGCATACGGTGACTTTTGTTACGGAGCGTCGTCTCCGTCTCGCATTGGCAAATCTCTTTGCTTTCCGCTCGCCCTCGGAAGCCCATTCACCGAACCTAGCATGTCGCGCTCGCAGCCTTGTCGCAACTCTCTGAAATGCATCCGACCGGTTACTATTTCTTCGTCATCGGTTTAACTGTTTTTGATATTAGCACAGCATATTTTTACTGTCAACAAATAATTGTCAAAAAAGCGGATGTTCTTTATCAAACTGTTCAGAGGCATCTTTAAGCAAGTCAATAATGCCAAGATGCTGAGGGCAAACACCCTCGCACTGTCCGCACTCTATACAATCAGAAGCCTTTCCTTTGTTTTGAACAGCCGTATTGTAAAACATCTGCGGTCTGAACTGTTCATTATAAAGTTTCACCGTATTGAAAGCTTTAAAAATATCGGGAATGGGAACCGAAGAAGGGCATCCGTCCACACAATAACGGCATGCCGTGCACCCGATAAGAGGTGTTCTCTTCATTATTTCCATAACCTTGTCTATTGCTCTTTTTTCTTCGTCTGTAAGGGGCTTAAACTCCTTAAAAGTCTTAACGTTCTCAGCCATCTGTTCCTCAGTGGACATACCGCTTAGAATTGTCATTATTCCGTCGAGGGATGCCACAAAACGAAGTGCCATGGAAGCCGGAGTTTCGTTTGGAGAAACAGCTTTCAAAACATCTTTTATCTCATCCGTAGGATTTGCAAGCGTTCCGCCCTTTATAGGCTCCATTACGATAATCGGAATGTTGTGTTTTCTTGCAACCTTGTAAAGTTCTCCGCTTCTTACAATCTGATTGTCCCAATCCGCGTAATTAAGCTGTATCTGAACAAATTCAAGCTCGGGATGATTAGTAAGAATGTCATCGAGAAGTTCCGGAGAGCCGTGAAAAGAAAATCCGAAGTGTTTTATTAAGCCCTCTTCTTTTTTCTTTACACCCCATTCAAAACATTTATATTTCACATATGTATCGTAATTGTTTCCTTCCTCAACGCTGTGAAGAAGATAAAAATCAAAATAGCCCGCACCCGTACGTTCAAGCTGCTCATTTAAAAGTCTGTCGGCACATTCCGCACTCTTCATTTCCCATGCCGGAAGTTTTGTTGCGAGCATAAAACTGTCCCTCGGGTATCTTGCCACTATCGCTTCCTTCACGGCGCACTCCGACTTGCCCGAATGATACACGTAAGCCGTATCAAAATAGTTGAATCCGTTTTTCATATACTCATCAACCATTTCGCAAACCCTTGACAAATTAATCTGTCCGTCTTCTTCCGGAAGTCTCATAAGACCAAATCCGAGTTTCGGCATTTTGGATAAATCAATACTCATTGCACACCTCCCAAAAAACATAAGTCTTCTCGTCTAATTAAAACACAAAACACGCGGCAAAGCCACGTGTTTTTATATCGAAAAATTGTAAAATTCTATTTTCCTGCCTTAAAATGCGAACTGGAAAACACAAAAGCCCGCATAAATCATAAGAAGCAATATTCCCTGCCATCTGTATAATTTTCCTTTAATAAATGCAGGAAGGGTAAGAATAAGCATAACAAGAATCATTAAAGGAATATCCATTACAAGCGACGAATTAAGACCTGTGTTCAGAAAAGTTTTTTCTGCGGGAACATCAAACGGCTTGATGGCAATCGATATACCGCTTACCAAAACAAGGTTGAAAAGATTTGCTCCGATAATGTTACCAAGGGATAACGATCCGTGACCTTTAACAAGCGAAGTTATAGCCGTTACAAGTTCGGGAAGAGAAGTTCCCAGTGCCACAAAAGTAAGAGCTATTACTGTATCGGGAACGCCAACTTTCTTCGCTATTATCGTTCCGTTGTCAACAAGAAGCGTTGCACCGAATGCAATTATTGCAGCTCCGAGCACAAGGAATATAATTGCCTGAAGCATAGGCATCGTTTCACTTTTTTCTTCAACTTCAGCCGTAACTTCCGCTTTTTTATTTTTATTCTTAAATGCAATTGTAACCGTCACAATCATATAAGTAATGAACATACAAAGGAGTACGATTCCCGTTGTTCTCGTAAAAGTTCCTGTCACATAAGCCGTAAACGTATAAAAAGCTGCTGCCGTAAAGAAAAATATAATAGGAACAATCATCGATTTTCTGTCTGCCTTTGCCGGCTTAACCGCCAACGTAATCGCAGCGATAAGCGAAACGTTACAGATAATCGAACCGATTGCATTTCCGTAAGACATCGCTCCGTTTCCGATAAGTGCCGCTTGAGAGGAAACCATAACCTCCGGAAGCGTCGTACCTATTGATACAACCGTAGCCCCGATAATTATTTCGGGAATTTTAAATTTCTCAGCTATTGAGCTTGCACCGTCTACAAACCAGTCGCCGCCTTTTATCAATAAGAAAAGACCAATTGCAAACAATACAATCGCCGTTATAAAGGGAAGCGAAGCTATGTCAAATTTATTGTTGACCAAAAAGCTTGCAAGTCCGAACACAAAAAGTACTATTGGAAAAACTAATTTTTTAACTTTCATTTATTTCACCTCCGATATATTCTCGGTTTGAATATCTCCCATAAAAAAGGAGACTCTCACCGCAAATGCGATAACAGTCTCGTTCCTTTATCAAAATCATAAGTCTGCACCCCGGCCTTTCGGCGTGATGACGAAGTGCAAAACATCTTTCGATGCGAACTACTCCCCATTACTAAACTAAATGA
The DNA here is from genome assembly GCA_045628965.1 of Lachnospiraceae bacterium. GTDB lineage: Bacteria > Bacillota > Clostridia > Lachnospirales > Lachnospiraceae > UBA3766. Next base: position 847 of record JAZQQI010000065.1, on the reverse strand, counting down.
AGTTTATCAAATCCGAAGCATCGCGTCAATAACCGTTTTTCACATATAGTTATCCGAATTCGGTTGTCGGCATGGCAAATGAAGCGATTAACTTTCAATTTTACTCCGCATCATCGCAATAAATTTCTATCGCATTTGCTACGAAGATGGCTGTACCTTCTCCACCATATGAATCGATATTCGTTGTAAAGTCTCCACCGCCTGAATACATTTTCCCTAATCCACGCAAAATCTGATTTGTGCATGTATAAAAGTTTTCTGTAATATAGTCCTGTATTCTCTTTACAAGATTCTGAGCATCAGCAGAAGCCGGATCCATATTCTTCATCTCGCCAGCTTCTTTAAACAGAAGCATAAATCTATCTGCTATAATTCGCTCGTCCTCTTCAGTTCGATTCTTTTGCTTTTCTTCCATCTCCTTGTATTCTGGCATATTGCCATACAATTCCTTTGCCTGTCTGGAATATTCGTCCAGTTTGCTTCTATCAAAAGCCTTAAAATCCATATGTTTCACTCCTAACATTTTGATTCCAAGTGCAAAGTTCATCAAGTTCTCAATATGTTCCTTCTTAAGCCTTAGCAACTCTATTTGCTGTCCTAAAGCTTTACTTCTATCAAAATCAGGACTATTGATAATTGCCTTAATGTCTTTCAGAGGAAACTCCAATTCCTTAAACAGCAGAATATGTTGAAGGCGCTCCAAATCTGTATCGTCATACAGTCTGTAGCCCGCATCGGTATATCCCGTCGGATGTAAAAGACCGATCTTGTCATAATATTGTAGAGTGCGTATACTCACTCCGGCAAGCTTACTCACTTCATGCACTGTCATCATTATTATTTCCTC
>JAZQQI010000064.1:0-8349 GCA_045628965.1 Lachnospiraceae bacterium | reverse complement strand
TGTTATGGGCGAACTTAAGGGTAAGGCCGACGGCAAGGTAATTAACGAAGTAGTGGCAAAACTTTGCAATTAATTTGTGGAAGAAGAATGAAAAACAAAGCGGAAATATCACAATATGAATATTTGTCGAAAGATACTTTTTTGTGCTTAAAGGGATATCTGGCGTTAATGGTATTGGTGAGTCACCTGTATCAGTTTTCGGCATTGTTTTCCGGAACGTATTTCGGCTCATTTTTGAATTTGTTCGGACACTACGGAGTAGTCGGATTTATCTTTTTGTCGGGATTCGGATTATTTGCTTCATATTCGTCCAAAGGGAGAAGTTATATTTTGGAATTTCCGAAGAAAAGACTGATTCCGTTTTTTCTTACATACACGTTTGCAATAGTAATCTATACAATATATGAGCTGATAATTAAAACGGATTTTTCCGTCATGTTGGTTGTTAAATCTTTTACCGTAGGCGGAACAATAGTAAGTTTCGGTTGGTATCTTCAATATACTTTATGGTTATATGTTGCTTTTTTTGCGGTATATGTTTTAAAGGTGAATGACAAAATCAAATCGGTGATTATGGCGGTCGGTGTTTCGGCATTTGCGATAACAGCGTACTTTTTGGGATATGATGCAAAAAGATATACGATAACGATAGTTTTTCTTTTGGGATTTGCGAGCGCATATTACAAAGAAGCGATTACGAAGTTTATAAAAAAGTTTTGGTATGTAATTTTTATAATGGGATTCGGTTTGCTGCTTTTGGAATACAAAATAAGCGTGCAGGATACGATACCCGGCGTTGTCAAAGTACTGTTCAGCCTGTTGGGAGATGTATCGTTTGTTTCGATTGTACTTTCGGCGACCGACATATTTACCAAAGTCTTGGGTTTTGCCATCAAAAATCCGGTAAGCAGATTTTTGGGCAAATATTCATTGGAGATATACATAATTCAGGCGATGGTATTACGAATATTTGTAACAATATTTGAAAACCCGTGGTTGTTGGTTTCGGTATCCGCGGTAACAATTGTTGCAGTGGCGGTGATTATACATCCGATAATTTCATTAATAAACAAACCTTTCAAAAAAGAGAAAAATTGAGGGAAAACTTATGGAAAGAGATATTAAAGATGGCGAATTGACAACTTAATTTTTATAGGAATGCCGGTTACAACAGTGAAGACAAAACGGCATTTATAAAATGGCTTGAATAAAAAATCCCTAAATGTCGTTTAAGATAACAAGATATAAATAACGGGCTTAAGCATTGCCGAATCAGCAGAGCTTAGGCCCGTTATTTTTATATAACTATTAATTATTCGTAATCTACAACATCAGCCCATGAAAGAAGAAATTCTCTTTCTTCTGCATTTCCTTTAACGGATTGGCTGGCGGCTACTATAGGAAGCCATTTTTGAACATACTGTTTTGCAGTGTCGCTCTTTTTGCAGAACAGATTCAGATATTTTTCAGCAATATCTTTCTTTCCTTTAAGGCAGAACGTCAAATATGTTCTTGCTACATCAGCAGAAGCGTTTCCGCTTGTTACGTGAGCCCAGTCAATTATATATGCTTCGTCTTTTTTTGTAAGAATAATGTTTGAAGGAACGAAGTCACCGTGGCAAACTTTATCATGCTCGGGAAGACTTTCGAGTCTTGTGTGAAGCTCGTATCTTGTTGTCGCATCAAGTGTTGTCTGGCTGATTTTTCTTTGCATCTTTTCTTTAAGACGATTAAGATGAGGAACTCTTTTTGCATGAACCTGCATCTGTAAATCTACGAAAAGGTTAAGGTATTCGTCCATTTTGTCAGGATTTTTTTCCATAAGTTCCGAAAGCGTTACGCCTTCAACGAATTCTGTCGCGATAGCCCAGTTGCCGTCGATTTTGAATACTTCTCTGACTCTGGGAATGTTAAGGCCGCAATCCTCGACTCTTGCCTGATTGCAAGCTTCATTTAAAATGTCGGCTTTTGAATAATCATTTGAAAAAACTTTGATAGCCAAATCGCCGTCTCTGTATATTGTTTTATTCTTTCTTTCAGCAATTACTTTTTCAAGTTTCATTTTGTAACCTCCTTTTAAATATCTTTATGTGTTCCGTAGTAAGCATTTAAGTACATCTGCTTGATTTCCGAAATGAGCGGATATCTGGGATTTGCGCCTGTACACTGGTCGTCGAATGCCATTTCTGACATTTCGTCGAGTCTTTCAAGGAACTCTTTCTCGTCAACACCGTAATCGGCAATTGTTTTCTTAATACCGACACGTGCTTTTAATTCATCGAGAGCTTTAATGAGATTCTGTAATTTTTCTTCGTCATTCTTTCCGCCAAGACCGAGAGCGTCTGCAACCATTGCGTATCTCTCAAGGGTATGAGGATGATCGTACTGTGAAAAAGTACCCATTTTTACGGGAACTTCTTTTGCATTGAAAAGAAGTACTTCATCAAGCATCAAAGCGTTTGCGATTCCGTGAGGAATATGGTAAAAAGCACCGAGTTTATGTGCCATTGAGTGGCATACTCCAAGGAATGCATTTGCAAAAGCCATACCTGCCATTGTAGCGGCATTGGCCATTTTTTCTCTGGCTTCGGGCTCGTTTGCACCGTTGTCGTAAACAATCGGAAGATTCTCCCAAATCATCTTGAGGGATTGAATTGCAAGTCCGTCCGTGTAATCCGTAGCCATAAGTGATGCGATTGCTTCAAGGTCATGAGATACAGCATCGATACCTGAAGCGGATGTAAGACCTTTAGGTGCATTCATATGTAAATCCGCATCGACGATCGCCATCTTGGGCATAAGTTCGTAATCAGCAAGGGGATATTTGATTCCCGTTGATTCGTCGGTAATTACAGCAAAAGGTGTAACTTCCGAACCTGTACCTGCAGAAGTTGGAATAGCTACGAAAAATGCTTTCTCGCCCATCTTGGGGAATGTGTAAATACGTTTTCTTATATCACAGAAACGCATTGCCATATCCAGGAAATCTGCTTCCGGATGCTCATAAAGAACCCACATAATCTTTGCTGCATCCATTGCTGAACCGCCGCCTACGGCGATGATTACATCGGGTTTAAATTCGTTCATTAATTTAGTACCTTCTTTAGCACAACCCAGCGTAGGGTCGGGTGCTACGTTTGAGAAGGTTTGATGAAGGATTCCCATTTCATCGAGTTTCTTTGTAATGGGAAGTGTATATCCGTTTTCAAAAAGGAAGGAGTCGGTAACGATAAAAGCCTTCTTTTTGTTGTAATATGTTCCTAATTCTTCAAGGGCTACGGGAAGGCAGCCTTTTTTCATATATACTTTATCAGGTGTTCTGAACCAAAGCATGTTCTGTCTCCTTTCAGCTACTGTTTTGATATTGATGAGATGTTTTACGCCTACATTTTCGCTTACACTGTTGCCGCCCCAAGAGCCGCATCCGAGAGTAAGTGAAGGCGCGAGTTTGAAATTATACAAATCACCTATACCGCCGTGAGAAGAAGGAGTATTGATAAGAATACGACATGTCTTCATTCTGGCACCGAATGTATTGATTTTTTCGGATTCGGTAACCGCATTTAAATAAATCGAAGATGTATGGCCGAATCCGCCGTCTGCTATAAGTCTTTCAGCTTTATCGAGCGCGTCGTTAAAGTTTTTGGCTTTGTACATAGCAAGTACGGGAGAAAGTTTCTCGTGAGCAAATTCTTCGCTTAATTCAACACTTTCAACTTCACCGATAAGAATCTTTGTATAATCGGGAACGTTAACTCCTGAAAGTTCAGCAATTTTCTTTGCGGACTGTCCAACGATTTTTGCATTAAGCGAACCGTTAATGAGAATCGTATGGCGAACTTTATCAAGTTCATCTCCCTTAAGGAAATAGCATCCTCTGTCCTTGAATTCTTTTTTAACCTTTGTATATACCTTTGAATCAACGATAACTGACTGCTCTGAAGCGCAAATCATTCCGTTGTCAAAAGTTTTTGAATGAATAATCGAGTTAACGGCAAGAACGATATCAGCCGTTTCGTCGATGATTGCGGGAGTGTTTCCTGCGCCTACACCAAGAGCGGGTTTTCCCGAAGAATATGCTGCTTTAACCATTCCGGGACCGCCTGTGGCAAGGATGATATCGGCCTCTTTCATAACAAGATTTGTCATATCGAGAGAGGGCATATCAATCCATCTTATGATTCCTTCAGGTGCGCCGGCTTTGACCGCTGCTTCCAAAACAACCTTTGCGGCTGCAATTGTGGAAAGTTTTGCACGGGGGTGCGGGCTTATAATTATGGCATTTCTCGTCTTAAGTGCTATAAGTGTCTTGAAAATAGCCGTTGATGTAGGGTTTGTTGTAGGGATAACTGCGGCGATAACACCTATAGGCTCGGCAATCTTCTTAATGCCGTAAGCCGTATCCTCTTCAATAACTCCGCATGTTTTAATGTTTTTATACTGATTATATATATATTCGGAAGCGAAATGGTTCTTAATTACTTTATCTTCAACGATTCCCATTCCGGTTTCGCTAACGGCAAGCTTTGCAAGAGGAATTCTTTCCCTGTTTGCAGCCATAGCCGCTTCATAAAAAATTTTATCTACCTGTTCCTGAGTGTAGGTTGAGAAAATTTTTTGAGCTTTTTTAAGTTCTGACAACGCTGTTTCAAGTTTTTCAACATTGTCAATTATTTCATATTTTTGTTCCATTTTAATTCTCCTTTCAAAAATATTCTCCCCCCAATGATTTTTGATTAAGATTGACAAAAAGTTAACAATCGAAATCTTATATAGTTTATCATACCGGAAAAATAAATCAATAGTAATTTTTACCAAAGTGATAAATGAAGACAAACGATAAAATAGAACAATATACAGTGCGAATATGATATAATCGAAAACGGAAGGATAAAATTCTTTATAAAATGATCAAGCGGAGGGCAAAATGTGTCGAAAGAATAAAGTTGACATCGATAAACTTGATTCGGTAATCGAATTTTTGCAAAACAACAAAACCGTAGAATGCAATCCGTATCCTCAATATGCACCGGAAATATTCGATGCACTCGGCATGCTTGAGGTTGATAAAAACTATTCGGACAATCATGAAAAAATCGCTTCGAAACCGATTTCCGAAATGAACAGAAAAGAGATTGCTACGATGCTTACTTTTATATCCAGGGGAGAAAGGTTTTGCGACGGGCATATAATGAGCTATGTGGAATCGGGAACATTGCTTTTGTTGATGGAAAGATTAAGAGAGATTTCAGGTAACAGATATCCAAGAAGAGGTTGAGGGCGAAGAATTTGTCGATAGCAGGAAAGAAACAAATCAACAGGTTTCTGTGCAACGGAAAGGAAAAGATTATATGAAGAAATTATCAAAAACACTTATTATGTTAGGTTTAGTTGTGGGACTTACGGGATGCAATTTTCAAGTCGTAGGAAATCAAGGTAATAATTTGGTTATTAATCCGGGAAATGACAATCAAAATTCATCGGGTAGTTTAGTGTCGGATGATGACGGAAATGACGATGTCGGAGTAATTGACGGACAGGGCAGTGTATCGGAACCTGAAGTAAATGAAACGAAAGAGCTTAAAGAACTTGAATTTAAATATTGGGATGTAGACAATAATAACGGAATTCCTTATTTTTTTGCACATGTATACAATCCTAACGATGTAACCGTTGATTTCGGTGTGTATATTGACTATTCGGCAGGATCCGATAAGTCTGTTTCAGAAGAGATGTATGAGTTAATGAGTACCGTAGGACCCAAGGAAACGATTGTACTGGCGGACCTTAGCGGAAGACCGTTTCCGGATACGGATTCCATTGAAGTAAGATATGATTACCTCATTCAATCAATGTATACCCCTGTCGATACAGATTTTACGGTAACCGAAAACACGGAAGACGAATACGGACATCATATCGAGGTGTCAATTGCAGAGGAAGATTTCTATTATTGTGATGTATATGTTCTTTATTATCAAAGCGGAGATGTTTCCGGTTTTGACTTTGTGACATTTTATCCCGGTGACGATTATTCATATGATACAAGTTGTGTATTTAATTACGACGATTACGAGGTATTTGTATCGGCATATAAATTATAAAGGAAAGAATAAAATGAACTATAAAGTTATAGACAAAGAGAATTATTACAGAAAAGGCGTCTTCAGACATTTTTCGGAAGATTGCAAGTGTTCGACTTCCATGACGGCCAGAATCGACGTAACGGAACTTGTAAAATATTCAAAGGAAACAAATACGAAGTTTTACATTAATTTTCTTTATGTTTTGTCAAAAGTTCTCAATTCGAGAGACGATTATAAAATGGCATATCTTTGGCAGACGGAAGAATTGATTTGCTACGATGTGATTAATCCGACACAGTATGTTTTCCACGAGGATACGGAAACCTGCACACCTGTTTATACCTTATATAGTGAAGATTATAAGACATTTTATGAAGGGGCCCGAAAGGATATAGAAAAAGCCCAAAAAACACGGGAATATGGTCTTGATTCGGCAAATCATCCAAATTGGTTTGATGCATCTTACATATCATGGCTTTCTTACGATTCCTTGAATATCGAACTGCCCGACGGATATCTGTTTTTTCCGCCGATTGTCAACTGGGGCAAATATCGTGAAGAAAACAATCGTCTTATGATGCCTGTGAGTGTTCGGCTTAATCACGCTATTGCTGACGGTTATCTTGTTGCAAACGTATTTCGTCTTTTGCAAAAAGAGATGGAATTATTCGTAAAACAGTAGAGTAAAGATTTTTAAGGAAAAAATGGAATTAAGAAAGATTAATTGGGAAGACGCATACGCCCAATGGCAATATACAACCAATCTTCCGAAAGACGAGAACGGATTAACCAATGATTTTTTCGGTGTTTCTTTTGAGGAATATAAGGAAAAGGTTCTTCCGGAATTAATATCATATGAACACCCTGTTAATATGCCGGACTGGTTTGTTCCGGAGACATTTTACTATTTATGGGACAAAGATTTATTGGTGGGTGAATTTCGCATAAGACATTACCTTACGGATGCTCTAAGAAACGGCTCCGGTCACATAGGCTACAGTATCGGCAAAAAATATCGCGGTAAAGGTTACGGAACCGAAGGATTGCGACTTACTCTTGAAATTGCAAGAAAAATTATACCTGAGGATGAGGTTTATTTACGTCTTTTGAAGAGCAATACGGCATCTTTAAGGGTGATGGAGAAAAACGGCGGTTACAAAGTGGCGGAAGATGACGAACATTTTTTTGTAAGAATTAAAAAAAGCTATTGACTCTCACCCAAGGGAATCCTTTACAGTCAGTATATGAACGTTCAGTGAAAAAATAATTTGCATACGGAGATAAAGATGAAAAGACTATTTACCATCGATTTGAAAGATTATAAAGAAAATTACCGGCATTTCGTACGACCTTCGGCACGGGGAATCATAATCAACGATGAAGGAAAAATTGCTCTCGTATACAGTGTCAGAGATAAGTACTTCAAATTTCCAGGCGGGGGAATTCACGAAGACGAAGATAAAATCACGGCACTTGTAAGAGAAGTAAGCGAAGAGGTCGGACTTGAGGTAATCCCGGAATCTGTAAGGGAATACGGAAGCGTACTGAGACTTCAAAACAGTAATGCCATGAAGAATACCCTTCTTGAGCAGGAAAACTATTACTATTTTTGCGATGTTACGGGAAATGTTAACGCCCAAAATCTCGATCAATACGAGGCGGAAGCAGGATTTGAACTAAGAGTTGTGTCATTTGAAGAAGCCATTGCCGTAAACAGTGTCTTTGAAAGCGACGATTTGTTTGAAAGTGTGATGGTAGACAGAGAACGAAGGGTTCTGGAGATGATATATGCATCTTTAAATCCGAGAAATTACCTGATTGCAAAGAATCTTGTGCTTCGTCCCATAAGATTGGGAGATGCAAAGGAAATTCACGCTTACGCCGGAGATAAAAGCATCGATATGATGATGTTTCTTCCGAATGAAACCATGGAAGACACCGAGAAGTTTACAAAGACCGCTTCTTCGGAATGGGAGAAAGATGAGCCGAAAGACAGAGAATACGTGGTTCTTTATGAAGGACAGATAATTGGCGGAGTAAATTTGGAATCGACGGATGAAACAGATACTTATGAAATCGGATGGATTATTCATCCTGCGTACAGAAACAAAGGTTTCGCTTTCGAAGCAGCCAAAGCGTTGACGGAATATGCTTTTGAAACATTACACGCCGACAAAATTCAGGCTCATTGCGACAGCAGAAACACCGCTTCAAAGAATTTGATGATTAAACTCGGAATGGAACTCGAAGATAAAAGCGGAAC
>JAZQQI010000063.1:0-67795 GCA_045628965.1 Lachnospiraceae bacterium | reverse complement strand
ATTCAGGAATAAAAGCTTGTTGTAACATATTTTTAATAAAAAAATGTGTATTTTTGTACTGTTTAGTAAAGTTTTACATTGCATATTCATTTAAATATGAATATAATGTTTACTGATTTTTACAATATTGAAATAATTTTTGTTATTTTAAAGGAAAAATTGAAAGGAAAATTAAATGAAAGCTTACAAGGAAATGACAAAGGAAGAGCTTGCAGCTCTTAAAGACGAATTAACAAAAATGTATGAGGATGCTAAGGGTAAGGGACTCAAGCTTAATATGGCAAGAGGTCTTCCATCTGCAGAGCAGCTTGATATGGAGGCTGATTTCTTTAATACTCTTAATCCAACAGTTGAATTTAAATCAGAGGCTGGTATTGACTGCCGTAACTATGGTGAACTTATTGGTATTACAGAAGCTAGAAAGCTTATGGGAGACATGCTTGAAGTTCCAGCTGACAATGTAATTGTATTTGGTAATTCATCTCTTAATGTTATGTATGATACAGTATGTCGTTCAATGATTCATGGTGTATGTGGAGAGACTCCATGGTGTAAGCTTGATAAAGTTAAATTCTTATGTCCAGTACCAGGATATGACAGACATTTTGCTATTACAGAGCAGTTTGGTATTGAGATGATTAATATCCCAATGACAGCCACAGGTCCAGACATGGATATGGTAGAGCAGTATGTTAATAATGATCCAGCAGTAAAGGGTATCTGGTGTGTACCTAAGTACTCTAATCCACAGGGTATTTCTTATTCTGATGAAACTGTCAGAAGATTTGCTAATCTTAAGCCAGCAGCTAAAGACTTCAGAATTTTCTGGGATAACGCATATGCTATTCATCATTTATATGATGATAAGCAGGATCAGCTTGTTGAAATTCTTGCAGAGTGTGAGAAGGCTGGAAATCCAGATATGGTTTATAAGTTCTGTTCAACAAGTAAGGTAACATTCCCAGGTAGTGGTATTGCAGCATTGGCAGCATCAAAGGCTAATATTGATTATGTTAAGAGCATTATTACAATTCAGACAATTGGTCATGATAAGCTTAATCAGCTTCGTCATGTAAGATATTTTGGTGATATTAATGGTATGAAGAATCATATGAAGAAGCATGCTGAAATCTTAAGACCTAAATTTGAGCTTGTTAATGAAAAACTTGAAAGTGGTCTCGGCGGTCTTGAAATCGGTACATGGACGAAGCCAATCGGCGGATACTTTGTTTCGTTTAACAGTCTTGACGGATGTGCAAAGGAAATTGTGTCGTTGTGCAAAGAAGCAGGTGTAACAATGACAGGTGCCGGAGCTACATATCCTTATAAAAAAGATCCGCACGATTCCAATATAAGAATTGCACCTACATTTCCGCCTATCGATGAACTTTCTCAGGCAATTGATATATTTGTTGTTGCTGTTAAATTGACAAGTGTAAATAAATTGTTGGCACAATAGTCAATGACTCACGAAGTCAATATTATTAATTGACATAATTGGCAGTTTTCTGCCTGTTATGTCAATTTTTTTATTTACATAATTCCAGATAATTTTGTCCTTCCTATATTTTGTTGAGAATGTTTTGTCAAGGACAACATCTTGAAAGCATCTTCTGAAAGCCTTAAAAATAGGGCATTTTTTGAAAATTATTTCTTTTTTTGGTTGCTTTTTGGGTGTCTATTTAATATAATAACTATTGCAGTCAATGATTGACATAATTAGTTGCTTACTAAGTTAAGCGTTTTGGGAAGGTTTACATGGAACAGCAGGTCGACTTATTTATTGAATACATTCATGATAAGAAAAAAACGTCTTTGAATACAGAGATGTCATACAAAAGAGATTTGCTGAAAGTTGTAGATTATCTGAAAAAGAAAGGCATCAAGAGTTGGGATTCGGTATGCTTTGATGACCTTGATTCTTATATTTCGTCAATGTTTGACGAAAATTTTGCAAATGCTTCGATTTCGAGAAGCGTTGCGTCTGTTAAAGCTTTATTCGGCTTTTTGCTTTTATCTCATGTTGTTAATGAAGATGTTTCGAAGGACCTTAAGGCTCCCAAGATTGAAAAGAAGATGCCCGGCATATTGTCGAAGCGTGAGGTTTCTTTGCTTCTTGAACAACCGAACGGCAATTCTCCGAAACAGATTAGAGATAAAGCCATGCTTGAACTTTTGTATGCTACAGGCATCAGAGTCAGTGAACTTATTTCGCTTGAAAGTTCTGATATCAATCTGAGCATGGATTTTATTAAAATTAAAGATTCCAAGAAGGAAAGACTTATTCCCTTCGGAGCAAAGGCACATAATGCTCTTACCGAATATATTCTTAAGTCGAGAGAGGTTCTTCTTGAAAACAATAAATCGGATTATTTTTTTGTCAATTGTTCCGGTTCTCAAATGAGCAGACAGGGATTTTGGAAGCTTATTAAGAATTATACAAAGCAGGCAGGAATAGAAGCCGATATTACTCCGCATACGCTTCGCCATTCGTTTGCGGCACATCTTGTAGAAAACGGTGCGGAACTTAAAGCTGTTCAGGAAATGCTTGGTCATTCCGATATATCCACAACTCAGATATATTTGAACAGTTCTCAGAATCATTTGAGAGATGTCTATAATAAAACTCATCCGAGAAGTTAAGCGGAGGAGGTTTGTATGAAAAAAATAATTGGAGTATGTCTTACTCAGGCAAATTCCGAAATCAGTCGTGAATTTGTTCGCAATCTTTATGCATCCGCAAAAAAGAACGATTCCAAAATTATAATTTATAATTCAGTAGTCGATTTTACCGATAACAGGTATTTGGGTGCCAAGTATGTTTATTACAGCATTCCTTATGACAAATTAAGTGCTCTCGTGATTTTACACGAGACTATTTTTGATACCTCGCTTATTGACAGAATCATTAGGGACGCTAAGGAACATAATGTTCCGGTTATTATGGCGAGAAAATATGATCCCAGATGTTATTCCATTATCGGTGAGTATGAAGATGCTTATACGGATCTTTTGAAGACTGTTATTAAAGAAAGAAATATTAAAACAACCTGCTATATTGCCGGAAGAAATACTCCCGAGGTTGATTATGATTCAAAACTTCGTATTCAATGTTACAAAAATGCATTGGAAGATTCAGGTCTTGTGTTCTCTTTGGATAATGTTGAATTCGGAAGTTATTGGGAATATCCCACCAGAAAAGTATTCGATAAGTTGATGAAGAAATCTCCCGAAATGCCTGATGCTATTTTTTGCGCAAACGACATTATGGCGCAGACTATTATCAATCTTTTGAATTTAAAAGGCATAAATGTACCTGAGGATGTTTATGTTACAGGTTTCGACGGACTTGAATGTTACAGATGCTCTTCACCGAATATTACAACCTGCAAAGAGGAAATGGATGTTCTTTGCGACACTATTTTTGACATTATTAAAAAGCATGAAGAAAATACAATTGAGTCTAATGCTTTTTATTACGGATATAAACCGATATTTTCGGAAACATGCGGATATGAGAATGAGCAGTTAAAAGAGTCGCTTCTTTCAGGTAAGGAAGTTTTTGCAACAATTAGATATAATTATGCAGGAGAGGAAATTGCCCAAAGGTGGATTGACAAAATTCTTAATAATCCTACTATTGATGAATTTTATAAAATTCTTCCGGAATATGTTATGCAGGGATTTTCGGTTGCAATGGCGCCTTGCGAAGTTGCAAGAATTATAAATAAGAGATATCGCACGTTGGACGAGAAACTTATTGTTTATTCAATCGATAATACTACGAATCAGCCCAGAGCGGACAAATTTATGGCAAAGGATTTGGTTCCGGATTTTGATGAATGGATGAATGATGATACGGTATGCTATGTGACGGGATTGTTCGTAGATGATCTTTGTTACGGTCAGATATACGAAAAAGGCGTAATTATCGACCGTCTCGGTTATTCGACTCAAAGACATGCATATACGATAATTAACGCCCTCAAAGCTTGTGTTATTAAAGATATATAATTTCAGTTTTTTATCCTAAAGTTTTACAAATTCGGGTTTTCTGTTTTTGAAATTGGCATGATATTTGAAGCCTAAGGACTTTAAAAGTTCTTCGGCTTCTTTTTTTGCGTATCCGATGTATTCGGGAGAGTGTGCGTCTGAACCGAATGTTATGATTTCACCGCCCATATCCTTATATAATGAAAGTATTTCTTTATTCGGATTGAATTCTTTTAACGAACTTCTGAGGCCGTTGGAGTTTATTTCGATTCCTTTTCCGTTTTCTATAAGAATTTTAAAAATTGCTTCGAATATTTCCTTGTAATTGGACAATTCTCTGTCTGAAGGGGCAGAAGGGACGTATCTCATGCAATAATCCAAATGTCCGTACACATCAAAATCCTTGAAATTCGTTACGTTTTTAAGAATCTCTTCAAAGTAAATTTTGGCTCCTTCGATAACCGTTTTATCCTGCCAGTATTCCGGATAATAGGGGTCGATTTCTGCTGCGGTATGAGATGAACAGATTACGAAATCATAATCGTTTTCTTTTATTATTTGACGTCCCAAATCATAAATTTTTGGATACATACCAAGTTCTATTCCAAAATTGACTTCTATTGAGCCGTCATTTTCTTTTGAAATTAAAAATTGATTTTTGAAATTCATGTATGATTTTATATCGAGATCGAATTCTCCGATTTCATCTTCTTTGTAACAGGGAAAGAGTGGGTCGTAATGCTCGGTAAAACAAATTCTTTGAAGACCGAGAGCTTTGGCGCCTTTTATCATATCTTCGGTCGGCGTATGTGAATCTCCCGAAAAAGAAGAATGCATGTGATAATCGCTTAAAATCATTTTGTATCTCCGATATAATTATTAAGAAGCAATTTTTGGAAAATAAAATACATTTGTTGCCGCTTTGGCATCATTTTATCATTTGAGTGAAATTAAATCCATATTTATTGATTTTTTTAGATAATAAAGGTATTATTTATTTTGCTATGTTGTTGATTGAAATTAAATTGAAGATTTGATTAGCATATGTTTATAAAAAGGAGAACGTATTTAAATGACTAAGATAAGAACAAGATTTGCTCCTTCGCCTACGGGAAGAATGCATGTCGGAAACTTAAGAACTGCGCTTTATGCATATTTAATTACAAAACATGAGAACGGAGATTTCATTCTTCGTATAGAAGATACGGACCAGGAAAGATACGTTGAGGGTGCTGTTGACATTATCTACAGAACTCTTGAAAAGACGGGACTTATTCACGATGAGGGACCCGATAAGGATAAGGGTTTCGGACCTTACGTTCAGTCTGACAGACAAAAGAGCGGTATTTATCTTGAGTATGCAAAGAAACTTATCGAAAAAGGTGAGGCATATTATTGCTTCTGCGATAAGGAAAGGCTTGCAACATTAAACAGAATTGAAGGCGGCAAGGAAATTAACGTATACGATAAGCATTGTCTCGGACTTTCAAAAGAAGAGGTTGAAGAAAAACTTGCAAGCGGTATGCCTTACGTTATCAGACAGAATAACCCCAATACCGGAACAACTACTTTTACTGATGAAATTTATGGTGATATTACTGTAGACAATTCGGAACTTGACGATATGATTCTTATTAAGTCTGACGGATTCCCTACATATAATTTTGCAAATGTTGTTGATGACCATCTTATGGGAATCACGCATGTTGTAAGAGGTAACGAGTATCTTTCTTCATCACCTAAATACAACAGGCTTTACGAAGCATTCGGTTGGGAAGTTCCCGTATACGTACATTGTCCTTTGATTACGGACGAGAATCATACAAAACTTTCAAAACGTTGCGGTCATTCTTCATATGAAGATTTGATTGAACAGGGATTTTTGTCGGAAGCTGTCGTAAACTTTGTTGCGCTTCTTGGTTGGAGCCCCGAGAACAATCAGGAAATTATGTCACTTGACGAGCTTATCGCCAATTTTGATTATAAGCATATGTCCAAATCCCCTGCCGTTTTTGACTATACAAAACTTAAATGGATGAACGGCGAATATATTAAGGCTATGGATTTTGATGCTTTTTACGAAAAGGCTCTTCCTTATATAAAAGAAGTTATTACTAAAGAGCTTGATTTCAAAAAGATTGCCGAAATGGTTAAGACAAGAATCGAAATCTTTCCCGATATAAAGGATCAGATAGACTTCTTTGAGGAAGTTCCCGAGTATTCAATTGAAATGTATACTCACAAAAAAATGAAAACAGATGCCGAGATTTCTCTCAAGGTACTTAAAGATATACTTCCTGTTTTGTCAAAGCTTGACGAAAAGGAATATAATAATGACGCTCTTTACGAGCTTCTTGTGAATTTTGCCGCTGAAAAAGAATTAAAGAACGGCACTGTTTTATGGCCCATCCGAACAGCTTTATCCGGAAAGCAGATGACTCCTTGCGGAGCTACAGAGCTTCTGGAAGTATTAGGAAAGGAAGAGTCGCTTAAAAGAATAGAAGCGGCAATAGAAAAATTATCGAATGAGTCTTGATTTAAATCAAATTGAGGCTGTGAAATTCCCCATAGGACCTGCGATGGTTATCGCGGGTCCGGGTTCAGGGAAGACCACGGTTCTCACACAAAGGGTCAGGTATATGATAAAAGAGCTTAATATACCTCCCGAACAAATCCTGGTTATTACGTTTACCCGGGCTGCAGCTTTGCAGATGAAAAAACGTTTCGATGAAACGTCGGAAGATTATTATCCCGTGACTTTTTCTACGTTTCATTCATTATTCTACTCTGTTATCAGAGACGCAAGCTCTGATGACATTTCACTTATAACCCCCAAAGAAAAATTGAATATTTTAATCTCCGTATTGAAAGACAAAAGTATATCGTTTGATTTATTGAACCTTAATTCACTTTTGAACGAATTTACGGAAAAAAAGCTTCTTCGCGAAAAGAAGTCTTCTTACTCGTCAAAAATTTTGGATCAATCGAAGTTTGATTTGGTTTTTGATGCATATAATCAGGAAACGAAAATGTTAAACAAACTTGAATTTGATGATTTTTCTGAAAGATGTATGACTTTTCTTCAAAATCCGCTTGTAAGAAATAAGTGGAAAGAAAGGTATAAATATTGTCTTATTGACGAATTTCAGGATATAAGTTTCGACCAATATGAGATTATCAAAACTTTGTTTGACAAAAACGTGTATGCGGTCGGTGACGATGACCAGTCCATTTATGGCTTTCGGGGAGCCAAACCGTCGGTCTGTTTTGAGTTTGTTAAGGATTACGATGCAAAAATTCTAAGATTGAACAACAATTATCGGTCTACACCTAAAATTGTCGAAATGTCTTCTTTTTTGATAAAAAACAATAAAGAAAGATTCGATAAGAATCTTGTTTCTCAAAAAAAGGAAGAGGGATGTGCGACCCTTCTGAAATATTTGAATTTTGACGAAGAATATGAAGATTTGTTGCTTAAATTGGATGATTGTAAAGGTGAAAATATCACGAATGCGATTTTACTAAGAACCAATTCGGCATCGGAAAAGCTGCTTGGAAAACTAATAAAAAAAGGTTACAAACCTGTATTTAAAGATAAACCCGATGATGTATTTCAAACGGGTATAGCAAAGGATGTAATTGCGTATCTTAAATTGTCGAGAAAAGAATATACATACGAAAACTTATTTCGAATCGCAAATAAACCGAACAGATATGTTTCGAGGGCATATCTTACTGAATGTAAAAATAACGAACTTATATACAATGATTGTTTTTCGTTTAAGAATCTTTATGAAACTGCAAAAGGCAAAAGTTATCTGAAAACGAATATATATAAGTTTGAAATGTCTTTGAAAAAAATGTGGGATATGGATTCTTTTGAAGCTCTTATTTATATTTTTAATGTCGTCGGATATGAAAATTATTTGCGTGAATCCGGCATAAAAAATAAAGATGCTTTTGAAAAAATGAAATCTGTGGCAATGGAATATCCGGATATTTCCGATTTTGTTGATTTTTGTGAAAATATCGGCGGACAGACCAATAATAACGTTTTGACCAAAGAAGATTATAAAAAAGGGAATATAGTCGAAATAGCAACGATTCATTCTTCGAAGGGACTAGAATGGGATAACGTATTTATTCCGGACATCATTGAAGGAAATCTTCCGCATAAAAAAACGTCTTTTGATGATATAGAAGAGGAAAGAAGGCTTTTGTATGTTGGAATGACGAGAGCGAAAATGAATCTTTGGCTCGGATACGTCGATAATCCGGATGAAAAAGCCATTCCTTCCGTCTTTGTCAAAGAATTGATTTAATTTTACATCTTCGGTTGAATCTTATTTTTTTTGAATGTATAATAAATAAGTTGTAAATATAAAATATCAAAGGAGATATAAAAATGGCATTTGTAGACAGAATCAAAGAAAAAGCAAAATTGCAGAAAAAGACAATTCTTTTGCCCGAAACAATGGACGACAGAACATATTTCGCAGCTGAAGGTGCAATCAAAGAAGGCATCGCTGATATCGTTCTTATCGGTTCAAAGGCAGAAATCGACGAGCATGTAAAATCAACAGGCGTTGATATTTCAAAAGCTTCTATCATCGATCCCGCAACTTGCGACAAATTCAACGATTACGCAAACCTTCTTTACGAAACACGTAAAGCTAAAGGTATGACAGAAGAACAGGCTAAAGACATTCTTTTAAAAGATACAATCACATTCGGTATCGTAATGCTCAAGGCAGGAGATGCAGACGGACTTGTTGCAGGTGCTTGCCACTCAACAGCCGATACACTTCGTCCTTCACTTCAGATTCTTAAGACAAAAGCAGGCTGCAAGCTTGTTTCCGCATTCTTCATCATGGACGTTCCCAATTGCGAATACGGTGCAAACGGAACGTTCATCTTCGCAGATTCCGGACTTAACCAGGATCCCAATCCCGAAGAACTTGCCGCTATTGCAGCTTCATCTGCAGAAAGCTTCGAAAGCCTCGTAGGCGAGAAGGCAGTTTGCGCAATGCTTTCACACTCAACAGTCGGCTCTGCTAAGCATGCCCTTGTTGACAAGATGGTTGAAGCTACAAGAATTGCAAAAGAACAGTATCCCGACATCGTTGTTGACGGAGAGTTCCAGCTTGATGCTGCAATCGTTCCTTCAGTAGCTAAGTCAAAAGCTCCCAATTCAGATGTTGCAGGTAAGGCGAATGTTCTTATCTTCCCCAACCTTGATGCAGGAAACATTTCTTATAAGATTGTTCAGAGACTTGCAAAGGCTGACGCATACGGACCTATTCTTCAGGGTATCGCAAAGCCTGTCAATGATCTTTCAAGAGGTTGCTCATGGCAGGATATTGTTGGAGTTATCGCAATTACTGTTTGCCAGGCTTCATTCAACTAATCATATCGTTTAGACTGAGCCGCTCCGATTTCGGGGCGGCTTTTTGATTGTTTGGCAGGCGATTCGGTGTACTTGAATGGGCGGACTTAAGTGATTGTTTGGCAGGCAACTCGGTATGCTTTATCAAATCATGCTTCGAATAATGCTTTGCTAAATGCTTTGGCATAATTTTTGAAACCGGACGCTGATGCATGCAAGTCGACATCCTGTCTCCGTGCATGCTTATTCCGACGTCCTGTCGGAATACAGCTGCTTTTTGTACAAAGCATCAAGCAAATCAATTATTCTTCGCATACGATTTGCAAAAGCATACCGAGTTGCCTGCGTAAGAAATAATATAATTCGCCCATTCAAGTGCATCGAATTGCCTGCCTGAATTTATAATGCCGCCCGTTCAAGCATACCGGATTGCCGTATGGTTGGATTTACAACCGGAAATGAAAAATGCGTGAGATATGTTGTAATTAATAACCTCGCGGGGACGAAGATTACAGCAAGGAAGGGTATTTCCGCGGAATATGTTGTAAATCGCTCGCGGCCGTGGGGGAGAATTACAGCATAAATCCTGAATCCGCGAGATATGTTGTAATAGTCCCATTATGAATAAGCGGATTGGATAAATTAAATATAGTAAACGGCAGACAACGTTGTTTTTTTAATCGTATGCGGAAAGTTATAGATTTACTTGATGCTTTGTATAATACACAGCAATCTGCAAACAGGATGTTTGCAGAAAATCGCACTGAGCCATGGATGGCGAATTGCGATTGATTGCGTAAGGAGAGAAATATTAGAACAAAGCATTTAGTAAATCATGACTTGAAGCATGATTAATAAAACAATTGTGTCTGCCGTATTTTCGTGAAGAGGATTAATCCAATCCGCTTATGTAAAATAGAGCATAGGAGAGTAATAAAAAAGCAGGTATTGAATACCTGCTTGAATTTTATTCTTCGTCGAGCTTGATGATTTCTTTCTTGTTGTAGCATCCGCAAGCTTTGCACACTCTGTGAGGAACTGTTAAAGCTCCGCATTTAGAGCATTTTACCAATGTTGATGCTCCCATCTTCCAGTTTGCTCTTCTTTTATCTCTATGGCTTTTGGATGATTTGTTCTTAGGACAAATAGACATATCTTTACACCTCCAATTCCGTTAAATCTTTATTAATCCGTACTTTTAAGAGTATACAGTCAGAAATCCACTTTGTCAACAATAAATTTTGAAATCCAAAAACTATTGGAATAACTTGATTTTTGCCATGATTTTAGGTATATTTATATTTGGTTTTTTGTGTAAAGAATCAAGTTGCATGTTAATGTTTGCAACGTTTGTTACATTATATATTGAGGAGTAAGTGATGAGTGATTTTGTGAAAGTTGCATTGGATGCGCACGGTGGAGATAATGCTCCGGGAGAGGTCGTAAAAGGAGCTTTGGCGGCTCTTTCGGAAAATGAAAATTTGAAGATTTATCTTGTCGGCGTTACGGATATGATAGAGAAGGAACTTGAGGGCGCTTCCTATGATAAAGAGCGACTTGAAATTGTTCATGCGTCCGAAATCATTCAAATGGCAGAACCTCCAGTTGCGGCAATAAGAAAGAAAAAAGATTCTTCTATAGTTAAGGGAATGCATATGGTAAGAGAGGGACAGGCAGATGCTTTTGTCTCATGCGGTTCAACCGGTGCAGTTCTTGTTGGAGGTCAGGTTATTGTCGGTCGTATAAAAGGTGTTGAAAGACCGCCTTTGGCACCGCTTATTCCGACTAAAAACGGTTTTTCGCTTTTGATAGACTGCGGTGCTAATGTTGATTCGAAGCCTTCGAACCTTGTACAGTTTGCCATAATGGGCAGCATATATATGAAAAAAATGATGGGCGTTGAGAATCCTAAGGTTGGAATTGTCAATATCGGAGCCGAGGAAGAAAAAGGCAACGCTCTTGTAAAAGATACATTTCCTTTGCTTAAGAAATGCCCGGACATTAATTTTATCGGAAGCGTTGAAGCAAGAGAAATACCCGATGGTGTGTGCGATGTTATAGTATGCGATGCTTTTGTTGGTAACGTTATACTTAAATTATATGAAGGACTTAGTCAGACGCTTATATCTGTCATCAAAGATTCGATGATGTCGTCAACGAGAGGCAAAATCGGCGGTGCGCTTGTTAAGCCCAAATTAAAACAGACTGTTAAAAGCTTTTCTTCTTCGGAATACGGAGGAGCGCCGCTTCTCGGTCTGAAGGGACTTGTTGTTAAGGGTCACGGTAATTCCACGGCGGTTGAAATCAAAAATGCCGTTAAGCAATGCGTTATGTTCAAAGACAGCAACATGCTTGATTCTATGAAAGAATGTTTTGCTTTGACGGATTTACAGGAGGATAACTAAAAGAAATGGTACTGGATGTCTTGAAAGAGAATATTGTGGAGGTGTTGAATGTCGATCCGAATGAATTGACTGAAAATACTACTTTTATCGGTGATTTGTGCGCAGATTCTCTTGATGTATATCAGATTATCGTAGGTGTTGAGGAAACACTGAATATTTCTTTGGCAGATGAAGAGGTCGAATCTATTTCGACAATCGGAGAAGCTGCCACACTTATTGAAAAGGTTATGGGAAATTGATAATGAATATAGAAGAAAAATTACTTGAATTACAAAAGCTTATAGGTCTTCAATTCAAAAATACCGACAATTTAAAAAGTGCAATATCACATTCTTCATATGTGAATGAAATTAAACTTAACAAATGGCATGATTATGAAAGACTTGAGTTTCTCGGTGATGCAGTGCTTGAGATAGTATCGAGCGAGTATCTTTTTAAAAAATATCCGGAACTTCCGGAAGGCGAACTTTCTAAACTTCGTGCTTCTCTGGTCTGCGAATCTTCACTTGCTTTTACAGCAAAAAGAATGAATCTCGGAGATTATATTCTTCTCGGAAAAGGAGAAGATCAAAGCGGCGGAAGATGCAGAAATTCTATTCTTTCAGATGTGTTTGAAGCAATTATCGGTGCGGTATTTATGGAATTCGGCTTTGATGTTGCAAAAGAATATGTTGAAAGAATACTTTTAAACGATATTTCCGAAAACCAGCTTTTTGTCGATTCGAAAAGCCGTATTCAGGTTTTTGTTCAATCGCAAACCGACATGGCTTTGGAGTATCGTATTTTGGAAGAAAGCGGACCTGATCATGATAAACATTTTGTCGTGGGACTTTTTGTAAACGGCAAAGAGGTTTGTAAAGGCGAAGGACATAACAAAAAGGAAGCCGAACAGCTTGCGGCTTACAGCGGAATAAAAATTTTGACAAAGGAATAATCCAATGTATTTAAAGAGCATCGAAGTGCAGGGCTTTAAATCTTTTGCACAAAAAACGGTTCTTGAATTTAATAATGGAATTACAGGCATCGTCGGACCTAACGGTTCGGGAAAGAGTAACGTGGCAGATGCGGTAAGATGGGTTCTCGGAGAGCAGAGAATTAAGCAACTAAGAGGGGCATCCATGCAGGATGTCATTTTTTCGGGTACGCAATTGCGTAAACCTGTAGGCAGTGCTTATGTTGCGATAACTCTCGATAACTCCGATCATGCTCTTCAAATTGACTTTGATGAGGTTACCGTTGCGAGAAGAATTTATCGTTCCGGCGAGTCGGAGTATCTTATTAACGGAACACCGTGCAGACTTAAAGATGTTAACGAGCTCTTTTACGATACGGGTATCGGTAAAGAAGGATATTCCATTATCGGTCAGGGTCAGATTGACAAGATTTTGAGTTCCAAACCGGAAGACAGACGTGAACTTTTTGATGAAGCTGCCGGTATTGTTAAATTTAAAAGAAGAAAAGTGGAAACTTTAAAGAAGCTTGAGACGGAAAGAGCCAATCTTTTACGTGTTTCCGATATTTTGGCTGAACTGGACAGACAAATCGGACCTTTGGAAAAGCAGTCTGAAAAGGCCAAAATTTATCTTGCCAAGAAAGAAGAACTTAAAAAACTCGATATTAACGTATTCCTTCTCGATTCTCAGGAAATAGATAAAAAGATCAAGGATCTTTCGGAAAAAGAAAAAATAGCACAAAGAGATTTTGACGAGGCTACACTTTCCGGCGAGAAGATGAAGAGAGATTATGAGGAAGTTGAAAACATAATCAGGCATCTTGAAGAAGAAATTGACGAAAACAAGAATCTTCTTTCGAATTCCGATGTTTTGAGAGAAAAGCTTGAAGGTGAAATTAAAGTCATAAATGAAAAGATTTCTTCTGCAACGGATCAAATCGAACATATAAATTTGAGAGTTTCAAATCTTGATGAAGCTTATGAAGCCAAGAATCTTGAAATTGGCAAGGTTTTGGATTTGAAGAAGCAGATTGACGATGAGATTAACGATAAATGTTTGTCCGAAGAGGCTGCAAAAGCAGATCTTGACGCAGTACAGGGCCGGATAGAGACAGCTTCTTTTACGATTGAAAAAGGTAACAGTTATATTATCGAAATTCTTAATGAAAGAGCGACTGTTAAGGCTGAAATTTCGAGTATCGAGACGAGTGTTTCGCAAAAGAACATAAGACTTTCTGAAGCCAACGCCAAACTTTTGCAGGCAAAATCCGTAGAGCAGAAGCAGAACCAGGCTGTAAAGGCTTTGGAAGATGAGTTTGAGAAGATTACAAAAGAGATAACCAAACTCAATGAAGAATTGAAAGAGACTGAGAAAAAAGCCTCTTCATTTCATGATGTTTTGTCAAAACTTGATGATGATTACAGAGAAATTCAACAACAGTATCATAAGGAAAAGTCCAAACTTGATACCGTGACCAATCTTTTTGAAAGATATGACGGTTTTAATCCTGCTATTAAGTGCGTTATGGATAATAAGTCATCCGACAAAAAGATTCACGGCGTTGTTGCCGATATTTTGAAGGTTAAATCCGAATACGAGACGGCTATCGAAGTTGCTCTCGGCGGTAATATTCAAAATATTGTTACAGAAGATGAAGAAACAGCCAAAAAGTTAATCAGACTTTTAAAGGAAGAAAGAAGCGGTCGTGCCACATTCCTTCCTCTTGATGCCATAACGGAATCACAGGAATTCAAACAGCCCGAATCTTTGAAAGAAAAAGGTGTTATCGGACTTGCTGACGAACTTGTTGACTGCGATGACAAGTACAGAATTGTTGCCAAGTCCCTTCTTGGAAGGATTCTTGTGGTTGACACGGTTGACAATGCTTTAAAGATTGCAAGAAAGTTTGAATACGGTATCAGAATGGTAACGCTTGACGGCGAACTTCTTGTGCCGGGCGGTGCCATAAGCGGCGGTAAATTTAAGAATAACTCAAATCTTCTCGGAAGAAGAAGAGAAATCGATGAACTTGAAAAGAAGGTTAAGGAACTTTCGAAAAAAGCCGACGATGTACTTTTCCAAATAGAGGAAGCAAAGAATCAAAGAAATGAAGTCAGAGCTTCTGTGATAAAGATTAAAGATGATATTCAAAATGCTTATTTGAGACAAAATTCTGCAAGAATCAATTGCGATAACGCGAAAGAAAAAATGGGAACGACGCTTTCTGATTTTGACGCTTTGAGAGAAGAAGTATCCGTTTTGAAACTTGATTTGGAGTCGCTTGAAACTCAAAAGAAGAATAAAGAAGATTCTTTTAATGAACTTATAAAGAATGAAGAAAATGAAAAGAAACTTATCGAAGAAAAGCAAAAGGAACTTGTTTCTTTGAGAAACGAAGAAACCGAAAAACTTCAAATAGTTTCCGATATCCATCTTGTAATGGAGAAACTTTATCAGAAGCAGGAGTTCGAGCAGGCCAACCTTTCAAGACTTAATGCCGAAGCCGAAAGAATCGTTAAAGATAAAGAAGAACTTCTTTCTTCAAGGAATCTTTCTGATGAAGAGATAGAACAAAAGAAGAATGATTTGGCTGAAATCAAGAAAACGATTGAAGCAAGTTTTACTTCTCAAAGCGAAGCAGAGAAGAAGTTAAAGGAAGACCTTGAAAAGAAGGAAGAACTTTCTACGAAGCAAAAATCTTATTTTGACGAAAGAGAACAGATTACAAAGAAGATTGCCGATTGTGACAAAGAACTTTTCAGACTTAAGAATTTGAGGGAAAAGCAGGAGGAAAATCTTGCAGGATTCTCGTCGTATATTTGGCAGGAATATGAAATTACGCTTTCGGATGCAAAGAATTACAAAGATGAAGAGTTAACGGATCTTCCCAAGATGAAAAAGCGCGTTGCAGCCGTTAAGGACGAAATCAAAAAACTCGGCGACGTTAACGTTAACGCCATCGAAGAATATAAGGAAGTATTTACACGTCATTTCTTCCTTTCCGGCCAGCACAAGGATTTGCAGGATGCTGAAAAAGAACTTGTTAAAATTATAGATGAACTCGATGTGTCGATGAGAAAGCAGTTCGCCGAAAAATTCGGTCAGATTTCCGATGAATTCGATAAAGTTTTTAAGGAACTTTTCGGCGGCGGCAAAGCAACACTCGAACTTCTTGATGAAGAAGACATACTTGAGGCAGGCATTAAGATTATAGCTCAGCCACCCGGAAAGAAACTTCAGAACATGATGCAACTCTCGGGCGGTGAGAAGGCACTTACGGCAATTTCCCTTCTTTTTGCTATTCAAAACCTTAAGCCTTCGCCTTTCTGTCTCCTTGATGAAATAGAGGCTGCCCTCGACGAATCCAATGTCGACCGTTTTGCCAAATATCTTTTGAAGATGACAAAGAACACACAGTTTATCGTTATCACTCACAGAAGGGGAACGATGAATAAAGCAGACAGCCTTTACGGTATCACTATGCAGGAAAAGGGTGTTTCAGCTTTGGTTTCGGTTGATTTAATCGATAAGGAACTTGAAAAAGAAGAGAAAAAATTAAAGAAGAAATAATTATGGATAAAGAAAAAGTATCTATTTTTGCTAAATTAAAAAACGGACTCAATAAAACAAGAATTAACCTTCTTGACGGAATCGACAGTGTTTTTCACGGATTTTCTGAAATAGACGATGATTTTTGGGATGAACTTGAAGAAGTTCTTGTGATGGCAGACATCGGTGTTTATACAACCGAAGAGATTATCGAAGAATTAAAACTGACCGTCAAAGTGGAACATATTAAGAATCCTGAAGATTGCAGAAATTACCTTATAGAATCGCTTGCAAAGAAACTTGAAGTTTCCGAAGACGGATATGATTTTGAAAAAGAACAGTCTATAATATTTGTTATTGGCGTTAACGGTGTCGGTAAGACAACGACTATCGGAAAATTGGCTTCAAATTTCAAGGAAGACGGAAAAAAAGTCCTTATTGCCGCAGCCGATACTTTCAGAGCAGCAGCTACGGAACAGCTTGATGCCTGGGCCAAGAGAGTCAATGTACCCATGATTGGCGCTGGAGAGGGAGCAGACCCCGCAAGTGTTATATATGATGCACTTCAATCCGCAAAGGCTAAGGATGTGGACATTCTTCTTTGCGATACAGCCGGAAGACTTCATAATAAAAAGAACCTTATGGAAGAACTCAAAAAGATGAACAGGGTAATCGACAGAGAGTTTCCGAACGCTCATAGAGAGAATTTCCTTGTACTTGACGCATCCACGGGACAAAACGCCATGAATCAGGCGAAAGATTTTAAAGAAGTTTGCGATATTACCGGTATAATTCTTACAAAGATGGACGGTACCGCAAAGGGCGGAATTGCCCTTGCAATCCAGAACGAACTTGGCATTCCCGTTAAATATATCGGAGTCGGAGAAGGAATTTCCGATTTGCAGAAATTTAATCCCAAGGATTTCGTAAGCGCAATTTTTGATTAAGCACATTTATCCAATATTTTTTATATTGAATATCTGAATATATTTTTTGGAGGCATTATGACACAGTCAAGAACACATAATTGTAATGAACTTAGTCTGTCTGACGTAGGTAAAGAGGTTACTCTCGTCGGATGGTACGAGAATATCCGTCGTGTCAGCAAGAATCTCGGATTTGTTATTCTTCGTGATTTTTACGGTACTACGCAGATAGTTCCCGAAACGGAAGAAATGATGGAACTTTTTCATGGCATCAATTGTGAATCCACAATTCTTGTAGAAGGTACGGTAAGAGAACGTTCCAACAAGAACCCGAAGATTGCAACCGGTGACATCGAAGTTGTTCCCAAAAGAGTAGAGGTACTCGGCAAATGTATTTACAACGAGCTTCCCTTTGAAATCAATCATTCAAAGGATGCGGATGAGAATACAAGACTTAAATACAGATATCTTGATTTGAGAAATCCTGAAGTTAAGTCAAAGATTGTTATGAGATCAAAAATTGTTGCAGACCTTCGTGCAAGTATGATGGCTCATGATTTTCTTGAAATCACAACACCCATTCTTACTGCCTCAAGCCCTGAAGGCGCCAGAGATTATCTTGTTCCCGCAAGAAATCACCCCGGAAAGTTTTATGCACTTCCTCAGGCACCGCAACAATTTAAGCAACTTCTTATGACATCAGGTTTTGACAGATATTTCCAGGTTGCTCCCTGCTTCAGAGACGAGGATGCAAGAGCAGACCGTTCACCCGGAGAATTCTATCAGCTTGATATGGAAATGGCATTTGCCACACAGGAAGATGTATTTGCTGTAATCGAAGATGTGCTTCCTCCCATTTTTGAGAAGTACGGAACATACAATATAGCTTCAAAAGCACCTTTCACACGTATTGCTTACAACGATGCAATGGAAAAATACGGCTCCGATAAGCCGGACCTTCGTATCAACCTTATCGTTGAAGATGTTACCGATGTTATTTCCGATTGCGGTTTTGAAGCATTTGCAGGTAATGTTGTAAAAGCAGTTGTTATTAATGAATTTAAGGAAACAAGAAAAACAATAGATGCATTATGTGACGAAGTATTTGTTGCAACAGCAAACAAAGCGTATTGGTTCAGACTTGACGAAAACGGAGAATTCGTTGGCGGAATTTCCAAGTTCCTTCAGGATAAGAAAGATGCCGTTATTAAGGCTTTGAATCTTAAAGCCGGTGACTTCGTAGCATTGAGTTCGGGAAAGAAGCTCGTTGCTCAAAAGACAGCCGGTGCCATAAGAAAGATTTTCGGCAATAAGATTGATTCCTGCATCGACAGAGAAAGATATGAATTCTGTTGGATTGTAGATTTCCCTATGTACGAAATAGGAGAGGAATCGGGAGAAATCGAATTCTGCCACAATCCTTTCTCAATGCCTCAAGGCGGTATGGATGCACTTATGAATGAAGATCCTTTGACAATCAATGCATATCAGTATGACCTTGTTTGCAACGGAATCGAGCTTTCATCAGGTGCCGTTCGTAACCATAACCCCGAAATCATGGTTAAGGCATTTGAAATCGTAGGCCTTGGAGAAGAGGATGTAAAAGCCAAATTCCCCGCTATGTACAATGCATTTTGCTACGGTGCTCCACCTCATGCAGGAATTGCACCCGGAGTTGACAGAATGATAATGCTTCTTACCGGAGACGAAACAATCCGTGAGATTATTCCGTTCCCCATGAACAAGAATGCACAGGATATCATGATGAGCGCTCCTTCAGAAGTTACTAAGAAGCAACTTGACGATGTTCATATTGCCATTAAACTTCCCGAGAAAAAAGATTAATAAAAAAATTATGGGTGTCAAGATATTTTACTTGACACCCTTTTTTCTTTTTGCTATATTAATAAAGCTGATGTTTAAGAGGCGTGTTATGGAAAAAATTGTCGAACGTTCCGTTTTGTTTGATTTTTATGGAAATCTGCTTACGGATCATCAGAAAAAAATATACGAAGATGTTGTGAACAATGATTATTCTTTGTCGGAAATCGGTGAGGAACTTGGAATATCAAGACAGGGCGTTCACGATATCGTGAAAAGAATAGATAAGATTCTTGCGGATTATGAAGATAAACTTCATTTTGCGGACAATTATTATAAGAATCTTGAGAAACTGGATGAAATCAAATCCGTTTTGGAAAATGTAAAAAACGGAAAAGATGAAATCGGACATCTCGAAAGTTTAATCGGGAAGTTTGAAGAGGGTATGTAAATGGCTTTTGAAAGTTTAACTGATAAACTTCAGAATGTTTTTAAGAATCTTCGTTCTAAAGGAAGATTAACCGAAGATGACGTTAAAGCCGCAATGAAAGAAGTCAAGCTTGCACTTCTTGAAGCGGATGTCAACTATAAAGTTGTTAAGAATTTTGTCAAATCCGTCGAAGAAAGAGCGGTTGGTACAGAAGTTCTTGAAGGTCTTAATCCGGGACAGGCTGTTATTAAGATTGTAAACGAAGAACTTACAAATGTACTCGGTTCCGATACGGTAGAGGTTAAGTTCGAACCCGGTCAGGCAACAACCGTAATTATGCTTTGCGGTCTTCAGGGGGCAGGTAAAACAACTACCGCAGCAAAACTTGCCGGAAAGTTCATGCAAAAGGGTAAGAAACCGCTTCTCGTAGCGTTGGACGTATATAGACCCGCTGCTATTAAGCAGCTCGAGGTTAACGGTGAGAAACAGGGCGTTGACGTATTTTCAATGGGTGATAACGTTAAGCCTTCTGAAATTGCAAAAGCATCTTTGGAACATGCCGCAAAGAATAAAGAAAATGTTGTAATTTTCGATACGGCCGGTCGTCTTCATGTCGATGAAGATTTGATGAACGAGCTAGTAGAAATAAAGAATACTGTTTCCGTACACCGGACAATTCTTGTTGTGGATGCCATGACAGGTCAGGATTCCGTCAATGTTGCAACGGAATTCAATGAAAAAATCGGTATCGACGGTCTTATTTTAAGTAAGATGGACGGCGATACACGTGGCGGTGCGGCACTTTCCATTAAAGCAGTAACGGGAGTTCCCATTCTTTATGTAGGTATGGGAGAGAAACTTTCAGACCTTGAACAGTTTTATCCCGACAGAATGGCCAACAGAATTCTCGGAATGGGCGATGTGCTTTCTTTAATCGATAAGATAGCCGAAGAACGTACCGAGGTTGACGAACAAAAAGAAAAAGATATGATGCAAAGACTCAAGAAAGGTAAGTTTGATTTTAACGACTATCTTGAGAGCATGCAGCAGATGAATAAAATGGGCGGACTCGGTTCCCTCCTCGGATTTATGCCGAACATGGGCATTTCCAAAGATGATTTGGAGGGTGCCATCGATGAGAAACAGCTTAAACAAACAGAAGCTATCGTTTTGTCGATGACTAAGAAGGAACGAGCCAATCCCAAACTTTTGAATCCTCAAAGAAAGAACAGAATTGCTAAAGGAGCCGGAGTAGATATTGCTCAGGTTAACAGATTTGTGAAGCAGTTCGAACAAACTCAGAAGATGATGAAGCAGATGCCCGGACTTTTGGGCGGCGGAAAGAAACATCGCGGAGGTTTGGGCGGTTTCGGCGGATTCAAGATGCCGTTTTAGTCAATATCTTCCTGTCGGGAGTTTTGAAATATATATTAATTTTATTTTATTATACGGAGGTAATTAAAAATGTCAGTTAAGATCAGATTACAGAGAAGAGGCTACAAGAGAAATCCTATTTACAGAATCGTTGTTTCAGATTCTCGTACAGCCAGAAACGGCGGATGCATCGAAGAAATCGGTACATACGATCCCAATAAGCAGCCTTCTGAATACAAAGTTGACGCTGAAGCTGCTAAGAAGTGGCTCAATAACGGTGCTCAGCCTACAGAAACTGTTGCCAAGATTTTCAAACTTGCCGGTATCGAAAAATAATTTATTATGATGCACGGGAGGTGAGCGCATGAAAGAATTGGTAGAAACAATCGCTAAGTCTCTTGTAGATCATCCCGAAGAGGTAGTTGTTACCGAAAATGCAAACGGCAAGAATATTGAAGTAAATCTTCACGTAGCTCAGTCCGATATGGGTAAAGTTATCGGAAAACAGGGCAGAATTGCAAAGGCAATCCGACTTGTGGTTAAAGCTGCAGCCGTTAAAGACGATTTACAGGTTGACGTTAATATCGACTAATTTATAAAGCGACGAATTAAATCGTCGCTTCAGAATGAAGATAAACCCCTTCTCACAAACAAAATGAGAGGGGATTTTCTTGTTATTTGTATATTTATGATAAAATCAATATACTTTTATTGAACGAGGTTTATGTATGTTCAGATTATGGATTAAAGAAATTAAAGACAATCGTCTCATAAAAGACATTACCATAGAGGATTCTTCAAACGATACAAGAACACATAAAATAATGAATTCACTTGAAAAAGCATGTTATGAGTTTGATCTTTCAAAACCAATATGGCTTGATTCGAACATATCTGAATTCAAATCACTTTCAAAAACAAGATTCACAAAAGATTCTTTTATAGAAAGTATAGATTTCGATTATCTCGAAATTACTATACTTGAAGAATAAGCACATAATATGCTTGATTCACGATGATATATAAATAGCATAAATATTGTTTTTACAAAAGTACTTGCAAAATAAAACAAATTATGTTAATTTATATTAGTTGCGTGTAAAGAGATGGTCCGCTGGGCTGAAGCTTAAGAACATCCGATGAAACAAAAGGAGATATAATATGAACGAGATTATCAAAGAAATCGAAGAAGCACAGCTCAAAGAGTCTGTACCTGAATTTGAAGTTGGTGATACAGTTAAGGTTCACAACCTTATTCAGGAAGGTAACAAGTCAAGAATCCAGATTTTCGAAGGAACAGTAATTAAGATTCAGGGTGGTTCAAACCGTAAGACATTTACAGTTCGTAAGATTTCGAACGGATGCGGCGTAGAAAAGACATGGCCTATTCATTCACCCAACGTAGCAAACGTTGAAGTTGTAAGAAAGGGTAAAGTCAGAAGAGCTAAGTTATTCTACTTAAGAGACAGAGTAGGTAAGAAAGCAAAAGTTAAAGAAAGAATCTAATTTAACTATCGAGGGACAGGATACCAAATCTTGTCCCTTTTCAATTTTTATTGTATAATTCTTTTTGACTTTTTGGATGCTGAGGAAATTATGAAAAAAAATCATGAACTGACATTCTATCAAAAAGAGAAAAAAATAAAGCCGTATCATTTTAAAGGAGCTTTTGCATTGCTTTTTTGGATGGCGGCCTTATCTTTCGTGGCTTTTGTGCTTTGTATGCTTTTCGGAATGAAAACAAGCGTTGTCGGAGACGGAATGTTGCCGGAGTTTTCGAATTCACAGGAAGTATTGATAAACAAAACGTCATACATTATTTTTTCTCCGAAATCGGGAGATATTATAGCTTTTTATCCTAACGGCAATAAAAAATCTCATCTTTACGTCAAAAGGGTTGTTGCCGTGCCCGGGGATACGATTTATATAGAAAAAGGGCATCTTTACGTTAACGGATATATTCATAAAGATGAAGGCAAATATGAAAGTATGGATTTTGCAGGCATTCTTGAAAATGAAGTTACGTTAAAAAATGACGAGTATTTTGTTCTCGGCGACAACAGAAACGACTCCGAGGATTCAAGATTTGATGATATAGGACTTGTCAAAAAAGATTTTATAGAAGGAAGAGTTTGGTTCCGTTTAAAAAATGACGATATAAAAACGGGATTCGTAAGAAGGTAAGTTATGCAGATTCAATGGTACCCCGGTCATATGACAAAAGCGAAAAGAATGATGGAAGAAAACATCAAACTTATCGATATTGTGATAGAAATAATTGATGCCAGAGCACCTCTTGCCACAAGAAATCCCGATATTGATTCTTTGGCAAAACAAAAATACAGAATGATTCTCTTAAATAAAGCCGATATGGCTGACGGTAACGAGAATAAGAAATGGTGCGAGTATTTTAAAAACAAAGGTATAACATGCATCGAACTTGATTCGAGGAATACTTCGAAGGTAAGAGGCATTGATTCCGTAATCAGAGAAGTGTGCAAAGAAAAGATAGAAAGAGACAGGAAAAGAGGCATTTTAAACAGACCTATAAGATGCATGATTGTCGGAATTCCCAATGTGGGAAAGTCTACTTTTATCAATTCTTTTGCGGGAAAGGCTTGTACGAAAACGGGCAATAAACCCGGTGTGACCAAAGGAAAGCAGTGGATAAGCGTTAAGAAAGATTTGGAACTTCTGGATACTCCGGGTATTCTTTGGCCTAAATTCGAAGATGAGCAGATTGGTATTAAACTTGCATTACTCGGCTCGGTGAATGATGAAATTCTTGATATAAGAGAATTGGCATATAATTTGATTACAATTTTAAAAATGAAATACAGAGGAATTTTGGCGGATAAATACGGTTTGGATGAATCTCTTTCCGAAATTGAGATTCTCAATAAATATACCGAATTGAGAAATCTGTTGAAAACAGGCGGTGAAACTGACATTGACAGAGGCGCAAAGTTACTTATAGATGATTTTAGAACAAATAAAATCGGACTTTTAACTTTGGATGCCGTTCCTGCGGAGAAGTAACAATGAATGATAAATTAAAAGATTTTTTGGGTTTCAGTATTAATCTTGTTTTTATATTGATTTTAGCTTTGGTCATAGTGACTTTTATTTGCCAACGTACCGTTGTTGACGGCCACAGCATGGAAGATTCACTGTTTCACGGCGATAGTATTATTGTGAACAAGTTGACTTACAAATTTAACGAACCTCAAAGATTTGATGTTATTGTATTCCCTTACAGATACGAGAATAAAACACTTCTTATTAAAAGAATAATCGGTCTTCCGGGTGAAACCGTATATATCGATCCCGATGGCAATATTTTTATTGATGATGTTCTTCTTGAAGAGAATTACGGACTTGAAAGAATTAAGCGGCCGGGAATTGCTTCTGTGCCGATTACGCTTGGTGAAGATGAATATTTTGTTTTGGGTGACAACAGAAACAATTCCATGGATTCGAGATACGAAAGTGTAGGAAACGTTAAATTCGAAGATATTACCGGAAAAGCATGGATTAGGATTTATCCTTTTAGTCGTCTTGGAATCGTTAGTAAAATTAAGTAGGTGCCGTTATGAGAGAGTTAAAAGGCGAAAAGTTTGAGGCCGAATTAAATCGAATAGAAGAAATGAAAAAATATGAAAAAGAGTATTCCTCTTTTGAATATATTTGCGGAATAGATGAAGTCGGAAGAGGACCCTTTGCCGGACCGGTAGTTGCCTGTGCCGTTATTTTGCCAAAAGACTGCTCGATTTTGTATGTTAACGATTCAAAGAAACTCTCCGAAAAAAAGAGAGAAGAATTATATGACATCATAATGGAAAAAGCCGTCGCAGTCGGAATAGGCATAAGAGACAATGAGAGAATAGACGAAATCAATATTCTGGAAGCTACTTACGAGGCAATGCAGGATGCGGTTAAAAATCTTTCGGTGAAACCCGATATTTTGCTTAATGATGCCGTTACGATTCCCAAAATCGACATTAAACAGGTTCCAATTATTAAGGGCGATGCAAAGAGTATTTCAATAGCGTCTGCATCTATAATAGCAAAGGTCACCCGAGACAGAATGATGTATGAATATGATAAAATTTTCCCCGGGTATGATTTTGCCTCCAATAAAGGCTATGGTACTGCCAAGCATATAGAAGGTCTTAAAACTTTGGGACCTACACCCATTCATAGAAGATCGTTTATTCATAATTATATATAAACGACTTTGTAAAAGGTGAATTTATGGATAATCTCTTTTCTGATTTGCAAAACATAAGAAACCTTAATGCCGTTTCTTCAAACGACAATTCTTTTCCTGCGGGATTATCCCAAAACGATCTGAAAGTTCTTGAAATTCTTGAAAATCTGACGAATAACGATACGCTTTCCGGAGTAATATCCGAGATAAAAGGCGATACCGTGACAATCATTTTAAACAATAACACAACAGTCAATGCCAATTTGAACGCCGATATCAATTTAAATGTCGGAAGCATGGTTGTTTTTGAAATAAACAAAGACAAAAGCAGCAATACAATTGCATTAAGACCTTTGTTTACCAATGTTTCACAGGAAAACCTTTCAAAAGCCGCTCTTAAAGAAGCAGAAGTTCCATTGAATGACAAATCTTTAATGATGCTTGCATCGATGATGGAAAAGGGCATGCCTATAGATAAAGAAAGTATATCTTCTTTGTACAGAAATGTTGTCAATTTTCCTGAATATCCGATAAATGAAATAGTTACCGCTAAATCTATAAACCTTCCGATTACGGCCCAAAATTTGGAAAAATTTGATGCTGTTATTAATTTTGAATCAAAAATCAGCGATTCGGTTTCTTCGCTTATTGAAGATATAGCCAATCAATTTGATAATTTTGATACGGATGACAACGGCTTTTTGAAAAACTTTTCTGATGCGCTTTTTGATGAAGCGGATTTTAGTAAGGGAGAGATTTCAAAAGGTGATACGCAAATTCTTTCCACATTTAACGAAAATGAAAAAGAGGCGGAAATTAACGATAATATTTCGGAATCGGTCTCTAAGGAAAAAACATCCGATTTGCCTGAAAATATAGACGTTTTTAAAGAAGCATATTCCTTCCTTAAAGATGAAACGGATGATATTCCGTTAAAAGAAGGGCATTCTTCGCTAAAATTTGCCGATACACAAATTGCAAAAACCGATGAAATTTTAGATAAGGCTTTTAAAATTCTCGGAGATAAAGATATTCCCTTTGAAACAAAAAAAGATATTGTAAAATCGGATATTTTTAAAAATGCGATAAAGGATAAGCTTTCAAAGGAATGGCTTATGGAACCCAAGGATTTTTCTGATGAAAAATCGCTTAACGAGCATTATGAAAAAATAATTCAAACATGCGACAGACTTACAAAAGCTTTGGCTTCGGAACCCGGTATCAATGATAATGTTTCGCAAAGTATTAATAATTTTAGGGAGAATCTTAATTTCCTCGATAATTTAAACAATCTTGCCCCATATATTCAAATTCCCATGAAAATGGGCAATGAAGCAAATACCGGAGATTTGTATGTTTACGCCAAAAAGAAAAATCTTTTGGAAGAAAAAGATAACCTTTCGGCGCTTTTGCGACTTGATATGAAGTATCTTGGAGCGTTGGAAGTTTATGTCAGACTTACAGGCAGTAAGAATGTCTCGACGGATTTTACTTTTGAAGATGAGGAGAGCCTCAAACTTGTTGAAAAGAATATACATATATTAAATGAAAGACTTGAAAATACCGGTTACAAAATTACGAATTCTTTCAGCACCAAGAAAAATGCGCCTCCCATATTCGAGGATTTACCCCGAATACGAAAAGATGAAGGAGAAATAATTAATCTGTATAAATTTGATGTAAGGGCATAAATATGATTAAAAAAAGACAGGCTGTTGCACTTGAATATAATCCGAACGAAGACGAAGCTCCCAAAATCGTAGCTTCAGGCCAAGGCGTTTTGGCCGATAAAATTCTTTCGGAAGCAAAAAAGAATAATGTTCCGGTTCATAAAGACTCGAAACTTGCCGATACTTTGTCGAGACTTCAGATAGGAGAGGAAATTCCGCCCGAATTATACGAAGTTGTAGCACAGATTCTTGTATTTGTTGATGCAATGGACAAGATTAGGGCAAAAGGGGGTAAAACACAATAAATAAAAGAGCTGTAGGTAACAATTACGAAGAAGCTGCGGTAGCTTTTTTGGAGAAAAAGGGAATCAAAATTCTTGAAAGAAATTTCAGATCGAGATTCGGTGAAATTGATATAATAGGGAGAGACGGAAAATATCTTGTCTTTTTTGAAGTTAAATACAGAAAGTCCTCTATGCGCGGATATCCGGAAGAGGCTGTTGGATACGGTAAAATCAAAACAATATGTAAGGTTTCCGATTATTACCGACTTATTCATCATTTAGGAGATGATGTATATGTGAGATATGACGTTCTTGCCGTAACCGATGATGAAATAAGACATGTTATAAATGCTTTTGATTACATATAAAAAACTTCCCAATCGGGAAGTTTTTATATTGAATCGAATAATTTAAATGCTTTTTTTAAGAAAGAATCCATTTCGGTATCTGAAATGATTTCTTTGTAATTGGAGTTTGCTTCGGGCTTTTGAAATCTTGGCTGAATCTTGTCTTCTTTGGCGGAAACAAGTGAAAAGTCATCAAGTTTGCCCGTTGAAACTGATGAAACGGAATCGATTTTTTGAGGAGAGAAGCGGTCGTATGTTACTTTTTCGACAGATGAAGGTTTATATAAATCACCGCCTGTTAATGAAAGAGTTACTTTCTCAGCCTTGGGCTTTGCGGAAATCTCCTCTGCCTTATTGGTTGCTTCTTCATTCTTTGAGATATTGTTCAAAGAACTAGGTGAATACATATTAAATTGTGAATTAATATCATATGCGCCTATTTTCATTTTATTCCCTCCGTGTAATCTATATATCGGAAAGTATATCATATTTATTAACAGATTACAAAATTTATTGACCGAATTTTGTTCGTTGAGTATAATTATATTAATTGAGGGGGTGCGATATGGACATTGATGAAAGAAGAAAAAACAAAAGAATTGAACTTGATGCCACTTTGATTGTTAACAGACTTGATTCCAACAATAAGAAGGAAATCAATATCGACGTTATTGATATTTCCAAATCGGGAATCGGCTTTTACAGTAAAGATGCATTGTTTATAGGCTCCGTTTATGATTGTGATTTAACTCTTTGGACAAAAGAGGTTATTCATGCATTTATTGAGATTGTCAGAATTAAAAGAGAGGCTGACAGAATTATGTACGGCGGTATTTTTATCGGAATGCCTGATAACGATTTGAAAAGAATCGAAGTATACGAGACTGTGCAACAGTACACAGAAGAGGAATAAGACATATTAAACAAAAACTGATGTGAGATATCGTATTTTTTGTACAAATGTAATATAAAATGTTGTATATTCAACCCTAATTTAGTAAAATAAACTAAATGGGGTTGAATTTTTTTATTGGGGATTGATTTAACCTCAAATATTATTTCGGAGGGTTACAACATGAATATTTACACTACTGACAAAATTCGAAACGTGTGTCTCTTAGGTCACGGCGGAGCAGGCAAAACATCTCTTGCCGAAGCCATGGCATATCTTTCCGGTATTACATCACGTATGGGAAAGACAACTGACGGAAATACCGTAAGCGATTACGGCAAGGAAGAAATTAAGAGACAGATCTCTATTTCAACTTCATTAATCCCTATTGAATGGAATGATTGTAAAATTAATATTCTGGACACGCCGGGATTCTTTGATTTTGTCGGCGAAGCTGAAGAAGCAGCTTCCGCAGCAGATGCTGCAATTATCGTTGTATCAGGTAAAGCCGGTGTTGAAGTCGGTACCGAAAGAGCATGGGAAATTTGTGAGAAATATAAACTTCCGAGAATGTTTTTTGTTACTGACATGGATATCGATAATGCTTCATACAGACAGGTTGTAGAAGATTTGACCGAACTTTATGGCAAAAAAATTGCTCCTTTCCATCTTCCCATAAGAGAGAACGAGAAGTTTGTAGGCTACGTTAACGTTATTGCCGAGCAGGCATACAGATGGGAAGGTAAGGAAGCAAACAAGTGCGATATTCCCGAAGCAAACAAAGAGTATCTCCAAAACTACAGAGAGACACTTATGGAAGCGGTTGCGGAAACAAGTGAAGACTTGATGGAAAGATATTTCGGCGGCGAGACATTCTCCGAGAACGAAATCCGTCAGGCTTTGAGAGTTTCGGTTAATGATTGCAGTATTGTTCCTATTTCAATGGGTTCCAATATTCTTTGCCAGGGTATTTATACGCTTCTTGACGATATTGTTAAATATCTTCCCGGTCCTGATTCAAGACAGGTTGCCGGTATCGATTTAAAGACAAATGAAGTTTTTGAAGCCAACTACGATTTCTCGAAGACCAAATCGGCTTATATTTTCAAGACAATCGTCGATCCCTTTATCGGTAAATATTCGCTTATTAAGGTTATGTCGGGTGTTTTGAAGACGGATGATCTTATGTATAACGATGAAAAACAGGTAGAAGAGAAAATCGGTAAGATTTATCTTTTGCAGGGCAACAAACCTATTGAAGTTTCCGAACTTCATGCCGGTGATATCGGTGCTTTGGCTAAGATTACGGCTGCACGTACAGGAAATACATTGTCTACTAAGGCTCATATTATTAGATTCGGTAAAGCCGATCTTCCAAAGCCTTATACATATAAGAGATATCACGCAGTTAATAAGGGTGATGTCGATAAGATTGCTCAGTCGCTTCAGAAGATTATGCATGAAGATCAGACAGTCAAAGCAGTTAACGATGCAGAGAATAAACAGATGCTTCTTTATGGTATGGGAGATCTTCATCTTGATATTATTCAGTCTAGACTTGAGAATGAATATAAAGTCAAAATTGATTTGACCAAACCCAAGGTTGCTTTTAGAGAGACTGTCAGAAAGAATTCTGATGTGGAATATAAGTATAAGAAACAGTCGGGCGGACACGGTCAGTACGGTCATGTAAAGATGAGATTTGCAAGTTCCGGTGATTTGGGAACTCCTTATGTATTTGAAGAAGAAGTTGTCGGCGGCGCTGTTCCCAAGAACTACTTCCCTGCAGTAGAGAAAGGTCTTCAGGAATCGGTTCTCAGAGGACCTCTTGCAGCTTATCCCGTTGTCGGAATCAAAGCGGTTCTTTATGACGGTTCTTACCATCCTGTAGACTCTTCGGAAATGGCATTCAAGATGGCAACGATTCAGGCGTTTAAGAAAGGTATTATGGAAGCAACGCCTATCCTTCTAGAGCCTATTGCTTCTTTGAAGGTTACCGTTCCCGATAAATATACCGGTGATGTAATGGGAGATCTTAATAAGAGACGAGGCAGAGTTCTCGGTATGAATCCCGCAGGCAACGGAAAGACAGTAGTCGAAGCGGATATTCCGATGATGAGTCTTTTCGGATATTGTACGGATCTTCGTTCGATGACAGGCGGTCGAGGCGATTACGAGTATGAATTTAACCGTTATGAGCAGTGTCCTTCGGATATTCAGGATGCCGAAGTTAAGGCAAGAGCCGAAAAGGTTGCTGAAAATAATGTTGAATAATTAACAAATTAAAATCCATGGCTTTCGGGCCATGGGTTTTTTTATGTTTTTATCGATAATACGGGTATTTGAAAATTAAAATAATTATGGTATCATCTTTTTCATTAAGTTTCAAAATATTTATGAGGTTTTGATGGATAAAACGAATTTATTCTTGCATGATTGCGATTACGATAATGAAATGAGGAACATTGCGGTTCCTTTTACAAAGAAATTTGAAAAAGACGGTTATTTTGAAGCCTATGACAAAACACAAATCTATTACAGAACTTATATTCTCGAAAACGGTCTGAAAAATATAGTAATTGTCCACGGATTTACGGAAAATAGCGAAAAATACAGAGAAATTATTTATTATTTTTTAAAGTGCGGTTTCAATGTGTTTGTTTTTGACCTAAGAGGCCATGGCTATTCTGACAGATTGGTTTCGGATATGTCAAAAGTTCATGTTAATGATTTTGACGATTATGTTAAAGACTTGGAATTTTTTGTCGAAAAAATCGTGAAACCTTCCTGCTATAATAAGCCATTGTGTGTTTTTTCGCACTCAATGGGAGCTGCAGTTGCAATTCTTTATCTGGAAAAAAACAGCCATGTTTTTGAAAAAGCTGTATTAAGTACTCCCATGGTAGTTCAAAGAACTTATGTACCGGGTTTTCTTTTGAAATTATATATCAGAATAATGTTCCTTTTGAATAAAGATGAAAGTTACCTTCCTTTTGTAAAAAGAAGTTTTCCCCAAAAAGAAAGATTCGACCTTGTTTCAAACGGTTCAAAAATAAGATATTCTTATTATTACAAAATTTGCAGACAGGATGAAAAATATCGCAATTTTTCCGGTACAATCGGATGGATGCATGAGTGCATTGTTGCTTCTGATGATCTGAAAAAGGCGGAAAATATCAGAAAAATCGATATTCCTTTACTTGTATACGGAGTAAAAAAGGATACAAGAGTAAGATTTTATCCCATAAAAAGATTTTGCAAAATTGCAGATGATGTTAAGTATTTTGAATTAAAGAATGAAGTCAGACACGAAGTTTATACTGCAGATGAGCCTGTACTAAAGGAATATATGTGCAATGTGCTTGAGTTTTTCAATTGACTTTTAATTTATCTGTAATTACAATGAATGAGTATGATTTTTAATAATGGAGGTTATTATGAACAAAACATATAATCATCGTGAAATAGAAGCCAAATGGCAGAAATACTGGGATGAAAATCAGACATTCAAAACAGATGTCTGGGATTTTTCAAAACCTAAATTTTATGCGCTTGATATGTTCCCTTATCCTTCGGGTGTAGGACTTCATGCGGGTCATCCGGAAGGATATACGGCAACCGACATTTCTTCCCGTATGAAGAGAATGCAGGGATATAACGTTCTTCATCCCATGGGATACGATTCCTTCGGACTTCCCGCTGAGCAGTATGCCGTTACTACGGGTAATCATCCCAACGGATTTACCCAAAAAAACATAGAGACATTCACGGCGCAGCTTAAGGAACTCGGTTTTGACTATGACTGGACAAAGGTTATAGCTACATCTGATCCCAAGTATTATAAATGGACACAGTGGATTTTCAAGAAACTTTATGAAGCGGGATACGCTAAGCTTGTTGATATGCCCGTTAACTGGTGTGAAGAACTCGGAACAGTTCTTTCCAATGACGAAGTTATCGACGGTAAGTCTGAAAGAGGCGGATATCCTGTTGTAAGAAAGAACATGAAGCAATGGGTTATCGACCAGGTTGCTTTTGCAGACGAGCTTCTTGAGGGACTTGATGAAATCGATTGGCCCGAATCCACAAAGGACATGCAAAGACATTGGATCGGTCGTTCCGAAGGTGTTGAAGTTAAATTCCAGATTGTAGGCGGTGGTGAGTTCTCCATTTATACAACATGTATCGAAACAATCTATGGTATTACTTTTATGGTTCTTGCTCCCGACGGACAGATTGTAAAGGATTTGATGCCTAAGATTCAGAACAAAGAAGAGGTTCAGGCTTATATTGATGAAACATTAAAGAAAAACGATATGGACCGTACTGAACTTAATAAAGGTAAAACAGGCTGCGAACTTAAGGGTGTTTCCTGTATCAACCCGGTTAACGGCAAAGAAGTTCGTATGTTTATCGGTGATTTTGTTTTGGCTAATTACGGAACAGGTGCTGTTATGGCTGTTCCTTCGCATGACCAAAGAGACTTTGAGTACGCAATTGCTCATAACATCGATATGATTCAGGTTATCGACGGAGCGGATGTATCAGAGAAAGCCTTTGAAAAGTATGATTATCTCGGAAAGGGCTGTAAGCTTATCAATTCTGAAGAGTTTACAGGACTTACCGTAGAAGAAGCAAAAGAAGCAATTACGGTAAAACTTGAAAAGATGGGCGTCGCAAAACGTACTGTAAATTACCACTTCCGTGAGTGGATTTTTGCACGTCAGCGTTATTGGGGCGAGCCCGTTCCCGTTTGGTATGACGAAGAAGGTAATGTTCATGCTTTGGCAGATGAGGAACTTCCTTTGGTTCTTCCCGAACTTGAAGATTATAAGGGCAAGAACGGTCAGGCACCTCTTGAAAATGCAACCGAATGGAAAGTATATGAAAAGGATGGCGTAAAAGGTAAGAGAGAAACGTCCACAATGCCCGGTTCAGCCGGCTCTTCATGGTATTACTTAAGATATATCGATCCCGATAACAATGATGAATTTGCCAATCAGGAACTTCTTAAGCATTGGATGCCTGTAGACCTTTATATCGGCGGTCCCGAACATGCCGTGGGACACCTTATGTATTCGAGAATCTGGAACAGATTCCTTTACAATAACGGATTGTCACCTGTTAAGGAGCCCTTTAAGAAACTTGTTCATCAGGGTATGATTCTTGGCGAAAACGGCATCAAGATGGGTAAGAGATTCCCTAAATACGTTATCAATCCTTCCGATATCGTAAGAGATTACGGTGCGGATACACTTCGTCTTTACGAAATGTTTATGGGACCTCTTGAGGTTTCCAAGCCTTGGTCTTCTTCAGGTGTTGAAGGCGCAAGAAAATTCATCGGACGTGTATGGAATTACATTACGAACGAAGAGAATCTTACAGAAGACAATGACGGACGTCTTACGAAACTTTATCATCAGACTGTTAAGAAGGTTACTTCCGATTTTGAAACACTCGGATTTAACACCGCTATAGCTCAGATGATGATATTTATGAACGAAGCAACCAAAGGTAAATGTCCTAAGGAATTTGCTGAAGGATTTGTAAAAATGCTTTCATGCGTTTGCCCTCATGTAGGTGAGGAAATGTGGCAGATTCTCGGTCATGACGAAACAATTGCTTACGAACCTTGGCCCGTATTTGACCCCGAAGCCGTCAAAGAAAATGAAATCGAAATCGGTGTTCAGGTTAACGGAAAAGTAAAGGGTGTTGTTCTTCTCGGCATAGACGAAAAGGCTGATACGGCACTTCCAAAAGCTAAAGAGGTTGAAGGTGTTGCCCGTGCCATTGAAGGAAAGACAGTCGTTAAGGAAATCTATGTTCCCGGAAAGATTGTAAATATTGTAGTAAAATAATTAAAATAATTGCGCAATCGATACTTTTTTGTTTCGGTTGCGCAATATGTGTAAAGAGAGAATAAATATGAAAAAGAAAAGTATAATTGTTTTTGTAACATTTTTGTCTGCATTTGCATTTGGTTGTGTCCCTTCTTTGAATCCTGTTGATGTTGATATTGAACCTATTGTTGTCGTTGAAACCGACGCACCTGACGAACCGGGCGTTGATTTACCCGATGATAATACAGATACCGATTTAACGAACGATGCAATTAATGAAGGCGAAGAAAAAAAGCCTGAGTGGGTTCTCCTTAAGAACAGTTGTTATTATGACGGATATTTGTATTCGCAGATGGAATATAACGAGCAAGGCAATGCTTCAAAATGGTATACATATGATTTGGGAGAATTGAGAGAGTGGGGCGAATACTATTATGACAGTGACGGTAAAAATACCGGTTATACAAGTTATAATGCCGATGGGTCGATTAATTGCATCGAAACTGAAGTATATGATAAGTTTGACAAGCTTATTTACAAAAATTATGAGTTTTATAATGAAGACGGCACGGTACAAAGTCAACATAATATAAATTATAATTCTGACGAAAACACTTTGACGGTTGAAAGTTATGCGAATGATAAGTTTTCCGGATCGTTTGTGGATGTTTTTGACGAAAAAGGTAATTTGTTAAATGAAAAATATTATGACATTGATGGTACCGTAACTTTTGAAACCGTATACGAATATTATGAAGACGGAACACGTAAGTCTTCAAGACAATACGGTTATGACACTGTTTTTATTGATTATGACGAATATGGTCATATGACTTATGAAGAATATTTTGACAGTGAAGGTAATACAACAACATATCGTGATTATCAAAATACATATAATGCGGACAGTACAGTTTCCATACATGTTGATAATTACGGATATCTTAATGAATACTTAGGTTCGGAAGAGATAACATTAAATGAAGACGGTTTAAACCTCGAGTACATTGTATATGATATTGACGGCAATATCGTATCGAGAGAAGTATATACTTACGATGATGAAGACGTTATGCTTACGTGTGAAGTTTACGATGGCGATGGTAATAAGACAAACTGGACCGAATATTCCGAAGACAAGGATTCGGGTACGAAAATATATACCACATATAATTATGACGGTTCAATCGTTGAAAGATACTTGTATTTCACTGACGGAAAGAACTATTTGGAAGAGTTTTATTATAACGGTGTTATGACGTATCATATGGATATCGAATATGATGAGAACGGCAATCGTATTAAGGTTACTCAGCATGACAAGGATGACAAAGTTGTTTATTGCGAGGAATCCGATTACCAATTAATCGGTTAAAATATTGTTTATTAAATATATCCGGTACGTAAGCTTTTAAGTTTACGTATCGGTTTTTTTATTCATACGACAGCATAATGGAATCATTTGCTTCGAAATTACACTCGTCGGGACGTGTGGA
The DNA here is from genome assembly GCA_045628965.1 of Lachnospiraceae bacterium. GTDB lineage: Bacteria > Bacillota > Clostridia > Lachnospirales > Lachnospiraceae > UBA3766. Next base: position 32,219 of record JAZQQI010000063.1, on the reverse strand, counting down.
TGGATTTCCCTCCTAATCGATTAATTGCATTTCTTAACAGACACAAAATGTTGGAAAAAATCTTGAAATTTCCACGAGATATAGTAAAATAAAATAGAGTATTTATATAAGGTGGAAAAGAATGGGTATCGAATGGGAAGTTGACGGTTTGAGGGCCAAATCGCAAAGCGAATACGAAGCCTTTCTTCGCGACAAAAAAATAATTGATTCAATTAAAAAGAATATTGATATCAATAGTCCCGCAGGTATTACGAAACTCTATTCTTCGCTATGTACCGGAAATATCAGATTTGAGTCAAGATTAGGCTTTGATTTTGAAGATGAGATAACTGAAAAATACGAGAGAATCGCTTTAAAAAAATCAAAAACAGCGAAGAAAAAGACTTCTTTTGAAAGAAATAATAAGCAAATCGAGGAAGAGGTTGAGATTTCCGAAGATTCTGTCGATAAAGAATTAGTGGAATATTATTCCGAATTGTTACGCAAAAGAAAGATATATCTTAAATACGGTATCATTGTTGTATGTCTATTTGTATGTTTTTTTGCAACTGCGTATACCATTAGGTTTATCAATTCAAATAAAGCGAGTGATTCTACTGTAAAGGAAATAATTCAATCTTCAAGAGATAATGCATTTGTATTTACAACAATTCAACCGGTACATGATGAGATTACTTATGATTCGTTTGAAGAACCCGAGATACTCGGTAAGTATATTGAAGCCAAAGAAACGAATGAGGATTTTGTCGGTTGGATAAAGATAGATGACACAAATATAGATTATCCTGTCGTTCAGTGCGATAACAATGCATATTATCTGACGCATGGTTTTAACGGTAAAGCTGATGCAAACGGATGTATTTTTGTGGATATGTATTGTTCTGTTTATCCAAGGAGCAAGAATCTTATTCTTTACGGGCATCATATGAAATCGGGCCGAATGTTTGCCAATATAGAGAAATACGATAACGAAGATTTTTATAAGTCTCATAAAATATTCAGATTTGATACATATTATGAAGAAGCAGAATATGAAGTAGCTTTTGTTTTCAGGGATTATGTTCATGCATCTGATGATACCGATTTTAAGTATTATGAATTTACCGACGTTAATTCCGAAACGGAATTTAATTCTTATATCAGTGAGTTGACTGAGAAATCAATTTATAAAACAAATGTCGATGTTACATTCGATGACGAACTTTTGACACTTTCGACATGTGACTATGCGCAGGCGAATGGAAGATTCGTAGTAATTGCCAAAAAGATTAAATAATTTGTTCAGAGGGGTAAAAAATGGTTAAACCGAAGAGAAAGTTATCAAAAAAATTCAAAAGAACGGTTGGGTTTGCACTTTCCGGCTTGTTTTTTGTGTCAGCTTTAGCGGTAGCGCTTTTGCCTAAAAAAGATATTAATGCATACACTCAATCAGCTGCGACTAAGGAGTATCTTAAAGACGATGACGGTAGCGGAGACGGAATGAGCAACAATGTTCCTACGATATCAGATACGGACAAAATTTACTCTACAGGCGACGGTATGTTTCAGTTTGCGTATCTTAATAAAGGAACTTCAAGTAACGATAAGATTGCCGTTATTTGCGGATATGATTCGAACAGAACTCTTCAGGGTAACCTTTTAACGATTCCCCAAACGGTTGATGCGTACAAAAAATTGACAGATTCTGAGGGTACTAAGGGCGGATATGTAGCTGTTTCCAAAAGCGATGAAGCTTTATATTATCCCATTTATGATGAAGACGGCAATTTGTTGCAATACAAACCTTGTCTTTATTCGGACAAAGAAATTTGGAGCTACGATGAGAACGGCAATCCCAGAGATATTAAGAACTATTATTATATTACAACAGATTCTTTAGGTAACGAAAATTATTGCCAAACCACAGATGTGGATCATCAAAGGGTAGTGGGCGCGGAAGTACTTTACATTGCCAATCAGAGAGTTGTTATGAATACTTCGAACGCTTCGGGGGCTTCAGACTGGTCTTTGATTCCGCTTGAAGCAGACGAAGATTTAAATCAAGGTGTATTTTCAAACGGCGGTAATATCAAATATCTTGTCATCAGTGATTCTATTTTGGGTATTGGAAACAATGCGTTTAAGGGTTGTTCGAGCCTTGAGTCCGTTACATTTGCCAACGGTCTTAATACTATCGGTAACAGAGCATTTGAAAATTGTATAAACTTAAAGACTGTATCGATTGATACAAGTTCTGTTGTAAAGGTAATCGGTGAAAAGGCATTTTATAATTGTCAACAGCTTACTTCTTTTTCGGTTCCTATTAATGTCAAAGTAATTGGTGATTCATGCTTTGAAGACTGCTTTTCAATGACTCAATTTAATATGTCGTATCCCAATATGTCAGTAAATCTTACCAATATGGGTAACAACGTACTGAAAGGCTGCCGAAGCCTCGAGTGTATCGAATTTCCTGAAACTTATAGCGAGAACCAGGTTTTGTCATGGTTTGACGGATGCGAAAATTTGAAATATATCAAAATGCCGAATGAAAATATGCATTTTGTAAAATCATATGATTCTTCGACTACATCTAGTCAAGAGCCGGATACGACCGATTACGAATCTTTTAATCAGCAAAGATGTGATGATTTTTATATTGAAGGAAAGGCCAAAACGGTAGTTCAGCAGAATATTACCGATATTCACAGGCAATGTACCGATAATTTCATTGCTTTTAAGTATCTAAATGAACAAATCTATGAAAAGGTTGTAGATACGGGAACAGGTGATATTGTATATCGTGTGGATGACAATAATAAACTTGTGTATTTTGACATGGATGCAGGGGCTTCAAATGTTTCTATAATCGATAAAATCGGTCCTTATGAAGTAAAATACATAGGCCAAGACTCAATTGACAATAAGGAAAGACTTAACCAAATCACTATTCCTTCAAATATTACGGAAATTGAAAAAAATGCGTTTAAGGGTTGTTATAATTTAACTGATGTTATTTTTAAGGATTCTGAAAATATTACAGCAATAGGCTCAGATGCTTTTGATACGCAAATGGTAGACGAGAGCGTGACAGTACCCACGTCAACGCCGTTCCTTTCCTTTACCGGAAGTGCTTCGAAGGATTGTGTTCCTTTTCAGTATGCAATGAACATGAAAAAGGACTCAAGCGGCAATCCTATAATGAACAATTTCAATCATCCGACACAACCCGTAACATATATTACGTATTATACCGGTTGGCCGTCGAATCTTGTTGTTCAATATAATGAAGATACCAAAGAAAATGAACTAAAATTTATTCCGACTTTGAGCGATACGATAGGTTTTGGTTCGGGAGATTTAGACTTCCCGTATCTTACAGCTGAACAGACAAGCGATGCAATAAATGCTACTACGGCTTCAAATTTATCTGAGAACCAGAAGGATTTGATCAATTCTATTACAAATGTCGTTCTTCCTGACGGTATTACATCTGTTAAGGAAGGTTTGTTCAGTGAATATAATCCTTTGACTGATACATATTCTTCCATGACACCGGATTTAAAGTCTCTTACGGCTAACGGTTTGAAAGAAATTAAAGATCACGAATTTGAAGGTGTATCGTCACTTGAAAGTGTGATTTTTAACGATGCTTGCACAAAAATCGGAGATTATGCTTTTAAAGATTGTACGTCTCTTAAAAAAGCCTGCTTTAATTCACCTGTTGACGAATTTGGAAGTATTCCGTTCCAATCCTGTGACAGCTTGAGAGATGAAACTGACGGTAACGGTAATGTATTAAGTCCTGCTGTTGATTTTAACTATTCGAAAGACAACGTTAATTATCCTAATTTTGCTGTGAAAGAATACATTGTTTACAGCCTTGATTCGAATAATGAACCTACGACTATTCTTGAAGTTTTGGCATCAAGAGGTGCGCAGGGTTGCGGCGGAAGCAATATTGCGGCCGATGAGATGGTAAATGTTAAGGAAATTGCACCTGAAGCATTCAGAGACTGTGATTATTTGAGAAATGTCGATTTATCGAAAAGTAAGATTACAAATATCCCCAAGAGTTGTTTTGAGGATATGGATGCCTTGTCGACTGTAATATTGAGTGAAGGTACAGAGAATATATCCGAAAGGGCTTTTGCCAACAGTTCTATCGGACGAGTTGAGATTCCGTCACCGAGAACCGTAATAGATACGACTGCATTTGATGATGACAATCAGGCGATTGAACTTTATTCCGAAGAAGGTTCTGTTGCAGAGAATTTTGCAAAAAAGAATCCAAGCAAATATGAGTTTAAAGTGAAACTACCTGAATATATCGTTAAATTCTTTGTTAATGTTGACGATACAACACCTATTGACGAGAAAAAGGTCGTTGCCGGAATGGATGCTGAGACTAATATTATACCTACAAAAGAAGGTTATGTATTCAAAAACTGGGGAGAAAGAGCAAAAAATATTCAGTCAAATACCGATGTTTATGCTGTATTTGTTCCTAAAGAAGAAGTTTTTTATACTGTTGAATTTATTGATTGGGACGATTCTGTTTACAATACTCAAAAGGTCAGACCTGGAGAAGATTGTCTCCCGATAAAGGATCCCGAAAGAGAGGGCTATGTATTTGCCGGTTGGAGACCTGCGATAACGAATATTCAAAAAGATACAACCGTTTATGCTCAGTACGAAAAGAAGGGTAATAGTGAGATTCCCGATGATCCTAATAAAAATGATAATCCTAACGGAGGAGGAAACGATAAACCCAATAACGGAGGAGACAACGGTAATAATAACAATAATTCTAATAATAACGGAGATAACGGAAATACAAACAATAACGGTAATAACGGCAATAATAACGGTAACAATAATAATGGAAATAATAACGGTAACAATAATAATGGAAATAATAACGGAAATAACCAGCAGTCGTCGAAGATGTATACGCTTACTGTTATCGGAGGCTCAGGCTCGGGAAGTTATGTTCCCGGCGCTACAGTGATTATTTGTGCCAATAATCCCACAGATAATCAGGTCTTTGACAAATGGACCTTTGATGAAGGTGCCAAAATTTACAAAGCCGATTTTGCCGCAACATATCTTGTTATGCCTGAAAAGGATATAACTGTTACAGCAAATTATAAGGCAGGCTCGAATAACAACAACAATAACAATAATAATAACAACAATAATAATCAACAAAATGCAACGAAGCCGAATACAACTGTAAATTTGACCAAAACAGGATTTTCAAATAATAATCTTGCATCGGCAACCGTTGGCGGTTCTTCAGACAATTTTGTTTTGAAGATTACGGATTCTCAAACTGCTAAAGCCGATATTGAGGATGCATTGTTGGAAGAATACGGTTCATTAGAGAATATAAAGTATGTTGCTATGGATATTTCTCTTTATGATTCAACGGGTGCCAGCAAAATTAAGAATACCGAGGATTTGAATGTTTCGATTACCATTCCGATTCCCGATGATCTTGTACCTTATGCAGGTAATAATAAAGTTGCATATGTTATTAACGGGAAACTTGTTAAACTGAATCCTAAATTTACGACTATTAATGGAGTTCCTTGCATTAATTTTGTCGCACCGCATTTTTCGCCATATACGATTTACGTTGATACAACAGATTTATCATCATCTATTTCGTTTGATTCGAATTCCACACCTAAAACAGGAGACGGTATTTCGATTAAATGGATAATCAGTATCGGACTTTTCGCAATGTCGGTATTGCTCTTTGCACTTTGTATTCCTACGGGTATAAAGAAAACGGCCTAATGAGGACATTATATGAAAAAATGGTTGATTGGCATTATTTGTTCTTTAATTGCCATATTAACGACAGCATTTATTCTGTCGTCCGCAATTAAGAGCAATGCCGTGTCTTTGGACGAACAATTTCAGATTGAAGGAGAGAATCTTGTTAAATATTACGGACAGGACGAAGTCTGCGTTATTCCCGATAAGGTCAAGGCAATTTCTGCTTCGGCCTTTGAGGGCAATGAATTCGTAAAACGTGTCAAAATGCCTGATGGCTTGGAGACTATCGAATATAATGCTTTTTCAGGCATGCCTAATCTTGAAAGGGTTGTGATACCTGATTCTGTAACGAGAATCGGATCCTCTGCTTTTGCAGATTGTCCGAAACTAACGAGTGTATATTTGGGTAAAAATATAGCAGAATTGGGAGCGTGCCCTTTTGCCGGTTGTACTTCCCTTCAAACTGTTGAATTGAATGAATATAATGAAAATCTTACTTGTGTAGATGGTGTTATTTATTCCTCTGACAGAAAAATCCTTTATGAAATGCTTCCCGGAAGAGAAAAAGAGTATTTTATTTTCCCGGACATTGTAAATTCTATTTCACCGTATGCGTTTTGGGGATGCGATAAATTGATGTATGTGACTGCATCCGATTCTTTGGAAAATATCGGCGCGTATGCTTTTTCTAATGCAGAAAGTCTTTTAAGTATTTCTTTAAGTTTTAATACAAAAGAAATAGGAATGAAGGCTTTTGAAAATTGCCAAAAACTTGTACAGGTTTATATTCCGGATTCGTGCAAAGCGATTCATGATACAGCATTTGATGGATGCAAAACACTTTCAATATACACAAATCTCGGAACAGACGCTGAAAAATATGCGAATGAAAAGAGTATTCCTGTAATTTATAAACCGATATATGATTTAAATATGGCTACTGTTTCAAGAGAGAAAGAACTTGAGTTAGAAAAGATAAAAAAGCATGAAGCTGAAAATCCTCCGGCTTACGATCCATCAAAAGATAATCCGACTGCTTATACATATGTTGTAGATGACAGGGCGGTAATTCTTATGGATCCTGAAAAACTTGAAGTTTATTCGGGTTCATCAACAAAGGCTTCCGGCTCTGATTATGATTCCGTTTTAAAAGAAAGTCTTGTTGACGGAAAAATACCTGAAAATTTGTTTTATATGAAAAAAGAATTAAGTAAAATTGATTTGCCTGAAGATTTTACCGAAATCGGTAAGTTTTCTTTTGCAAGAACCGGCATATCGGAAATCATTATTCCCGATGGCGTTGAAAAAATAGACTTTGGTGCTTTTTATCATTGTGATAATCTGATGACAGTATCGATTCCTGATTCTGTAAAAATTATCGAGAAAAATGCTTTTGCCAAGACTTTGTGGCTCGACGATTGGTACGAAAACGGCGACAGTGATTATCTTATTGTTGGCGACGGAGTACTTTTGGCTTATAAAGGTGACAAAGAAAGTTTCGTTATGCCCGAAAATGTTAAATATGTATCTTGCGATATTGATTAGATTCTACTATAATAGACAAAGTCTATGTAATTAAAGAAGGTAAACAATATGAGCAATTTAGAAGAAAATAACACAGAGTTTCTTAATCGTCCCGTTACACTTAATCCCAGAAACAATCTTCTTGAGATTGAAGAGCATATGTATATCCTTGAAGATGTTGAAAAACCCAACGTTTTCAGAAATGTATTTCCTTATTCGGAAGTTCCCAAAATTCCCTTTAATGACAGAATAGTTCCTCATAATATGCCCAAAGAGATTTGGATTACTGACACAACTTTCAGAGACGGTCAGCAGTCCAGAGCTCCTTATTCTACGGAACAGATTGTGACGATTTTTGATTATCTTCATAAGCTTGGCGGCCCTAAGGGTATGATTCGTGCCAGTGAATTTTTCCTTTATTCCAAAAAGGACAGAGATGCTGTCGTTAAATGTATGGAAAGAGGATATCAGTTCCCCGAAGTTACAAGCTGGATTCGTGCAAGCGAGCAGGATTTCAAACTTGTAAAAGAAATCGGTATGAAAGAAACGGGTATTCTTGTATCTTGCTCTGATTATCATATTTTCCTTAAATTAAAAATGAATCGTCGTCAGGCCCTTGATCATTATCTTTCAATTGTTCGTCAGTGCCTTGATTGCGGTATTTCACCCAGATGTCATCTTGAAGATATAACAAGATCCGATATCTTTGGTTTTGTTGTTCCTTTCTGTATGGAACTTATGAAACTTATGGATGAATATAAGATTCCCATTAAGATTCGTCTTTGCGATACGATGGGTTATGGAGTTAACTTCCCCGGTGCCGTTATTCCCCGAAGCGTTCAGGGTATCATTTATGCGATTCATACAAATGCCGGCGTTCCGCATCATCTTCTTGAGTGGCACGGTCACAATGATTTTTATAAAGCGGTAGCAAACTCTACGACTGCCTGGTTATACGGATGTTCGGGTATCAACACTTCGCTTTTCGGTATCGGAGAGAGAACGGGTAATACGCCTCTTGAAGCCATGGTATTTGAGTATGCACAACTTAAGGGCGATTTGAACGGCATGGACACAACGGTCATTACAGACCTTGCCGAATACTATGAGAAGGAAATCGGTTATCATATTCCTCCGATGACGCCTTTTGTGGGAAAGAACTTCAATGTTACAAGAGCCGGAATTCATGCCGACGGACTTCTTAAAAATGAAGAGATTTATTCGATTTTTGATACGGATAAGTTCTTAAGAAGACCTGTAATGTGTGCTGTTTCCAATACTTCAGGACTTGCGGGAATCGCGCTTTGGATGAATGCGCATTATCATCTTAAAGGTGATTCCATGCTCGATAAGAAGGATGAGATTGTAATCAAACTTAAGGAATGGGTTGACAGACAGTACGAAGAAGGTCGTGTTACGGTTCTTACCGATGACGAACTTGAGAATCAGATCAACGCCATTTGCGAAGAGTACGGAATGCCGTTGTTTTTATAAAGGATATTATTTTTCATTTGAGTGAAAATATGACATATTAGAATTAAAGAAAGAGGTAAAGTTTATGGACAAAATTAAAATGACTACACCCCTTGTGGAGATGGACGGAGATGAGATGACCAGAATTCTCTGGCAGATGATTAAGGACGAACTTCTTCTTCCTTACATTGATTTAAAAACAGAGTATTACGATCTCGGACTTCAGAATCGTAACGATACAAACGATCAGGTTACTGTTGATTCTGCCAATGCCACATTAAAGTACGGTGTTGCCGTTAAGTGTGCAACGATTACCCCCAATGCAGCAAGAATGACAGAGTACAATCTTAAAGAAATGTGGAAATCTCCAAATGGCACGATAAGAGCCATGCTTGATGGTACCGTATTCAGAGCACCTATTCTTGTTAACGGTATCGTACCTTATGTAAAGAATTGGACGAAGCCCATTACAATTGCCCGTCATGCTTACGGCGACGTATATAAGAATGTTGAAATAAAGGTTCCCGGTGCCGGAAAAGCAGAACTTGTATTTACGGGCGAAGACGGAACGGAAATCAGAGAAACAATTCATAATTTCAACGATTCCGGAATTATTCAGGGCATTCATAATACAGATAAGTCCATTTCCAGCTTTGCAAGAGCATGCTTCTCATATGCTGTTGATACAAAGCAGGATTTGTGGTTCTCAACAAAAGATACAATTTCCAAGAAGTACGACCATAATTTTAAGGATATTTTCCAGGAAATTTATGATAATGAATACAAAGCCAAATTCGAAGAGCTTGGTATCGAATATTTCTATACTCTTATTGATGATGCTGTTGCAAGAGTTATCCGTTCAAACGGCGGCTTCATCTGGGCATGCAAGAACTATGACGGTGACGTTATGTCAGATATGGTTGCTACGGCTTACGGAGATTTGTCTATGATGACATCGGTTCTTGTTTCTCCAAGCGGTGTATATGAATATGAAGCTGCACACGGTACCGTACAGCGTCATTATTACAAGCATCTTAAAGGTGAAGAGACTTCTACCAACTCTATTGCAACAATATTTGCATGGACCGGTGCTTTGAAGAAGAGAGGCGAGCTTGACGGAAACGCAGATCTTACAAAATTTGCAGAAACTCTTGAAAAAGCATGTATCAAGACAGTAGAAGATGGCAAGATGACAAAGAGCTTATCGCTTATTTCTACTTGCGAGAATCCTGTTATCCTTAACAGCCTTGATTTCATTAAAGCCATCAGAGGTACACTTGAAAGCCTTTGGAATTAGAATTTGATAATATAATGTTTATGAAACCTTCCCGTTTATCAGGAAGGTTTTTTTTGTTGGAATGGAGTGGGGGATGGGGGTGAAGGATGTTCTACTATTTTTGAAGATATTCTCCGAATAGTAGAAACTTCTCAATTGGAAAATTGTGAAATGCTCGATTTTTGGAAAAACCTATACTTTTGGGTAGGTTTTTTTTAATTTGATTTGTTGTATATTGATGAAGTAAAAAAATTTAACGTAATTAAGGAGGATTAGTGGTGAAAAAAAGATTAATTTCATTCGGTATTTCTTTTGTTTTGTTGTTAACTATTATTATGATGCCTTTTAACGGATTTACTGTTCATGCAGCAAAGCCGCAGTACACTATTGAATTTGTGATTGACGGTAAAGTTGTAAAAACAATTACTGTTGATGAAGGAGATACAATAAATCCCGGAAAGTATAATAATTATGAAGATTCATTCTTCGGATTGGATACAGACACAATAAATGATTTGAATTCCAAATATGCCGGCATAGGACAATGGACTGATCAAGATAATGATGTATGGTATTATGCATCATCTGCAAGTGGTATTTTTTATACTGTTACGCAGAATACAGTATTTACTGCTCAATTAAATGTTGATTTGATTTTTTATGATGATAATGATGAACGTATTTTCAGTGTTGGCAGTTACTTGCCGGGTAGTGAAGCTTATTTGAGAGAAGCTCCATATGAATCGTTACCTTATGGCAAAGTGTTTGACCATTGGGAATTTAATGGAATTTCTTATTCAGAAGGAGATAAAATTACAGTACCTTCGGAGAATGCTCATATTAAAGCCGTTTATAAAAATGCAAGTGATATCAGTGTAGATTCAAGTAAAGTTATTAATGAGATTACGGTTTCAGGTGTTACAAAACCTGTTACAGGAGCGTCTATTCCCGATTCTTCTGCTTTGAAATCATCAATTAGTTTGCCTTCTGAATTAAATGGAAAAGTTGAAATAGTCGATGCTCGTTGGAGTTCAAGCGAAACGTTTCAAAGCAACAGTTTTTATTGGCTTACTGTTGAAGTAAAGGCTTATGACGGTTATACTTTTGCAAATCTTTTGTCTATCAAAAATAATGAAGGAATGATTAACGGTGAAGGATATCATGCGAATTGCAGATTTGATTCGGTAGTATATCCCGGAAAAGAATATATTGAGTCAACAGATGGTTATAGAGAATATTCCGACCATGAGTTTCTTATGCTTCCTTTTTCAACCAAAGAGAATGTTAAACCTGACTTAACAGTCAGATTTAATGAAAACAATGATACGATTAGTTGGGACCCCATTTCAGGAGCTGACAGATATAAGATTGGAATATATAATTCTGCTACTAATACTTATCCTTTAGGGGAAGTAACTTCTTCAGAGACTTTGTCGTACAATCTTAAAGAGGGCTTAAAAAGCCAAGGAAAAGAGTCCGGTACCTATACTTTAGTAGTTCAGTCTTTTAATTGCGAAACTGAAGTATCAAGCAAGTTTTTCATAAATAATTATAATTATGATGACGGAAAATCATGGCTGTCGGGCTTAAAGTTGAACGGATATAGTGTTATTAAAGATGAGACTTCAGGAAAATATAGTATTAATTTTTCAGATCCTTTATATACTTGGCTTGATGACAAGACTCCGGGTGCTTGCACTATTTCTAACATAAGCAGTCTTCTTTTTACGGATTCTTCCTTATCGACTGAACTTACGGGAGATTTAGTTGCAGGAACAGATTACTATGTCAAATATGTACTCTTTACAGGCCATACAGATGTTTTAGGTTTTAGTAAATTGAAACTTACCAAAGATAATTGCAGTATATTAAATCTTAAAGGATATAATACAAGTTGCGAATCTGTAGATTCTTATTCGCATGAAGGTAAAGATTATATAAGCGTCATATTTAAAATCAATAAAATACCAACTTCTCTCGTAGAGTTTGACCTTGGCGATTTGTATCAAGGCTTGACATTTGATACATTTGTTGTAACGGGAGAAAAGGTTTCTAAACCTTCGACGGTTCCTGTTATGTCAGGATATACATTCGCAGGCTGGTATGAAGATTCTTCGTTCAACGCTGAATTTGATTTTGAAAATACATATATTAACGAGGACAGAAAGATATACGGAAAGTGGGAAATTGAATCAACTCCCGGTACATCCGGAGAGGCTCCTTCGAAAACACCCGGTACAGTAGGAGAGGATCCTTCGATTACTCCCGAAACTACAGGAGAAGACCCTTTGGTAGCACCGAGTTCTTCGGGAGAAGAACGTATAATAGTACCAGGAGAATCACCTTTGATAAAAGAAGATTCACAACTTGATACTGAATCGAAATTTTACGGCGATGAAGATACTGCTTTACCTGAAATATCAGGCGAGTTAACAAATAGCAACTCTGTAAGCAATACGAATGAAACGCCAAGCAATGAAACTGTTATAATGAATAATAATTTAACCAATCTCATAAGCGATGCTTCAAAGAACGAAGGCAATTCAGTCATTTATTTTGATGATTATGAGGGAGATGATTCAATAAGTTTCGATACATTGAAATTGCTTAAAGAAAACTCTAATGTAATACTTGTTCTTGATTATACGTTTTATGATGAAGACACGAAGAAATATATTTATGTTCATGCGGTAATCAATCAGGCAATTCTTTCGATGATTCTTGATGATGATATCAAACTTTACGGACCTGCATGTTTGTCCGGTTTTGTTCAGTATTATTATTTGCTTCCTGAAGAAATCAGAAATCAGAATTATTAATTTTGCAAAATAATATAAGGATGAAGTCGATATGGCTTCATCCTTAATTATTTATTGCAAAGTTTCTTTTAATATTCATTTAGTTTTTCCCATTCTTCGTAAAGAAACGTAAGCTTTTCATCAATTTCGGCTTTTTTCGAACAAAGTTCATTTAACTTCGCTGAATTGGAAGATACATTTGGCTTTAACATTTCTTCATCAATTTTCGATGATTTTGTTTCCAGAAGTTCTATTTCTTCTTCGAGCTTTATAATCTTATTTTCAAGCTTTCTCTTGTCTGCCTGAGCCTGCTTTTGTACTTTCCAATCAGTTTTTGATTCCGAATCCGTTGTTTGCTTTACGGATTCTGATATATTTTTATCCGAAAGAACTTCAAGTTCATCCCGCTTTTCGAGATAGTAATCATAGTTTCCAAGATATTCTGTGAATTTACTGTTATTTAACGATAATATTCTGTCTGCGGTTTGATTGATGAAATATCTGTCATGGGATACGTAAAGACAAGTGCCTTCAAAACCTTTGACAGCTTCCTCTAAAATAGCTTTTGATGTCATATCCAAATGGTTTGTAGGTTCGTCGAGAATAAGAAAATTAGCTTTTGAAAGCATTATTTTTGCAAGCACCACACGACATTTTTCGCCACCGCTTAAAACTCCGATTTTTTTGAATACATCATCATTTGAGAATAAAAATGCGCCGAGAGTGTTTCTTATTTCTGTCTGTGTCATATTCGGATACGAATCGGAGATTTCGTCAAACAAAGTCTTTTCATCATCGATTACTGTAGACTGTTGGTCGAAATATCCGACTGTAACGTTACTTCCAAATTTAATTATAGATTCTGAATCGGATGATATTAAATCATTTATGATTTTAAGAATTGTTGTTTTTCCGGAACCGTTTGCTCCGATTATTGCTATATGCTCACCTTTTTTAATATTAAAAGAAAGATTTGAAAAAAGGTTTCTGTTGCCAAAAGATTTCGAAAGGTTTTCGACGTGCAAAACATCGTTACCGCTTTCTATTCCCGGGTTGAGAAAAAGCTTCATTTCGTTGTCTTCCGTGGTGGCTTTGTCAAGAACAACCATTTTATCAAGCATTTTTACACGTGATTCCGCACGTTTTATGGATTTTTCCCGGTTAAAAGAACGAAGTTTTTTGATTACTTCCATTTGATGGCGGATTTCATCCTGTTGTTTCTCGTAAGCAGATATTTTGGCATCAAGATAAGCTTCTTTTTTTACGGTAAATTCATCGTAATTGCCATCAAAATCGATAAGTGTTTTAGCCGAAATTTCCATGACTCTTTTGCAGACTTTATTGATAAAGAAACGGTCATGGGATACAAGCAGTACGGCGCTTGAGATGGAAGACAAATAATTTTCAAGCCATTCGACGCTTTTTATATCAAGATAGTTGGTAGGTTCGTCAAGAATTATCAAATCGGGCTTTTCGAGAAGAATCTTACCGAGCATCAGTCTTGTACGTTCGCCACCGGATAGGAGAGAAGAGGATTTGTTATAACTGTCTTCGCAAAACATCAGACCTTTTAAAATTGCATTTATCTCAGATTTATACGTATAACCGCCTTTTTTTTCGAAAACTTCCAACGCCGAATGATAATTGTTCATAAATTCGTTCATTTCGGTTTCGGATACGTCTTTCATTTTATTTTCCATTTCGTGAATCCGATTTTCTTCGTTTACAAGGTCTTTTTTGCTTTCAAGAATTTCTTCATAAACGGTAAGCTTTGATTCGAAGTTTTGTGTTTGGGCAACATATCCGTATTTTGAATCTTTTTTTAACACAATATCACCGGAGTCTTTGTCGTATTCGCCGGTAATAATCTTTAAAAGAGTGGATTTTCCGGTACCGTTATCTCCGATAAGCGCAACTTTTTCGCCTTCGTTAATTGTAAAAGATATATTCTTCAGTATTTCGACTTCGCCGAAAGACAGATTGATGTTTGAAACATTAAGTATCATATTTCACCTTTAAATATTTAAAAAATATTGTAATTAAGGATTTTCAACCAAAGACATAATATCAATAAAGTTCCCTTTTATCAAATAAAAAATAATATTTATAGAATTTGAAGACTTATTGTGTTATTATTTTTAAGGTGAAAATTAAGAGGTGAAATGATGCTTACAGATATTCTTCATTATGAATATAACAAACATAAGAAACTTATTCTTGTTTATGTTTTTGTTTGTGTTTTGCTTGCGGTACTTGCTTCTCCGTATTGCACACCAAAAGAATATTTTAAAGCAAAAGCTTCGGCTGTCGATACTGCAGTAAATGCCGGAGAGTTACTTTCCGAGGGCGATACGCTTTTATCGTTGTCGGATATTTTCACCAAACCCGTTATAACCAAACTTGCCGGTTCGTATTCATCGGTGGTTGGAGTATCATGTGAACCTTTCACTGCACTTTTGTTTCTCGGAGCTGTTGAAAATATCAATAAAATGGTAGGTTCTCCGATGGATATTACTTCCACTCCTGCGGGAAATCCTATTGTTTTGATTGTTGTGTTTGTTTTCTTTGTTGCAAGTAAACTGATGAAATCTAATGAAGCAACCAAGGTTCTGGGACTTTGTACGCTCGGTGAACTTGAAAAATTCTTGGGTCTTGCATTTATTCTGGTGCTTGGCGTTATTAATGTTGTGGGCATTACGGATGTTTTTATGACGAACACCGTTTATGCTGCGACGACGATTCCCAGTCCTAATTCGAATATTGTTTTGGGTGCTGTTTCAGCTGTATTTTCTGCCGTTATGGCTATTGGTTCCGTTTTTGTGTTTTTGATAGTCAAAACAGTTATGTTCGGAATAGATGCTCTTCAGGCATGTTTTTCTTTTGTGCCGGGTTCGGGATTTGTGTTTGAATTTTTACAAAGTGCGTTTGTCGTAGTTTTGCTTTCGATTAATGTTTTGTTCCCTTGGGTCGGTGCCGTTATCAATATTCTTGTTTTTATCATTAGTTGTCTTTTGTTCAGATTATGCGTTACGGTTGAAGAATATGTCAGAAAAATTCACATCAAACCGTTTTTTGCTTATATCCGTGGATATAATTCGGAATTTCCCATTGTTTCAAGAAAACTTCCGAAAAAAATAAAGAATGCATATGTTCAACAGGGAAAAGAGATTAGGCTTTCCATTCCGGCGTATTCTCTCAAATCCAAAGAAACCGAACACTTTAAAATGAAGTTTTTTTCGAAGGCATGGATTGTTTCCGATGGCTCTGAGTTTTCGGTATATATGAGAAAAAATGTATTTTCGAAAAAATACAACAACTTGATTTTGGTTAACAAAGAAGAAAAACCTGTTTTTATGAAAAAGGATTTTCGTTTTATAGAAATATATTCGGCAATGAATTCTCAAAGAACAAGAAGCAAAGATGTTCGACTTGTTATTTCTAATGAGTATTGCGAAAGATTTGATGAGATAGTCGGCATTCTCGGAATTGAAAACTATAATGCCATGAAACAAGCCGAAAAATCATCTAAAAAAGAAGCAAGAAGAGAAAAAAGAGAGATAAGAAAAGAAAAACAAAAGGCTAAACAGGAAGCGGTTGTTAATTGGTTTAAAAACCTTTTCAATAAAGAAAAAGAAATAATATAGGAGGGCATTATGGCCAAAATTTTACCTTTCAAAGGAATCAGACCCAATAAGGATATGGTTTCAAAAATCGCAGCACTTCCTTACGATGTTTATAATCGTGCGGAAGCAAAAGAAGTAGTTATGAAAAATCCCGATTCTTTCCTTGCAATCGACAGAGCCGAGACTTCTTTCCCCGATGATGTCGATACTTACGATGACAGAGTATACAAAAAAGCTCACGATATGCTTTGGGACAGAATCGAAAAAGGTGATTTCGTATCGGATGAAACGCCTGTTTACTATATTTATGAGCTTATTATGGACGGAAGAAGTCAAATCGGTATTGTAGCTTGCGCTAGTATCGATGACTACATCAATAATATAATTAAGAAACATGAGAATACAAGAGCGGATAAGGAAGTAGACCGTATTCGCCACGTTGAGACGTGCGAAGCTCAAACGGGACCTATTTTCCTCGCATACCGTTCAAATGATGTAATTAACGGAATCGTAGACAAGGTAAGAAAAGAAGATGCTCTTTATGATTTCGTCGCAGAAGACGGAATTGCACATAAAGCTTGGATTATTTCGGATGCTTCGGATATTAATGCTATCGGCGAAGCTTTTGACAAGATGGATTCGATTTATATTGCCGACGGACATCACAGATGTGCATCCGCTTGCAAGGTTGGAATGAAAAAGAGAGAAGAGAATCCTTCATATACAGGAAATGAAGAGTTTAATTACTTCCTTTCCGTATTGTTCCCTGACGATCAGCTTATGATTATGGACTATAACAGAGTTCTCAAAGACTTAAACGGTATGTCTGAAGACGAATTCGTTTCGAAGATTAACACTGTTTTCGATACGATTAAGACTGACGTAAATCCCATTAAGCCTGCAAATAAGGGTGAGGTTTCCATGTATCTCGGAAAGAAGTGGACTCTTCTTAAGGTTAAGAAAGAATTTACTTCCGAAGATCCCATAAAAGGACTTGACGTTTCGATTCTCCAGAATGAGATTCTTAATCCTTACCTTGGCATCGAAGATCCCAAGACAGACAAGAGAATTGATTTTGTCGGCGGTATCAGAGGACTTAAGGAACTTGAAAGACGTTGTGAAAATGATTGCGTTTTGGCATTTGCGATGTATCCCACATCGATTCAGGAACTTTTCAACGTTGCAGACGCAAAACTTCTTATGCCTCCCAAGAGCACTTGGTTTGAGCCGAAGTTGAGAAGCGGAATGTTTATTCATAGCATTAAATAATAAGTCTTAGAATTTGGGGAATATAAATGGATCGAAAACATTATAATATGATGAACTGGGAAGAGGTTGAGGCCGTTTCTTATGCCGATACCGACAATCCTTTTTCAATACTGGGAATTCACAAAAAGGGCAAAAGCAAACTCGTTCAGGCATTCTATCCGAATGCCGACGAGGTTGAAGCGGTATTTGTTCTTAATAATGATAAAACTGTAATTAAACTCGAAAAAGTCGATGATTCGGGATTTTTTGCCGCGTTTTTTGATTTGGAATACGATTCTTACAGCTTTAATGTGAAGAAAGAAAAAGTATGCATAAGTAAAATTTTCGATTCTTATTCTTTTGAAGTTTCTTTGGATTACGATGCGATAAAAATGATACTTAAAGGCAAATCGGATAAGGCATACGAAGTATTGGGATGTCATAAAAAAACGGTCAATACAGTTTCCGGATATGAATTTGTTCTTTATGCTCCTTCGGCGTTATCGGTTTCTTTGGTCGGCGATTTTAATGAATGGAACGAATCTTCAAATCTTATGCAGAGAGATAGAAAAAACTCTGACATATTTTGGCTTTTTGTGCCAAATCTTGAAGATAATACAGAATATAAGTATGTTATTCGTTCAAAAAACAATAAGGTTTATAAAAATGATCCGTTTTCATTCGGTATCAGAAACAATAATTCACTGACTTTTGACATTTCTTTGCAAAACGAATATAAGAGAAAAGCAAATATAAAAGATTTGCAGATTTTGGAAGTTAATCTTTTTGAACTCATAAAAAAATACGGAAGCGGCAAAGAAGCTTTGAGAATCATTGAAGATAACATAAATAGGTTTTCTTATAATACGGTTTCTTTCACATCGTTTCTTTATGAAATTAGCGGAAGATACAATTTGCTGAATTTGTTTTCGGCGGATATGAACACTGATTTTTATGATGAGACAATTTTTGTTTTTGAAGAATTAAAAAAGAAGCAAATAATAGTTTTGTTGGAACACCCGATATCGTATTTTTCGAGATATGAAGGAGGTCTTTCTCAATTTGATTCATCTTTCCTTTTTGAAAATGAAGATTATAGATTGAATTATCATCGCTTTTATGATGCTTTGCTTCTTGATTACAACAAAGGAATTTCTCGCTCGTACGTTATTTCATCGATTAATTATTGGATGAACGTTTTGCCGATTGACGGTGTAGTTTTGCCTAATCTCGGAGTAATGCTTTATCATGATTACAACAAGACACCCGGAGAATATATTACTGAAAGTTGGGATTCTTCTGTGAATTCCGTAAATGTATCGTTGTTAAAAGACATAAACAAGTATATTCATGATAATTTCAAAGGTACGCTTACGGTTGCAGGAATTAATGCCTTTTTTGAAAATGTTACCGGAAAAGATAAGAATTCGCTCGGCTTTGACTATTGTTTCAATAACGGTGCAGGCGGAGAGATTCTTGAATTCTTTTCGCTCGATGTTTATTCAAGAAAAGAGCGTTTGGATTCGTTTCTTCTTTTTACGGAACGCGGACGTGACAATGAGAAATTCATTTTGCCTTTTTCAAATTCGGATAAGGAAAGATTTTTGCGAATTATTGACAATTTTTCGGGTTATGATGAAAAAGATATGCTTTCAAATTTGAAATTGGCTGTCTTTTACAAGCATCTTCTCAATAATGCTCAATTGTCGTCGGAAGAAATCGATAATCCTTCGAATTTGAGTACGGATTCTTGCAAAAATTATGCAAACTTTATTTCAAATCTTAGAAAAATATGCGTTAGTAACACCCTTTTTATGAAATATTCGAATAAAACTGCTGTATTTGGCTATAAATGCATTGAAAATCAGGTGTTTACGCGTGAAATTTTCGATGAAGACGAAAAATATCTTCTTGTTTTTAATTTTTCAGACAATTCTTATGAAAAGTATGATATAAAAGTTAGTCGAAAGGGCGTATATAAAGAATGTTTTAATTCAGACAAAAAAACTTACGGCGGAAGAGGAATCGTGAATTCAAAGGCTTGCGAAACAAAAGACGATGAAGAAGTTTTTGGTACAATTACCTTGAAAATACCGGCTTTTTCAGTGATTGCATTCACATACAGACCTTTCACGGAGAAAGAACTTGAAGACAGATATCAAAAGAAGAAAAAACAAATGATAGAATTTGTCGAAAAAGAAAAAAATAAAATAATTCTCAAACTTGACGAGGATATTGCATCATTAAAAGAAAATGCAAAAAAAGAAATAAAAGAATTGGAGCTTTTGTTAAAACCTTATGATAGATAAAGTAAAGTATTTTTTTAATTTTTTCATAAATAACGAAATGTCTTCCAAAGCCGTCTCGCTTCTTTGGAGAGTTCTTTTTGCTACGATAATTTTGATTTTGATGATTCAAATCGTCAAAATTTTCAAAAAATTCTTAAGTAAAACGTTAAAAAAATTCAAAGTAGATGACGATGTTTCCAATTTTCTTATATCGTTAAGTTCGGCCGTGATTTACATTGTTTTTGCATTTTTTATAGCACAGGGACTTGGCGTTGATGCAGCCAGTATTGTTGCTCTTCTCGGTTCTTTGGGGGTAACCATCGGTCTTGCGATTCAAGGTTCTTTGGCAAATATTGCCGGCGGAGTTTTGATTCTTCTTCTTAAACCTTTTAAAATAGGTGATTATATTATTGAAGATACAAATATGAATGAAGGTAAAGTACTTGAAATCGGCCTTATTTATACTAAACTTTTGACTGTTGATTGCAAAACGGTAATACTTCCAAACGGAATATTGGCAAATGCTTCAATAGTAAATGTTACGCATACGCCTCTTAGAATGGTTGAATTGTTTTTTGATGTTTCTTACGATACGGATATTGTGCTTGCCAAAAAACTTATTCTTGATGTAATTAAGAATGATGCTTCTGTTTTGAGCGAAAAGCCCATTGAAATAGTAATGGAGTCATGGGAGGCAAGTTCAATCAAACTTAATGCAAGGTTTTACGTTAATAACAAAGATTACAGAAATACTAAATGCAGAGTTTTGGAAAATGTAAAAATCTCATTTGATATGAATAATATAGAGATTCCGTTCCCTCAGGTCGTTGTTCACGAATCCTAAAAAAATTTGTATTAAGTCTTGATTTAACAGATAAGTGTGGTTATAATTAGTAAATGTTTTATGACCTTGCTGGAATAGCTCAGCCGGTAGAGCACTTCACTCGTAATGAAGGGGTCGTCAGTTCGAATCTGATTTCCAGCTTTGCAATATAATGTTTTGGGAAAATGGGAGCATTAGTATGTTTCCATTTTTCTGAATATGGATGTTTTTAAGAGGTGATTGTATGGCTCAACTTTGGGGAGGCAGATTTACAAAACAGACAGATGATTCTGTTTTTGCTTTTAATGAATCGTTATCTTTTGATAAGAGACTTTATGAGGTTGATATAAAAGGGTCGATTGCTCATGCTACTATGCTCGGAAAACAGAGTATTATTTCTGAAGCTGAAATGAATTCTATAATTGATGGCTTGAATGGCATTCTTTCCGATATAGAAAACGGAAATCTTGATTTCGATCCTAAGTGCGAGGATATTCATAGTTTTGTGGAGTCTAATCTTATCGACAGAATAGGAGATGCAGGAAAGAAACTTCATACCGGAAGAAGCCGTAACGACCAGGTTGCTTTGGATATGAAACTGTATACAAGAGCCGAGATAGATGAGATTTCAAATCTTATTACGAATCTTTTGAAGGTTCTTTTGAGACTTATGGAAGAGAATGTTGACACGTATATGCCTTCATTTACTCACCTTCAGAAGGCTCAGCCTACTAATCTTGCCCATTACCTCGGCGCATATACCGAGATGTTCTTAAGAGACAGAGACAGACTTTCGGATATAAGAAAGAGAATGAATCTTTCTCCTTTGGGTGCGGGAGCGCTTGCAGGAACAACATATCCTCTCGACAGAGAATACGTGGCATCGCTTCTTTCTTTTGACGGTGCAACAAGAAACAGCATGGATTCCGTTTCGGACAGAGATTATCTTATTGAACTTTTATCCGCGTGCTCAACTATTATGATGCATTTGTCAAGATTCTCGGAAGAGATGATAATTTTTAATTCCAATGAATATAAGTTCGTTGAGATGGATGATGCTTTTTCAACAGGTTCATCCATTATGCCTCAAAAGAAGAATCCCGATATTGCAGAACTTGTAAGAGGAAAGACAGGTCGTGTCTATGGCGCGTTGATATCAATTCTTACAACGATGAAGGGAATTCCTCTTGCATACAACAAAGATATGCAGGAAGATAAAGAAGTTGCTTTTGACGCATTCGATACCGTAAAAGATTGTTTGAATCTTTTTGCCGGAATGCTTGATTCTATTACGTTTAATAAAGAAATCATGGCCAAAAGCGCAATGAAAGGTTTTACAAATGCAACCGATGCTGCTGATTATCTTGTTGTTAAAGGTGTTCCGTTCAGGGATGCGCACGGCATTATAGGACAGCTTGTTTTAAAATGCATCGAAAAAGACTGTGCTATTGAAGATTTAAGCATTTCGGAACTCAAAGAAATATGCGATAAGTTCGATGAAGACGTTTACGATGCAATTTCTCTTAAAACCTGTGTTGAAAAAAGGTTGACAAAAGGCGCTCCGGGTGCAATACTCGATGCAATAAATTTTTATAAATCTGTAATTTAATTTTGGAGGACAAATATATGAGTGACAAATTACGTGTTGGTATTTTAGGCGGCACAGGAATGGTAGGACAGAGATTTATTTCTCTTCTTGAAAATCATCCCTGGTTTGAAGTTGTTTTGATTGCGGCATCTCCCCGTTCAAAGGGCAAAAGATATGAAGATGCTGTCGGCGACAGATGGAAAATGACAACTCCTATGCCCGAAGCTGTTAAAGATATGATTGTTTATGATGTTAATGAAGTTGAGACAATTTCAGCTCAGGTTGATTTCTGCTTCTCGGCTGTAGATATGACAAAAGATGAAATCAGAGCTATTGAGGAAGCTTATGCTAAGGCTGAAACACCTGTTGTTTCAAATAACTCAGCTCACAGATGGACACCCGATGTTCCTATGGTTGTTCCCGAAATCAATCCCGAACATATGAAAGTCATCGACGATCAGAAGAAGAGACTCGGAACAAAGAGAGGATTTATCGCAGTTAAACCCAACTGCTCAATCCAGTCATACGCACCCGTTCTTACAGCTTGGAAAGAATTTGAGCCTTATGAAGTAATCGTAACGACATATCAGGCAATTTCCGGTGCAGGAAAGACATTTAAGGATTGGCCCGAAATGGAAGGTAATATTATTCCATACATCGGAGGAGAAGAAGAGAAGTCTGAAAAAGAGCCTTTGAGAATATGGGGTAAAGTTGAAGACGGCGTAATTAAGCCTGCAGATGACATTAAGATTACAAGCCAGTGCATCAGAGTTCCCGTTCTCAACGGACATACAGCCGCAGCTTTTGTTAAGTTCAAAAAGAAACCCACAAAAGAACAGCTTATTCAGAAATTAGTTGAATTTAAGGGACTTCCTCAGGAACTTAATCTTCCTTCTGCTCCCAAGCAGTTTATTCAGTATCTTGAAGAAGACAACAGACCTCAGGTAACACTTGATGTTGATTACGAAAGAGGAATGGGCATTTCAGTCGGACGTATTCGCGAGGATTCAATCTATGATTGGAAGTTTGTAGGTCTTTCTCACAATACTGTAAGAGGTGCAGCCGGCGGTGCAGTTCTTTGCGCAGAACTTCTTAAAGCACAGGGTTATATTCAGGCAAAATAAATTAAATTTGTATCGGACATGTGTTTTTCATGTCCGATACATATATGATTAGGTGTATATGGGGTAAATAATGATAATAGGACGAAATGCTGAAATTGAATATTTGAATAAAATATTTAATCAGGATACCGGGGCACTTGTGACTTTGTACGGGGTTCCCGGAGTTGGTACCACGTCTTTGTGGCGTGAGTTTGTCAAAGATAAAAAATTCGTTTTAATCAAATGTCCCAAAGCGGGACTTCGACAGATAAATTATCTGGTTTCTAAAGATTTGTCATTAAAGGGATTTCAATTCGATAATGAATTCCCTGATTTCATCGATATTCTTGATAAAGTATCCGATAAACATAAAACCGAAAAATACGTATTGATTCTTGATGATTTTGAGAATTGTTTCAAAGCAGATGATTCTTATATCGAGAATATTTTTACGTTTTTAAAAGTAAATAAATATGACAATCGTTTCATGATTCTTCTTGTATCGCATGATACGAGATATGTTGAAAATATTTTTGTCGAAAAAATCGGCAAAAATGCTCTTTCCATCGGCGGTATTTTAAAAATTCATCCCGTGTCTTTCTTAGATACGGTAATTTGCTTTAATTCCAACGATACTGCAAAATGTATGGATTTATATTCGCTTCTCGGCGGTAATGTGGCGTTTTATCATTATTTCGACATAGAAGCGTCTTTGAGAGAAAACATAATCAAAAACTTTCTTTCCGAAGGCGGAATTTTCAGAAATGTCGGAAATGAAGTCATTTTGGAACATTTACGTGAAGTGAATGTTTACGGTACCATTCTTTATTGCCTTGCAAACGGTCATACGAAACTTAATGATATTTTTGTCCATACCGGATTTTCAAGAGCAAAAATCAGTGTGTATCTTAAGAATCTTATGAGTCTTGATATAGTTGAAAAAGTTTCGAGCTTTGATACTCCCGGCGTTGAAAACACTATGAAGGGAGTTTATCGTATTTCAAATCCGATAGTGCATTTTTGGTACAGATTTATTTATCCTTATGAAACTAATCTTTTGTTGATGAAGCCGGAAAAATATTACGATATGTTTATTGAAGACAATTTGTCGGATTACCTCAAAAACGGCATACCGTATGTTTGCAGAGAATATTTGGAACTTCTGAATAAAAAAGGAAAACTTCCTTTGGATATAGTCAAATCCGGTGAGTGGATAGGAAAAGCCGGCACTATTCATTACATAGGAAAAGATTCAAAGAGAAACATTCTTTGCGCTTATTGTGCCCTTAACAACGAAGCAATGGATGTTACAGAGTATGAATGGTTCGATTACTGCTTAAAAGAAGCGGGAATCAGAGCCGATTATCTGTATCTTTTTGCAAAGAACGGATTTACCGACGAATTGAAAGAAAACCTGTCGGATAAAGAAGTTTTTTTTATTGATATTTGCAATTTATAGGAGAATTAATGGGCAAAGCAGTATTTATTGCCGAAAAACCATCGGTTGCCAAAGAATTTGCCAAGGCGATCAAAGATAATTATAAAAATCAAGACGGATATATGGAAGGTGAGAAAAGCATAGTTACATGGTGTGTCGGTCATCTTGTCAATATGAGTTATCCGGAAGAATACGATCCTAATCTTAAGAAATGGTCTTTTGATACGATTCCGTTTGTTCCGTCTGAATATAAATATCAGGTTATATCATCGGTTTCAAAACAATTTAATATAGTAAAAGGTGTCCTTACAAGAGACGATGTAGACAGAATATATGTGTGCACCGACTCCGGACGTGAAGGTGAATATATTTACAGACTTGTCGAACAACAAGCCAATGTTACAGGAAAAAAGAGATTTCGCGTTTGGATTGATTCGCAGACGGAAGAAGAAATTCAAAGAGGAATAAAAGAGGCAAAAGATTTGTCGGAGTATGATAATCTTGCCGATGCCGCATATCTTCGCGCAAAAGAAGATTATCTTATGGGCATTAATTTCTCGAGAGCTTTGACATTAAGATACGGATACGGAATCAAAGATTTTCTTAAGGCCGACAAAAGTGTCATAAGCGTCGGACGTGTTATGACATGCGTTCTCGGCATGGTTGTAAACAGGGAAAGAGAAATAAGAGATTTTGTTAAAACTCCTTTTTACAGAGTAATCGCAGAACTTAATTTGGGTGATTTTAAATTTGAGGGCGAATTTAAAGCTGTTGAAGGTTCAAAGTATTTTGAATCACCCAAACTTTACAAGGAAAACGGTTTTAAGAAAGAAGAAGATGCAAAAGAGTGCATAGATTTTATTACTTCATTTGATGACACAAAGGATTTAAAAGTTTTTCAGATAGAAAAGAAAAAGGAAAAGAAGAATCCTCCGCTTCTTTATAACCTTGCGGATTTGCAAAATGACTGCTCGAAGATTTTTAAGATTAATCCCGACCAGACTCTTAATTATATTCAGGAACTTTACGAGAAAAAACTTGTGACGTATCCGAGAACTGATGCAAGAGTTCTTTCAAGTGCTGTTGCCAAAGAGATTCATAAGAATCTTAAAGGTTTGGCTGAACACCCGTTATATAAAGAGGCTGTTTCGGAGATTTTCGAATCCGGAAGTTACAAAAAAATCGGTTCCACAAAATATACGAATGATAAACAGATTACCGATCACTATGCAATTATTCCTACAGGTCAGGGATTTTCGAATTTAAAAACACTGGACAATACCTGTCTTCATATTTATGAAGTGATATGTCGCCGTTTTATCGGAATTTTCTTGGATTCTGCCGTTTATGAAAAGGTTTCTCTTGTTACGGAAAGAAACGGTGAGAAATTTTTCTCGTCATTTAAAGTTCTTAAAGAAGAAGGATATCTTAAAATCACTCAATTTTCTTTCATAAAGAAGAAAGAAGAGAAAGATGCCGAGAATAAAGAAGGCGAAGAAGCAGAAGATATTAAGTGTGATGATTCCGTTTTGGATGCTTTATCGAGACTCAAAAAGGGCGAAACGATTTCTTTTACGGATATTGATATCAAAGAAGGCGAAACTTCGCCGCCCAAACGTTATAATTCCGGAAGCATGATTCTTGCAATGGAAAGTGCCGGCCAGCAGATTGATGATGAAGAATTAAGAGCGCAACTTAAAGGCTCCGGTATCGGTACAAGTGCGACAAGGGCGGGAATATTGACAAAACTTTTTAACAACGGATACCTTAATCTTAACAAGAAAACGCAGATTATTACGCCTACGCTTCTTGGAGAAATGATTAATGATACGGTATATATTTCGATTCCGTCCCTTCTTCATCCCAAACTTACGGCAAGCTGGGAAAAAGGACTTACAATGGTTGCCGACGGCGAGGTTAAGGAAGAAGAGTATCTTGAAAAACTTGTTAAATATGTTACTGATTATACAAATGAAGTCAAAAATAAAGACTTTAGAAACAAATTAAACCAACGTTACAGATATATTTCGCAATTCTATAAAAATTAACGGACATATGTCCTTAAATAAGAGGTAAAAAGATGAAAAAAGTCAAAATCAGCGAGCTTTATTTTGATTTAAACGAAACAAGAGCAAAAGAGCTTCTTGAATCAAAGACTTATCCTTGGGAAGTTCTTCCTTTGATTAAAGATTTTATTCTTGAAATCGGTCCCAAGCTTCCGAAGGATGAATTTGATGAGGTAAGCGAGAATGTTTGGATTCATAAGACTGCTAAGATTTATCCGAACAATTACATTGCAGGTCCCTGCATTATCGATGCCGAAACGGAAGTAAGACCCGGCGCTTTTGTAAGAGGCAATGCTTTGGTCGGAAAGAAGTGCGTAGTCGGTAACTCTACAGAACTTAAAAATGTTATTCTTTTTAATAATGTTCAGGTTCCTCATTACAATTATGTAGGCGATTCCGTACTTGGCTTTAAGTCTCATATGGGGGCAGGCTCCATTACATCTAATGTAAAAAGCGATAAGTCTCTTGTTGTTGTTAAAGGCGAAGAGAATTACGAGACCGGTCTCAAAAAATTCGGTGCGATGCTTGGTGACGGAGTGGAAGTCGGATGCAACTCGGTTCTTAATCCCGGTACGGTTATAGGAAGAAATTCCAACATTTATCCAACAAGTTGCGTAAGAGGCGTTATTCCCGAGAATTCCATTTACAAAAACAAGGATGAAGTTGTAATTAAAAATAAATAAATTGAGGCAATAATTTTTCTTATATTTATGCTAATTGTTAAGGATTTAACTATTGAATTTTGGCGGTATTTATGAGAAAATAATTTTTGTGGTTTAAAATACTATATTTCTGAAAGGAGTTTTCAACATGATTTATTCAAAAGAAGTTGAAGAAATGTGTCCTGTTACTCAGGGTGTAAACCATGGTTGTGCACCTATCCCCGAAGAGGCTAAATGGGTAAAGGCAAAAGATGTTACTGACATTTCCGGTTATACACACGGTGTTGGCTGGTGTGCACCTCAGCAGGGAGCTTGCAAGCTTTCTCTTAACGTAAAAGACGGTATTATCCAGGAAGCTTTGGTTGAGACTTTAGGTTGCTCGGGTATGACTCATTCAGCAGCTATGGCAGCTGAAATTCTTCCCGGAAGAACAATCCTTGAAGCTTTGAATACAGACCTTGTTTGTGACGCTATCAACACAGCAATGAGAGAGCTTTTCTTACAGATTGTTTACGGTCGTACACAGTCAGCTTTCTCAGAAGACGGACTTCCCATCGGTGCAGGTCTTGAAGACCTTGGTAAGGGAACACGTACAATGATCGGTACAACATACGGAACACTTGCAAAGGGACCCAGATATCTTGAACTTACAGACGGATATATTAAAGGTATTGCTTTGGATGAGAACGATGAAATCATCGGATATCAGTATGTTAACTTTGGTAAGATGATGGACTTCATCAAGAAGGGCGACGATCCTGCAACAGCTTACGAAAAGGCTTGCGGTCAGTACGGCCGTGTCGCAGATGCTGTTAAGATTATCGATCCCAGAACAGACAAAGAAGTAAAGTAAGGAGGAATTAAAAATGGCATTATTTGAATCATATGAAAGAAGAGAGCCGCAAATCCTTGCTACACTTAAGGAGTATGGAATCTCATCTATCGAAGAATGTAAAGATATTTGTGATGCTGCAGGCATTGATGTTTATCATCTTGTTGAAGGCATTCAGCCTATTTG
Organism: Lachnospiraceae bacterium; assembly: GCA_045628965.1. Taxonomy (GTDB): domain Bacteria; phylum Bacillota; class Clostridia; order Lachnospirales; family Lachnospiraceae; genus UBA3766. The sequence goes on along the minus strand of JAZQQI010000063.1, from coordinate 3,525 downwards.
CTTTGAAAATGCTAAATGGGCTTACACTGTAGGCGCAGCTATCGCTATTAAGAAGGGCTGCCGTAAAGCTGCAGATGCAGCTGCTGCAATCGGTATCGGACTTCAGGCTTTCTGTATTCCCGGTTCTGTTGCAGATACACGTAAGGTTGGTTTAGGACACGGTAACTTAGGAAAGATGCTTCTTGAAGAAGATACAGAGTGCTTCGCATTCCTTGCAGGTCATGAGTCATTCGCTGCAGCTGAGGGTGCTATCGGTATTGCTGAGAAAGCTAACAGAGTTCGTCAGAAACCCTTAAGAGTTATTCTTAACGGTCTTGGAAAAGATGCAGCACAGATTATTTCAAGAATCAATGGATTTACATTTATTGAGACAGAGTACGATCCTTATACAAACACTGTTAAGGAAGTTTCAAGAAAGTGCTACTCAAAAGATGCTAATTCACCCAGAGCAAAGGTTAACTGCTATGGTGCAAACGATGTTTGCGAAGGCGTTGCTATCATGTGGAAAGAGAATGTTGACGTATCTATCACAGGTAACTCAACAAATCCCACAAGATTCCAGCATCCCGTTGCAGGTACATATAAGAAGGAAAGAATCGAAGCAGGCAAGAAGTATTTCTCAGTTGCTTCAGGCGGTGGTACAGGACGTACACTTCATCCCGACAATATGGCTGCAGGCCCTGCTTCATACGGTATGACAGATACAATGGGTCGTATGCATTCTGGTGCTCAGTTTGCAGGTTCATCATCTGTTCCCGCTCATGTTGAAATGATGGGTCTTATCGGTGCAGGTAACAACCCTATGGTTGGTATGACTGTTTCAACAGCTGTTTCTATCGAAGAAGCTGCAAAGGCAGGAAAGTTCTAGGATAATAATTTAACCGTCTCTCTGTTATGAGAGGCGGTTAAAAAGAATTATTATAATATTTTTAAAAAAACTTAATATTTAGTTGACATTAACATTAATACAAGGTATAGTATTTTTAGTTGGTTGGCAACACAATTATTAATTTAGGAGGAATTACTGAGATGGATAAGAAAACTGCTTTAATTATCATGTATGCTTCAAACATTCTTTTCTTAGGATGGATTGGCTGGTTAATCGCATTTTTAGCAGGCAAGAAGGAAGTTGTTGGAGGCAGACAGCTTACAACAGGTCTTTTATTGGCTATCATCAGCATTGCTGGTTCAGTTGTTATCGGCCTTGGACCTATTGTTTCACTTGTTTTCGGAATCATCGGTCTTGTCAAAGTATGTAAGGGCGACGAAGATCCTGAGCTTCCCGTTATCGGCAAAGCAAACTGGTTTAAAGATTAATTTTGATATAAGAAAATCCTGTCTGAAAAGACAGGATTTTTTTTATTGTTAATTTTTAGTTTATTATAATTTATGAATTGCTTTCTGTCTCGATTTCTTTTCCCTGAAGTATCATTCCCATATAGTTTACGCATGTTACAACTTCATTGAAATGATTTACTCCGTTCAAATAACTTTCTTCATCATACTCGCCGTCTAACGCATCATGAAAATAGTCTTCACTTTCGTTTAAAAGCGAATATGCATTTTTTGCAAGTTCTGTGCAATTCTTAAATTCCGTCGGAGCTTCAATTTGTGAAAAATCATCGAATGCCGATTTTAAATTTGAAATATCTTCAAAAAACTCATCTCTTGATTCCTCGGAATATATTTGGATTTCGTTTAATTTTGTGTTCGCTATTGCAATGCTGTCGTAAAGTTCGTTCACTTCTTTTTTATAAGCATCGTAATCGTATTTTGATTTTCCGCAACCTGTAAGCATAATTGAACAGATTAAAGCGGATGACAGCATACATAATGTTTTATTTTTCATAATCACCTCCGTAAAACTATTTAAAAATACCATATATTGTGTTTTATTGCAACAACGTAGGGTAAAGTTTTTGTAGGAAAATTAAATAGACATAAAGAAAGCACCGAGATCCTGTGTTAGGATTAAGGTGACCAAACCAAATATCCAAAGGAGGGTGCTTTCATGATTAATAGTATACAACAGTTTGGTGTAAATGGAGTTAATAATCTTACAAATATTTTCGGCTCATATACGGAAGATATGACCAAGATTGCAGAGATGGTGTACGGAGTAACTGATGAAGTTACCAAACTTGGATGCAGTATTATTGCCGAAGAATGGGAATCATATGATGAACTGCTTCGAAAAAGAAAGGAACTGCGTAAAGGTTGGTATATAGTTCGCAAAGATGAAACATCATTGATTACAAGTCTTGGCGAGGTCGTATATCATAAAACTCTTTTTAAAAATGTCGCTACAGGAGAAAGCTGCTATCTGCTGGATCAACTGATGGGATTAGAACATCATGCTAGGATAACCGAAGACGCGGAGGCAAGAATACTTGCGGAAGCTTCTGAAAGCAGCTACAGAAAAGGTGGTGCTAACGCCAGTATAAGTGGGGATGCAATCAGCAAAGAAGCTGTCATGAACAAACTTCACAGCTTGGAGTTTCCAACCCTTAAGACAGACGAAAAGAAAGAACTGAAGACTCTTTATATTGATGCAGATGAAGATCATGTATCACTTCAGTACCTGGAACAAAAGGGCGACATTAAAAAGCCACGTATAAATACCGTTATGCCAAGAATAGTCTATGTATATGAGGGCGTTGATACAGATGACGAAGGACGTCCGAAACTAATAAATACTAAATATTTTGGTGGTGTATATGATGGCCCCGAAGCTATAAATAAACTTTGGACAGAAGTTCTTGATTATCTTAACGAAGCATATGATATAGAGAAAATAGATAGGATTTATATAAACGGTGATGGTGCTACATGGATTCGTACCGGCGAAAAAATAATTCCCAGGTCAAAGTTTGCTTTGGATAAATATCATATGCACAAATATATCATTGCGGCGACATCACATCTAGAAGATTCAGCTGATGATGCCAGAAGTGAAATATACAGAGCTATCCATAAAAAGAAGAAATGGATGGCGGAAGAAGTATTTGAAAAGATTATTGCTGTTACGGATAAAGAAACAAAGTGCAAAGCAGTTGAGCACGCAAAGGCTTATATATTGGGCAATTGGTCAGGAATAATGCTGTCGATGAAATCGCATGATACAAACGTGCGCTGTTCGGCAGAAGGACATGTCAGTCACGTATATGCAGATAGAATGAGTTCTCGTCCTCTCGGATGGTGTAGAACCGGAGCTGATAAGATGTCACGGTTAAGGATTTACCGACAAAACCAGGGTGACATGCTTGAATTGGTAAGATTTCAGAAGAAGGAAATGAAACAGGCTGCGGGTGCTGAGGAAGTAATATATACCGCAACCGATATGATTCGAATGGAAAATGCAAACAGAAAAAGACTTGGCGTAATGGCGGATATGCCAATCTATAGTATTCCGTATCCGCAGATAAAAAAGATAGCGGCATTGAAAAATCATATCTGGGGTTTGTAAAAAGAAATAAAAAGAATATAATGATGGAGAAATCTTTAATTCTGAAACAGATCTTAGGG
>JAZQQI010000062.1:0-9192 GCA_045628965.1 Lachnospiraceae bacterium | reverse complement strand
TGTGTGAATGATGAAACGGTCTACATCGGCTTTAATACTAAGGCATATGACCAATTTATCATCAAAGGAATTGTCCTCGATTTATCCCCAAATGACTTAAAAGAGCTTAACGATTATCTCATTGCAGGAAATCAAGGTTGGGAATACCCCATTATTCAAAACTACTATACCAAATTTAATAATGTGGATATTCGCGATGATATGCAGCAAGGATTATCACTTAAAGCTATCGAGGGGCATTTAGGGATGGATATTAGAGAAACGGAGGTGGATTTTAACATAGACCGTCCTCTTACCCCGGAAGAAATCGAGCAGACTATCTTCTATTGTAAGCACGATGTAGACGCTACGGAGCAGATTATCAAACTCCGTAAAGGTTACTTACAGACCAAACTTGACATTGGAAAACTCGCAGGAATCGAACCGGTAAAAGCTATGAGTATGACAAATGCCAAACTTACGGCGGCATTACTTAAAGCTAGTGCTAAACCGCACGATGACGAAAGGCAATATAAGTACCCGGACAATCTGTTAAAGGAACACATACCCCAAGAAGTATTTGATTTCTTTAATCGAATGTACGACGAAACCATATCGGACAAAGACCTCTTTTCCGAGAAATTGGATATTCACATCGGTGAGTGTCCGGTACGCCTAGGTTACGGAGGGATTCACGGAGCTATACCTAATTATCTTTGGGAAGAATCAGACGACGGACGAATTATCAGAAATCAAGACGTTGGAAGTTACTATCCCCATTTATGCACAATCAACGGTTATACGAGTAGAAACATTCCGTCACCGAAGATTTATGAAGATGTATTAGACACCCGTATGAAAGCGAAAGCGTCCGGTGATACTACTACGGCAAACGCCTTAAAGCTCGTATGTAATACGACCTACGGGGCAACGCTTAATAGGTATAACGACCTTTACGACCCTCTCATGGGACGGTCGGTATGTATAAGCGGTCAGCTTTATTTATTAGAGTTGTCGATTCACCTATACAATACCATCCCGGATTTACGAGTAGTCCAATTAAATACCGACGGTATTATGGTTGAGTTTCACAAAGACTACTATCCCATTTTTGATGAAATCTGCAAGGAATGGCAAAGTCGTACCAAATTCGACCTAGAGGAAGATACCGTAGTAAAAATCGCACAGAAAGACGTAAACAATTACGTTGAGATACAACCCTCCGGGGCGGTCAAGTGCAAAGGTGGTTACCTAGTCAAAGGTATTGCCAAAGCAGGAGCTTTTAATGTCAATAACAACGCCGTGATAGTTGCTACCGCTTTAAAAGAATATTTTGTAAACGGCACTCCGGTAGAAGAAACCATCGAAAATTGCAATGATCTATCACAATTTCAAATGATTGCAAAAGCCGGTGCTAAATACAAAGAATCCTATCATATCGTAGACGGTGAAAAAATACCCGTCCAAAAGGTAAATCGAGTTTATGCTACATCGGACGAAAGATACGGCAAATTACATAAGGTAAAAGCCGCAGACGATAGCGAAGCGAAAATAGACAGTTTACCCGAACATTGCATTATCGACAACGACAACAAACTCTCTATAGCAGACATTGATAAATCTTTTTATATCGAAATGGCTAAAAAGAGAGTCAACGATTTTAAGGGTATTAAACCCGAGAAGAAATTAAAAGGAGGTCATAAAAATATGGCTACAACTAAACCAACTAATGTTTATCAGAAACTTCTCTCCGCGCGTAAGGCGTTCTTAGAAAAAGGAGCGTCCAAAAGCGGAAAGAATTTTCAGATTCAGTACACCTATTTTGAGTTAGCAGATATTGTACCGGCGGCAACGTCAATCTTTACAGACTTAGGTTTGATCGGACTTGTGTCCTTTACAGAGGAGCAAGCCACAATGACCATCGTAAATACCGACAACCCGGAGGAGACGATTTTATTTACAACTCCCATGCGATACCCGTTGGAAAACAAAGCAATCAACCCGGTACAAGCATTGGGTGGAGCGCAGACATACCTTAGAAGATACCTCTACATGGTAGCTTTGGATATTGTCGAAGCAGATTCTATCGAACCTACTACCGAACCGGTAACGCAGGAGACGCCCAAGCCTACTACTGTTCCTGCTACTCCCGCAGAAAGAAAAGAAGTAAAAGAGGAATTAACTTCCCCGGACGGTAACGCTTCTGATTTACAGATTAAACAACTTAAATCTGCATTAAAGAAATTAGTAAATGCTAAACCGGAGAAAGAAGAAATGGTAGCAAAGATCGCGGTAGAAACCGAAGCCTTTACTAAGATTTCTAAGGCAGAGTGCGAGAAAATTCTCACCGCAATTTCAGCAATGTTGCAGGAGGGAGCAAATGAATAACCCCGTTATTTATCCATCCTGCATGGTATGGAAACCTAGCATTATTGCAAATGGTTTCCGGTGTACTAATTGCGGTACGAAACTTTGGGACGGGGACGAAGCCACAAAAGGGCTTGTGCTAGAGAATAAACCTCTAGCGCAAGACCCGGTGGGTCGTTGTAAGACTTGCGGCTATGTCGCACTAATGATTAAGGAGGAAAGAAAATGAAATGGGTAGATAAACACATTGAAGTTGACCCACCTAAGAAGCCTAAAAAACTCACCGGAACACGTTTTGGTGCGGTGTTAGGAGTAAATCGTTGGTCAACAGATTTTGAGGTTTGGTGTGCGGTAACCCGTACTTATGAAGAACCTTTCGAGGACACGATTTACACTCTTGCGGGTAAAGCAATCGAATCTAAGCAGATTGAGTATATGAAGAACGCCTACGTTATGGATAATCTCAAAACTCCTACGGATATTTACGGAGCAGATTATTTTAAGAAAACCTACGGTGACTTCTTCGGAGACACACCCATCTTTGGTGGAATGTGGGACTCTCTCTTATTTGAAGATGGAAAACCGGACACGGTGTTGGAGTTTAAGACCACAAAACGTTCCGAAGATTGGAAGAACGATGTTCCCGAGTATTACGCTTTGCAAGCGGCTTTATACGCCTATCTCTTAGGTGTAGACGATGTAATTATGATTTGCTCATTCCTAGAGGATGACGATTATAAAGCACCGGAGAAATTTGTACCGACCGCCAAAAATACTATCACGGTTGAGTTTAAGGTATCGGAAAGATACCCGGATTTCAAAGAGAAAATTGAGATCGCTAAGAAATGGTGGAGCGACCATGTTCTTACCGGTATCTCCCCGGATTTTGACGAGAAGAAAGACGCAGAAATTTTAAAAGCTCTCCGTACTAATAACTTGAACCCGGAGACAGACATTGCTGCTCTACTCGCAGAGGTTGATACCTTGCAGGATGAAATCAATAAGCATGACGCTCTTATCAAAGATAAGACGAAAAGACTTGACGCTCTCAAAAAGCAACTCAAAGAGTATGCTACTTCACAATTCCGTGAGGGAGATAAATCGGTCACCTTATCCGGTAGCCGGTACGTTTGGACTTTAGCAAAGTCCGTAAGCACAAAAGTAGACGATAAAGCTCTCAAAGAAGCCGGTCTTTACGAGAAATTCAGTAAGACAGAGACCACCTATCGTTTTACAAATAAAGAAATCAATTCCAAGGAGGACTAAACAAATGGCTAGAATACCTTTAACAAGCGGCTTTACTATCATCCCGGAGGGAAAACACATCTTCCGTGTCTATGATGTATCTTACGACGAAACGTTTGGCAAGTTGATTGTCAAACTCGTAAATGCAAAAGGACAGACCATCCAAGAGAGATTTTCTCTCAAGAACGCAAACGGAGAAGCAAACGAGGGTGCATTAAACGCATTTTCATTCTTTGCTAAGAATTGCATTAACGACTTTAGCAGAACGGACATTGACCCGGAGGAGCTTTTAAATTGCTACGTTGAAGCAGAGGTCGTACACACCGTTCAGCCTAACAGAAATGACCCTACCAAGACGGTTACTTTTGCTAATTTAGGCGACAAATCTCCGGCAAGTGGTTTCGTAGAAACTCCGTGTGAGAAAGCTCTTACTTTAGGACGCGAGAACGCTACTCCTGCTCCTGCCCCGGCTACCGCGCCGGCAACTAAAAGCGGTTTAGACTTAGATAGTCTTTTAAGCTAAGAAAAGCTATACCCTCGCACACAAAAAGAACAAAGAACCGCTATTGAGTAAATGAGGTTTTGGGGTAACCCGGAAATATAGGTGGGAATACCGGGTATCTAAAGAGAGAGGAAAAATCATGGAATTGGAAAAACGTTTAGAAATCTTTGACGCATTGACACATCATTTTATAACCAAAGAGTTTAGAGAGTATTTAATTAACCACGGTTTCTTTACCGCTCCTGCTAGTACAAAGTACCACGGAAATTATGAGGGCGGGTTATTCGACCATAGCTTAGAAGTATGTACGGCGTTGTGCTTATTCACAACGAATAACCGGCTAAGATGGCAACGCCCGGAAAGTCCGGTGATCGTAGGTTTATTTCACGACTTATGCAAGATTGATAACTACATCGAAAAGAAACCCGGTCTAGGTGTGGAGTACGAAACTCCGGTGTATGAGTATAACAAAAATACAGACTTATCCGGGCATGGTGATAAATCAGTAATGCTTTTAGCAAGTCACATGAAACTCACCGAAGAAGAAGTAATGTGTATCAGATACCATATGGGAGCTTTTACAGAAAAAGACGAATGGTCATTTTATACACGTGCCGTGAATAATTATGCAAATGTTCTTTGGACTCACCACGCGGATATGTACGCAAGTCATATCTTAGGAATTTAGGAGGATTTAGTATGGACTATAAATTACAGATTATGCACGATGAAGTTTCTTTTCTTATGAGAACCGGGAAAGACCTTGTGTTATCCAAAATGACCGCCGCTTCTGCTTTATCAATCTGCGAAAAAGGAAAAATCACAAAGGATAGTCCGAACCCGCACTATCCCATTGCCGTAGACGATACCTATTTCTTCGAGGGTGAGTTTATCGAAACCCCGGTAAAAAGTTTACGCAGGAAAGGTAAGAAATAATGCGAAGCTACTATTCCGATTATGTGAATCATTGCTTACGCTTCTACGCTAGACACCCCGAACCCACTTTTAAGAGTGTGATTGATAGACAAAATTGGAAATGTTGTCAAACGGTATTCGATAGATTTTCAGAAAGCGACCGGGACATTTTCTATTTTGTCTATAACGAGGGTGGCACTATCGCGGAGAACGTATTTGACGTATCAGCTCGTACCGGTATCAAGCAGCAGACGGTATGGAAACTCATTTCCGAGTTGGAAAGACAAGTCGCAAAAGAGCGAGGACTAATCTAATGAATTATCAAAAAATCCCACAAGAATTAAAACAACTGAATCAATGGGTGTGCGCTTACAACGATCGAAAAGTCCCCATGAAAGCGTATATGCCGGAAGCCGCAAGCTCTACTAACCCGGCAACGTGGTCTACGTTTCAAGCCGCTACAGAATCCGTAGAAGCAGGAAACTATGACTACGCCGGGTTCGTATTTAATGACAACGGCATTGTCGGAATTGATATTGACGCGGGATATGACGAGGACGGTTTTATCACTCCTTTAGGAGCAGACATAATTCGCCATTGTAAGAGTTACACCGAAAAGTCAAAAAGCGGTCGTGGATTTCATATCCTACTACGAGGGGACATACCTTTTAAGGGTAAAAATAATCTCGCAGGAGTAGAGATTTATAAAGCCGCTAGATTCTTTATTATGACCGGGGACGTCGTTCTTTACGATGACATTATCGAAAATCAAGAAGCAATCGACTATGTTTTAGAAGCATACTTCCCGGAAAGCAGAGAATCTAAAGAGCGCGAAACCGTAGACAGAATCTACACTCCTATTTGGGAGAATCCTTTAGAAGCAGGAAGAATTAAATTAAGACCGGTTTATCCAAGAATCCCGTCCGGGAGTAGAAATATTTGTCTCACTTCCCTAGCAGGAATCTTACACAATTTAGGTTATAGCAAGTCACAGATTTACGATGAATTACTCTATTGCAATTCTGTTGCTTGTGACCCACCGCTAAGTAAAGGAGAGTTACAAACAATATGTATGAGTGTAACGAAATACAAAAGATAAACGATAAAGGAGCGCAGAAACTCGCTATAGGAATCGTAAAATGTGCCGCCGAAGATTATATGAAAGCATTAAGTAACCGTAAGGTCGAGCGTGTACCGCCGGAAGTAGTTATGAATGATATTGAACACTTTTTCTTCTCCCCGTGGTATGCGCAACTGACAAATTTAAACCCGGAGTATTTAATAAGAAAACTTAGAGAGGAAGTAAAAAATGATTGACGTAAAATTGCTCGATTACCCAACCGACGATGATTGGTTAAAGGTAAAACAAAGAGCTTTAGTTACCGTAGGACTAGAAGCCAAAACTCCTCCGACGGAGGAATGGAAAGAAAAGATTTTAACCGCTAGACACTCTCCCATCCGTAGATTGAATTTTGGTTTCTATATCGAGTGTCCGTATTGGGTATCGGTTCACCTCGTAAGACATATTCACGCACAACCGTATGTGAGAAGTCAGAGAAACGACAGACAACGCGAGTACGACCGAAACGCTGCTAGACAAGACGAAATGATCTCAATGATTTGGGATATGAACGCCGAGGAGCTTATCACTATTGCAAATAAGAGACTTTGCAATCAAGCGTCTTTCGAGACACAACAAGTGGTTTTCAAAATGTGTCGTGAAGTCCTAGCGGTTTGCCCGGAATTTAAAAACCAACTCGTACCGATGTGTGTACGAGAACACGGGTGTCACGAAATGTACCCGTGTAAGCAAGCTCATATTGTTGTTTAGGAGGAATCATTAAATGAATGATGAATATTACCGATTAGAGCATAGCAATACGGTGCTAGAGGATGAATCCATGTCAGCAATACTCTCCCGTCTTATGTCTCTTAAACCTCACACCTCACCGGTGTATACGTGGGATGACATAGGAACATCTACTCTTATGTCTGATATATACGACGATTCTATTCGATTCTGTCCACAAAAGGGTAGATGGTATATATGGGACGGTTGTTGGCGAGTGCAAAACGAAGATGGTGTTATCTATGATATGTTAGAAACTCTACTCAATCTCCTGCTTCTATATTGTAAGGAAATCGAATTTATAAACCCGGATGACGAATTTGTAAAGGAGTATGGAAAGTACATTAAATCCATTCGCAAGTATTATCCCATGAAAAATTTACTAAAGGTGTTACAAACAAAGGTTCGTATGAATCTCTTTGAAATGGATTCTAACCCTTATATCTTTAATACTCCTGCCAATGCTTATGATTTAAAAACCGGAGAAATCGTAACAAATATCCGGGACTACAACGTAACTAAAACGTCGTCGTGTTCTCTCCCGGATTTTACAACGCCCGTTTGTCATCGTTGGGAGAAATTCATTGACGAGATTATGAACGGTGATAAAGAAAAAGCCAAGTTTTTACAAAGAGCTTTAGGCTATTCTCTCTTAGGTGTAAACCGTGAAGAATGTATGTTCATGGCATACGGTAGCACAACTCGAAACGGCAAAGGTACTCTCTTTAGTACCATCGAAACCGTATTAGGAAGTGACTACGCAGATACCGCTCCAAACGAGCTTGTGTGTGAGAAACCAAACGGAAAAACGGCAGACTTTAATTCCGCTCAACCCATGTTAGCAAAACTTGTAGGTACACGATTTGTAACGATGGCAGAGTCAGCCAAAGAAGTAAGACTTGACGCGGCGAATATGAAAACATTAACCGGTCGAGACACTTTAGTAACCCGAGACCTTTACGAATCCGCGTTTAGCTTTATTCCACAATTTACCTTATGGCTCAATACAAACCACCTACCGGCGGTAACAGACGATACCGTTTTCTCCTCCAATCGAATTTGGGTAATAGAGTTTGATAGGCACTTTGATGAAAACGAGCAGGATAAGGATTTAAAAGAGATATTCGCCGCAAAGGAAAATAGACCTACGATTCTTAAATGGCTTTTTGACGGTTGTAGAGACTACATAGAGAATGGTTTGCAAGTCCCGGAGCAAGTAAGAATTGCTACGGAAAACTACCGTAAAATACACGACCGTATTGGTTGTTTCTTAGATGAATCCTGCGAAATAGACCCAAATAATCGCACCACCCGGGGTGATTTATATACCGCATATCGTCAATGGTGCATGAAAGAGGAAAACCGATACAAGCCGATGGGAAGTACAACGTTTTATTCCGAATTGTCCTTCCTTGGTTTTCACCCTCAAAAATCAAACGGATATTGGTATATTACCGGACTAACTTTAAAGACAAATGTTTCCTCACACAAAATACCCATTTAGGAGGTAATTAACATGAGAGATATGCAGGAAATCCAAGATGAAATCGACGATATTAAGTTGGAAATTTACTACGCGGAGCAAGCCGATTTTCTTGATTGGGGCAATTATCACGCACTTAAAGCAAGATTGAAAGAGCTTAACGCAGAAATGAGGGAGGTTATCAAATGTCAGCAGAAGTAAATACTGTTCTACTATCCACCGGGGCATACTCGCAGATCAAAAATGAAAATTGTAAATACCGGCTGCTCATAGACAATCTTCTGTCCAATGCCACTTTGTCGGATGACCATACGAAGTTAGAGTTTGATAGTGACCTCGTTATGGCGGCGTTACAGTTTGTATATCTTGAAGATTACAAGAAACGCCTAGCAACCTTGAGAACACAAGCGTCACGATATGGAAATAGGCAGGAGGTCAAAGAGAATGAGTGAAATAAAAGATAGTGGGGATAGAACACGATTTACTACCGGAGCGGTAAGGGATTTGAGTACGGGGAAAGGTCGAAACGACCTTTTACCGTGGAACGCGATTATAGAGTTATCAAAGCATTGTGAACGTGGAGCAATTAAATATGGTGAGGGGAATGTCCGTAAAGGAATCCCCTACCACAGTTTCTTTGACTCCGGAATTAGACACTTAGTTAAGTGGTTTTTAGGATGGGACGACGAAGATCATCTAGTGGCGGCGGCATGGAACATCATGTGGTTATTAGAGCAACGTACCACCCACCCGGAATTAGACGACGTACACGGAGGTAAAGACGATGAATAATGTATTAGACAATTACGAATGTGATGGTCAAATGACCATTGACGATTGGATGAAATCTTC
>JAZQQI010000061.1:0-13270 GCA_045628965.1 Lachnospiraceae bacterium | reverse complement strand
ATTTGGACTAGTCTCTATGTTAGATTACTACACCGAAAGGTGTGTTACTTGTTAAGTTGATTGAACCGCCGTGTACGGAACCGTACGCACGGTGGTGTGAGAGGTCGGGAAAATTTATCAAATTTTCCCTCCTACTCGATTGCAAATGAGCTATAATCAAAAATCAGGGAGAGAGCAAAAATGAAGGAAAAATACAAAAATATCATCGCAATTTTTCTTCTTGCAATTTTTTCGATTCTGGTGATTCTCGGAATCAATTCCGGCGAGTGCACAATGATTTTCAGACATGCGATAGCTGTATGTCTCGAATGCATAGGGTTAGGGTAAACTTTTATGAAGAGAAACAAGGTGAGACTAATCTTTTTATTAGCATTCACGGCACTGACGAACGGATATGCGAAAGGATTTGTCAAAGGTTTGATTTACAAAGGCAATTTAAAGCACATATGCGTGCCGGGGCTTAATTGTTATTCCTGCCCGGGCGCTTTCGGTTCATGCCCTGTAGGCTCTCTTCAGGCAACGCTTTCATCACCGCAGTACAAAATTTCTTTGTACGTCTTTGGCCTTTTGGGCCTTTTCGGAACGATTTTAGGAAGAGCGGTGTGCGGCTTCATGTGCCCGTTCGGACTTATACAGGAACTTATTTACAAGATTCCGTTTCCGCGAAAAATCAAGAAAATTCCGGGACATAATGTACTTAGGTATTTAAGATATGCAATTCTTTTGATATTTGTGATTCTTCTTCCGATGCTTGTCACAGGCAAATTCGGCGGCGGAGAACCCTGGTTTTGCGAGTACATCTGCCCGAGCGGAATTCTTATGGGAAGCATCCCGCTTCTAATTTCAAACGAAGCGTTAAGAGAAATGATTGGCGTCAAATTTTTTGTAAAACTCGGGATTTTAATTTTTATTATTCTGACCGCCGTTATAAATTACAGACCGTTTTGCAAATATTTGTGCCCGCTTGGCGCATTTTACGGTCTTTTTAACAAAATAGCGTTAATAAGATACAAAATAGACGATGAAAAATGTACGAAGTGCGGCGCCTGCAACGAAGTGTGCGACATGAACGTAAACGTACTAAAAAACGTCAATTCGACGGAGTGCATACGATGCGGCAAATGCATAGACCGTTGTGCAAACGGAGCCATTACCGTAAGTTTTGAGGAATTGAGAAGGAACCTTAAAAAACATGAAAAAACTGAAAACGATACTTGATAAAACAGAATATGAATACGACGCATACGCGCTTCTTACATCTTTTTTCCCGGGATGCGAGGTGATTACCAAAGTCTGCGAGGACGAATGTGACGGGACTTTTAGGATGGAAGATACGAAAGACGGAGTGATTTTAGATATCGATTTCGACGGCGTGAAACTTAAAGAGGAGAAAAAAGTAAGCGACAAAAAAACTCTCGGAGTCGCTCTTTACGATTTCCTTTCGAAGGCATGCGACAAAGAGCTTTGCTGGGGAAATCTTACGGGCATAAGACCTACCAAGCTTATAAGGACAATGCTCGAAGAGGAAGCCGAAGCAAGCGGCAAAGACATAAGCGACAACGAGGTAATCGACAAGGTTTCCGAGAAACTTTATGAAGAGAGACGTCTGAAAGGAGAGAAATTTACGCAGGGCGTTGACATCGCAATCCGCGAGAAAAAGATTCTTTCGAACCTTCATACAAAGAACGGATACAGCGTGTATATCGGAATACCTTTTTGCCCGTCAACATGCCTTTACTGTTCGTTCACGTCAAATCCGATTTGCAAATACAAAAAGAATATAGACGAGTACCTCGATGCCGTAAAGAAAGAACTTATCTGGACGAGAGACAACATGAAGGAATATGTTCTTGATACGGTTTATATCGGAGGAGGAACGCCCACAACGCTTGAACCGAAAGAACTCGACAGAATCCTTTCGGACATCACGACGATTCTTCCGTGGGAGAACGTAAAGGAGTTCACGGTCGAAGCCGGAAGGGCCGACAGCATTACAAGAGAGAAACTTGAAGTTTTGAAAAAGTATCCGGTAACGAGAATATCCGTCAACCCGCAGACGATGCGCGACGAGACGCTCAAACTAATCGGACGAAACCATACAGTAGCCGATGTGAAAGAAAAGTTTGCCCTCGCAAGGGAACTCGGCTTTGACAACATCAACATGGATATAATTCTCGGACTCCCGAAAGAGACGACAAAAGATGTAAAGTATACACTCGACGAAATCAAAAAACTTGCACCGGACTCACTTACGGTTCATTCGCTTGCCATTAAGCGTGCGTCGAGACTCAAAAAATGGATGGATGAAAACAACCTCGAAATCACAATGGATTATGAAGAGGCCATGAGAATTTCGAACGAAGCCGCCAAAGAAATGAATCTTAAACCTTACTATCTTTACAGACAAAAGCAGATGGCGGGAAATATGGAGAATACCGGCTTTGCAACGGAAGGGAAGTTCGGCCTTTACAACATTCTCATTATGGAAGAGGTACAGTCGATTGTTGCCATCGGCGCAGGAAGCGTCTCCAAAAGAGTATTTGAAGACGGCCGCATAGAAAGATGCGATAACATTAAGGATATTAATCTGTATCTTGAAAATATTGATGAAATGATAGAAAGAAAAAGACAGTTATTTACGCCCTAAAGCGGAAAAACAGGGTTGTGAAAACCAATCGTCGAATCAAAGAGACTATTTTTATTTACAAATTTCGTATCATGCGTAATAATAAATCGAAGGTTTTAGGAAAGGACTTTTGAAAATGAGTATAAATGAAGAGGTTCGTTCGCGAATCAAAGACAAACAAAGAATAGTAATAAAGATAGGTTCATCGTCTTTGCAGCACCCCGAAACGGGAGATCTTGATTACACGAAGCTTGATGTGCTTGTAAGAGAACTTGTAAATATAAGAAACATGGGTAAGGACGTAGTTCTTGTAAGTTCCGGCGCCATTGCAGCAGGCAAAAAGGCCATAGGAAAATATGCGGTAAGTTCCGAATCGAAGCATATGGGCTTTAAGCAGGCATGCGCGGCAATCGGTCAGGCAAGACTTATGATGATTTATCAGAAGCTTTTCTCGGAGTACAATCAGATTTCGGCGCAGGTTCTTATGACCAAGAACATTCTTACGGATGAAGTCAACAGAACAAATGCATTCAATACTTTTACGGAGCTTTTGAATCTCGGCGTAATCCCTATCGTAAACGAGAACGATACGATTTCGACATACGAAATCCTTCTTGATGAGGACGATACTCTTATCGGTGACAACGACAGATTAAGTGCAATCGTTGCCAATCTTATAGATGCCGACCTTCTTATTCTTTTGTCGGATGTTGACGGATTGTACACGGACGACCCGAGAGTAAATCCCGATGCCAAGTTCATCGAATGCGTGGAGTCTCTTGATGAGAATTTTATGAGCATGGGCAAGGGCTCGACAGGCTCAAGCGTAGGTACGGGCGGAATGAATACGAAGATGAGCGCGGCAAAGATTGCCACAAGTTCCGGTGCGGATTTGATTATCGCCAACTCAAGCGACATAAGAATTATCCACAGAATCATGGACGGAAGAAATGTCGGAACACTTATTGTAGCTCATAAGGACGAAAATTTTGACGCAATCGAGTACATTAAGTAAAAAAGTTAATGCGTTACAAAAACAGGAAGAAAGGTAAAAGACATGAATTCATATATAGAAGAAAGTAATTTTTTTAAAGGATTAAATCCTGAGACTATAGCACAAAAATACGGTACCCCTCTTTATGTATATAATGAAGAAAACATTAGAGAGCACATGCGCGATGTTGCAAGGGTAATCACGAAATACCCGTATCGTGCCAACTACTCCATGAAGGCAAACAGCAATCTTACGATACTCAAGATTGCACTCGAAGAGGGATTAAATGCCGATGCAATGAGTGAAGGCGAGATGAGACTTCTTATGAAGGCGGGATTCCCTTCGGACAGAATTTTCTTTGTGCCCAATAATGTGGACAAATCCGAAATTGAATTTGCCGTAAAGAACAACATTATGGTAAGCCTCGACAGCCTTGACCAGCTTGAACTTTTCGGCATGGTCAATCCCGGCGGCAAATGCAGCGTCAGAATCAATCCCGGCGTCGGCGCAGGCCATCATGAGAAGGTTGTAACGGCCGGAAAGAAGACAAAATTCGGCGTTGCTGAAGAAGATGTTGATAAGATTTTTGAAATAGCTAAGAAATATAACTTAAAGATTGCCGAGATTAATCAGCACGTCGGCTCGGGCTATCTTGACCCGGAGCCTTTCCTTCAGGCGGTTGAGAACTTCCTTCGAATTGCTGAGAAATTTGACGATCTTGAGTTCATTGATTTCGGCGGCGGATACGGAATTCCTTATCACAAATTCGATGATGAAAAAAGATTCGACATGGCCTCTTTCACAGAGCGTTTCACGGCGCTTATCGATGAATATGCCGCAAACCATAAAGGCAATCTTCCTCTCTTTAAGAGCGAACCCGGAAGATATTGCGTGGCAGAAGGTGGCGTAATACTCGGTCGTGTCCATGCCACCAAGCAGAATGCCGGCAACAAATATGCGGGCACCGATATCGGTATGAACGTACTTGCGCGTCCCACTCTTTATGATGCATATCATGAAATCGAAGTGATAAGAGACGGCAAAGTCGTTAAGAGAGAGAACATGGAGGCCGTAACCGTAACCGGCAACATCTGCGAAACCGGCGACATTATTTGCAAAGAAAGAATGCTTCCTCGCATCGAAACAGGTGATTTGGCATGCGTTCTCGATGCCGGAGCGTACGGATATTCGATGAGTTCTTCATATAACTCACGTCCCCGTGCGGCAGAAGTTCTTATTACGAAGGACGGAGAAGACAAGCTTATACGTCGTCGCGAAACATATGATGATTTGTTTGCGCTTTTTGAAGTGTAGAAAGCGAGGGTTAACATGGAAATAAAAGATATTCTTTCAAAAGTAGATCATACCCTTTTAAGCGTAAATGCTACTTGGGATGAGATTAAAGTAATTTGTGACGATGCACTGACATATCAGACTGCTTCTGTTTGCATTCCCGCTGCATATGTCAAGAAAGCATCGGAGTATATAAAAGAAGAGGCAATCGAGAGAAAGGTAGAACCTGTAAAAGTATGCACGGTTATCGGATTCCCGAACGGCTACGCGACAACAGCTGTCAAGTGCTTCGAAGCTCAGGATGCCATCTCTAACGGTGCAGAAGAAATCGACATGGTCATTCATGTGGGAGCTTTGAAAGACAAAAAGTACGATGAAGTATTAAAAGACATAAAGTCAGTCAAAACCGCCTGCGGCGACAAGGTATTAAAAGTTATTATCGAGACATGCCTTCTTACTGACGAAGAAAAGATTAAAATGTGCGAAATCGTCAATGAGTCCGGAGCTGATTTTATTAAGACATCGACGGGCTTTTCAACAGGCGGTGCAACAAAGGAAGACGTGGCTCTTTTTGCAAAATATGTAAAAGACCCCGTAAAAATTAAAGCGGCGGGCGGCATTTCGTCTCTCGAAGATGCAGAGGATTTCATAAAACTTGGA
This sequence comes from Lachnospiraceae bacterium, assembly GCA_045628965.1. Classification (GTDB taxonomy): domain Bacteria; phylum Bacillota; class Clostridia; order Lachnospirales; family Lachnospiraceae; genus UBA3766. The sequence goes on along the minus strand of JAZQQI010000061.1, from coordinate 7,697 downwards.
GCCGACAGACTCGGCACCAGCAGAATTGTTAAGATAGTTAAAGCCCAGAATTAGGATTTACATATGAAGAAAATAATATTAAACATTGTATGCGGAATAGCGATAGGCGCAGGAGCGATTCTTCCCGGAATAAGCGGCGGAGTTTTGTGCGTTGTGTTCGGAGTCTACCAGCCTCTGATGCATGTTTTGTCCCATCCGAAAGAAGGAATCAAAAAAGAATGGAAGATGCTTCTTTGCATTGCAATAGGTTGGGCGATAGGATTTTTTGCGTTTTCGAACATCATTAAGTTTATGTTCGGAAAAAGCGAGATGTATGCGACCTGGTTTTTCATAGGACTTATATTCGGCAATCTTCCGGCACTTATAAAAGAAGCGGGGAAAGAAGGAAGAAATGCCAAGTCATTTGTCGGAATGGCAATAGGATTTGTCATTATGGCGTCAATTCTTGTGACGTTTTTGTTTTTACCAAACTCAGCGATAGAGCCGAATTTTTGGTGGTTCGGTTTTGCGGGAATACTTTGGGGACTAAGCATAATTATTCCCGGAATGACAAGTTCGTCGATTCTTATGTGTCTCGGAATATACGAGCCTTTTAACGAAGGCCTTTCGGTACTTGATTTTAAGGTGATTATTCCGTGGGTTCTCGGAATGGCGATTATTGTGATTCTTCTTTCAAAAGCGGTGGATTCGCTTTTCAAGAAGCATTATTCGATAGGCTTTCATACGGTAATCGGAGTTGTGATTGCATCGACTGTTGTAATCATTCCGATTTTTGAAAAAGCCGGCGGCGGATATGCGGCAGTCGGAACGAGTCGGATTTCGTATTCATGGCTTAACGTTCTCATTTCTTTTGCATGCGCGGCAGCAGGCTTTGCGGCGGCACTTTTATGTGACAAACTGAAAGTTGAGAGCAAATAGATAATAATACGGGGGTGGGAAAATGAAAGTAAAATTGATTGAAGATTATCTGTATTTGTACGAAACGCACCTTCACACGAATCAGGGAAGCGCATGCGGGCAAAACAGCGGCTACGAAATGGCAAAAGCATGCAAGGAAGCCGGATATACAGGTATTTTTGTGACTGATCACAACTGGGGAGGAAATACCTGCATCAACAAAGAACTCAATTTAACCGAATGGATGAGATTATATAAAAGAGGTTATGAAGACGCCAAAGAATACGGAGATGCCAACGATTTGTCGGTATTTTTCGGAATGGAGACGGGATTTCACGGAACGGAATTTTTGATTGTTGGACTTATGCCCGAATGGTTTGTCGAAAATCCCGAAATCAGGGTATGTTCCATCGAAGAACAGTATCGCCTTGTTCACGAAGGCGGCGGAATGGTAGTTCAGGCGCACCCGTTCAGAGTTGAGAATTACATCCCCGAGGTTTGTAATTTCCCCGAGTATGTCGATGCTTTCGAGGGTTCGAACGCAACACATTCAAGTCCTTTGAGTGTATGCCATAATGAGCCGTCGTGGGACGATTTGGCAAGAGATTTGGCACATAAAACAAACAAGCCCATGACAGCGGGTTCGGATGTTCATTCCACAAGGCTTTTCGGCGGCGGAGTCGCTTTCAAACGCAAACTGAAATCAGCGGGAGATTATGCTGACGCAATTCTTAACGGAGAGGATTATATTCTTTCCGACGGAGCATTTTGGAGAAAGAAAAACGGCGAAATTATCTGTCCGTTTGAGTGGGAATAGAGTCCAAATTTGACAAGAATCCCATTGTTTGCTATACTTTCGGGTATGTAACGTTTTTGGGGCGTAGCTGTTTTGAACAGTCTATGCGATATCGGCGGCAGTTTGCGGTCGGTATTTTGGGAAATACAAACGGTTATTTTATGATAAGAAAGAATGTTAGGCGCCTGGCGGTTTTTTCGGGCGCGTTTGCAATTTTTATATCGAGCACGGGTGCATTGCCTTTTAATTGGGGCAATGATAAAGAGAAAGAGGCCGAGAAGGTTAATTTCGATATTCCCGAATTCAATTATGAAGCGTTCTCTTTGGACGGAGGTGCGGCGGCGATAACGGAGAAGGAAACATCCTACGAGGTTGCCAAGGCTGTTGCGGAAGCCCAGGAGGCTGAAGAGAAAGCGCGTCTTGAGGCGGAGAAGGCTGCCGAAGAGGAAGCCAGAGCCAGAGCGATTACTTACGTAATGGCGAATGTTCAGAATTCGGTAAACGTCCGAAAGGAGCCCAATACCGAATGTGAAGTGGTAGGTCTGCTTTACAGAGGTTGCGGGGGTGATGTCCTTGAAAAAGGTGACGGATGGACGAAGATAAAGTCGGGCGATTTGGAAGGATGGATTAGTAACGATTTCCTTCTTTTCGGATTGGAGGCTCAGGCTTTTGCCGAAGAGAACTGCCAGAAGATAGCGCGTGTTAACGTGGAGTGCTTAAGAATCCGCAAGGGACCGAGTCTCGATTCGGAGACGGACGGACTTTTTGAAATCAATTCCGAGTGGACGGTTATCGAAGAACTCGGTGAATGGGTTAAGGTAGATTACAAAGGCAAGGAGCGATATGTTTCGGCCGAGTATGTGGATATAGAGGTATTTATCGAAAGCGGTGAAACGGTTGAAGAGATTAAAGCCCGCGAAGCGATTGCCGCAATGGAGAAGGCAAAGCTTACGGCCAACCAGGGAGCTTATTCGGCATCGGCCGACGATACAACGCTTCTTGGAGCGCTTATCCAGGCAGAGGCAGGCAATCAGCCTTACGACGGTCAGCTTGCTGTCGGTGCGGTAGTTCTTAACCGAGTTAAGAGCCCGAAATATCCCAATTCGATTCGTGAAGTAATATATGCACCGGGTCAGTTCGGACCGGCATCAAACGGTTCTCTTGAAACGATACTTGCAAACGGAGTCAAAGAAGACTGCATGCAGGCGGCAAGAGAAGCACTTGAGGGTGCGACGACCGTAGGTGATGCGAAGAACTTCCACAGAGCCGGAAACGGTGAGAGCGGAATTATTATCGGAGCACATGTATTCTACTAAAGCGAAATTTGTCACTTAATATGAGGATAAAGCCATATGTTCAGTCATATGGCTTTTGTAATTACGACGGGTAATACGTCGATTGTTGGAATATTATACGTTTGTATGGATTATACAGGAGGAAAAAGATATGGCAATCAGTCTTAAAGGAAGAGATTTTCTTACATTAAAGGATTTTACAAAAGAAGAAATCGAGTACATGCTCGATTTGTCAGCTAAGTTAAAGGATAAAAAGAAAAAAGGCATTCCCATGGATGAACTTAAGGGCAAAAACGTGGTTCTCATTTTTGAAAAAACAAGTACAAGAACACGCTGCTCCTTTGAAGTTGGCGCATACGATCTCGGAATGCATGCAACATATCTTGATCCTTCATGTTCACAGATAGGAAAGAAGGAAAGCATTGCCGATACCGCAAGGGTTCTCGGAAGAATCTATGACGGAATCGAATACAGAGGTTTCGAGCAGTCAATCGTGGAAGAACTTGCAAAATATGCGGACATTCCCGTATGGAACGGACTTACCAATGAGTATCACCCCACACAGATGCTTGCGGATATGCTTACAATAAGAGAACATCTCGGAAGCCTCGAAGGAAAGAAACTTACATACATGGGAGATGCAAGATACAACATGGGCAACTCCTACATGATTATGTGTTCAAAGATGGGTATGCATTTCACAGCCTGCACATCAAAGAAGTACTTCCCCAACGAAGAACTTATCAAAGAGTGCGAAGAGTACTGCAAGATTTCAGGCGGTACGATAACATTTACGGAAGACGTAAACGAGGGCACAAAGGGCGCAGACATCATTTGTACCGATGTATGGGTATCAATGGGTGAGCCGGAAGAAGTATGGCAGGAGAGAATCAACGACCTTACACCTTACAGAGTAACGATGGATGTTATGAAAAATGCCGGTGAAAAAGCGATCTTCTTACATTGCCTTCCTTCATATCATGACTTAAAGACCAAAATCGGCAAGGAAATCGGCGAGAAGTTCGGACTTGAAGAGATGGAAGTTACAGACGAAGTATTCGAGTCGTCATACTCCAAGGTTTTTGACGAGGCAGAGAACAGAATGCACACGATAAAAGCCGTTATGGCAGCAACTTTGGGAGCTTTTGAAAATGAGCAATAACAACATGACAAAGGACGGCAAGCTCGTTTTGTGCGGAGCAAATGCCTACGAAAAGAAATACTATTTTAACAACGATTTCGAGAAACTGCCGGAATCGATTCAGGAAGACTTGCATATCATTTGCGTACTTTTCACGGAGGAGGTCGGAGGAATTTTCCTCATGGCATTCGACGAGGACGGAGAACTCACCATGGAGACCCAAAGCGACCCGGATGATTTCTACTACGATGATATAAGTGCAGGACTTATGGTTCAGGAAATAAAAAGAAACAAGCAGGAGCTTTTTGAGGCACTTGCGATTTATTACAGGGTATTTATTTTGAAGGAAGACCCGGGCGAACTTCTTGCGAAGCTTGAAAACGGCGAAAACTGATTGGAGAAACCGGAAAGCGGGTTGAAAGAGGGACGTGTTTTGAGATAAAGCCTAAGAGTGATTTGGGCAAAAGGAGAGAGAAATGGTTCTTGTATGTGATGTAGGCAATACAAATATCAACTTTGGCGTTTATAAAGGGGATGAGCTTCTTGTTAAGTTCAAAATCATGTCGAAGATGTCGAGAACATCGGATGAGTTCGGCGTATGGATTTGCGAACTTTTGGAGCACAATAACATTAATCTTTCGGATATAGAAGGCTGCATCATCGCATCGGTTGTTCCGAACGTAATGCATTCTTTGACAAATGCCATCGAAAGATACATAAACGTAACTCCTTTTATCGTTGGACCCGGAATCAAAACCGGCATTAAGATTATTACAGAAGCACCAAAGGAAATCGGTGCGGACAGAATTGTGGATGCTGTTGCGGCATACGAGCTTTACGGCGGACCTGTTCTTGTTCTTGATTTCGGTACTGCAACAACATACGACCTTGTAACGGAAAAAGGTGAGTTTGCGGCAGGTATTACTGCACCGGGACTTAAGATTTCGGCTAAAGCACTTTGGGAAGATACGGCAAAGCTTCCTGAAATCGAAATCAAAAAGCCCGCTTCGATTCTTGCTCAGGAGACAATCACCAGTATGCAGGCAGGCCTTGTGTACGGACAAATCGGTCAGACCGAATACATTATCAAAAAGGTTAAGGAAGAATCGGGCTACGACAATCTTAAGGTTGTCGCTACAGGCGGACTTGGAAGCATAGTAAGCGACGAGACCGACATGATTGAAGTGTACGACAGAAATCTTACTATGCACGGTTTGAAACTGATTTATGACAAGAATGCCAAGAAGAACTGACGAGTCGCATAGCGGAAATCACTATTCGGACGGCGGGCGAAAAGAAAGTTTTTGACAAGAGCTGTGTCGGACGGCAAAAGGAATAATAGTTTAAGTATATGCAAATAGGAAATATGATTTGTAAAAATGAATATATACTGGCTCCGATGGCAGGTTTTACAGACCTGCCTTTTCGATATTTATGCAGTGAAAAGGGTGCGGGAATGACCGTAATGGAGATGATTTCCGCAACGGCAATTACCTACAAAAACCAAAAGACTTTTGAGATGCTACAGATTCACCCCGACGAAACGACGGTGTCCCTACAGCTTTTTGGAAAAGACCCTCACACATTGTCGGAAGCGGCTAAGATGATTGACGAATATCCTTTTCAAATTCTTGACGTCAACATGGGCTGCCCCGTAAAAAAGATTGTCGACAACGGTGAAGGAAGCGCACTTATGAAGAATCCGAAACTTATCGGCGAGATAGTGGAGGCTTTGACAAAGGCAACAAATAAGCCTGTAACGGTAAAGATTAGAGCAGGTTTTGACGAGGAGAACCTTAATGCCGTGGAAGTGGCACATATTGCAGAGGAGTGCGGAGCCGCAGCGGTGGCGGTTCATCCGAGAACGCGAAATCAGTTTTACGAGGGGCACAGTAATTGGGATATAATTCGAGAGGTAAAAGAAAGTGTTTCGATACCGGTTATAGGAAGCGGTGACGTAACGGATATTGAGAGTGCTTTGAAGATGAAAGCGGAAACGGGCGCCGACGGAATCATGATAGGACGCGCGGCAAGAGGAAATCCGTGGATTTTTAAGAGTCTTTCCGAAGGCGTTACATATGTTCCGACGAAGGATGAGATTGCGGATATGATACTTAAACACCTTGATTTACTTTGTATTTACAAGGATGAATACAGGGCACTTAGGGAGATGAGAACGCATGCGTCCTTTTACACGGCGGGTATGTACGGCTCGACAAATTTCAGGCGGGAGATTTGCCAATGTGAGGATCTTGATTCTTTTGTAAAAAAGGTTGAGGAACTGAGAAATCCGTAGTGTTGACACATTTTACAATAGTAGTATATAATATGAATTTGCAGTAGTTTGCAATATAAGAATAATTAAGGAGAAAAACCATGGCAGAAGAAAAGAAAAATCTGTTGACCAGAGAAGGTCTTGAGAAATATGAACAGGAATTACATTATTTAAAGATCACAAAGCGTGAAGAGATCGCTCAGAAGTTAAAAGAAGCCAGAGCACAGGGCGACTTGTCCGAGAACGCAGAGTATGATGCTGCCAAGGATGAGCAGAGAAACGTTGAAGCAAGAATCGAAGAACTCGAAAAACTCTTGAAGAACGTAGAAGTTGTTGATGACGACGGAAGCGATGACGGAAAGAAAGTTAAGTTCGGCTCGACAGTTAAGATTCTCGATAAAGAGTTAAAAGAAGAACTCACATACAGAATAGTCGGTGCTTCCGAAGCAAAATGCCTCGAAGGAAGTATTTCGGACGAATCACCTCTCGGCAAAGCACTTATCGGTGCCAAGAAGGGTGAGACAATCTCAGTTGAAGCTCCTTGCGGAGTTTTGAAGTATAAAGTTGTTGAGATTTTGAAGACGAAATAGTATGCAGCAACGATTCGAATCAGATTCGAAGGATTAAGATTAATATAATGATACTGATTAATCCGGTTTATCGCCGGATTAGTTGGTTTATAGGAGAAAAAAAGTGGCAGAGAATAATCAGAACAACAATCAGAACCAGGCTTCTCAGGACATTAACCAGCTTTTGAAGGTTCGTCGTGAGAAACTTGCCGCATTACAGGAGGCCGGAAAGGATCCTTTTGTAATTACGAAATATAATCAGACACATCATTCGACAGAAGCGAAGGATGAGTATGTTGCTTTGGAAGAGAAGCTTCTTGCCGGAAGGGCAGCAGTCGTAACGGACGGTCTTTCGGAAGAGGATGCAAAGGCAGCAGTCGATAATGACTATAACGAGAGACGTGCCATTATGGACGCCAATCCCATCACGGTCAGCATTGCAGGTCGTATGATGAGTAAGCGTGTAATGGGTAAAGCTTCTTTTTGCAACGTTCAGGATAAGCTTGGAAACATTCAGGTATATGTTGCAAGAGATTCAATCGGCGAAGAAAGTTACGCAGACTTCAAGAAGTTTGATGTTGGAGATATCGTAGGTATCGTTGGTAACGTATTCAGAACAAAGATGGGTGAGATTTCAATTCACGCAGAGTCGGTAACTCTTCTTTCGAAATCACTCCAGATTCTTCCCGAGAAGTATCACGGACTTACAAATACCGATATCAGA
>JAZQQI010000060.1:0-2003 GCA_045628965.1 Lachnospiraceae bacterium | reverse complement strand
GTTCCGCTTTTATCTTCGAGTTCCATTCCGAGTTTAATCATCAAATTCTTTGAAGCGGTGTTTCTGCTGTCGCAATGAGCCTGAATTTTGTCGGCGTGTAATGTTTCAAAAGCATATTCCGTCAACGCTTTGGCTGCTTCGTAAGCGAAACCTTTGTTTCTGTACGCAGGATGAATAATCCATCCGATTTCGTAAGTATCTGCTTCATCCGTTGATTCCAAATTTACTCCGCCTATTATCTGTCCTTCATAAAGAACCACGTATTCTCTGTCTTTGGGCTCTTCTTTCTCCCATTCCGAAGAAGCGGTCTTTGTAAACTTCTCGGTGTCTTCCATGGTTTCATTCGGAAGAAACATCATCATATCGATACTTTTATCCCCTGCATAGGCGTGAATTCTCTTGGAATCCCCCATTCTCACGGGACGAAGCACAAGATTCTTTGTAATCAGGTAATTTCTCGGATTTAAAGATGCATATATCATCTCGAGAACCCTTTTTTCCCTGTCAATCATCACACTGTCAAACAAATCGTCGCTTTCAAAGACACTGTTTACGGCAATGGCTTCTTCAAAGGACACAACTCTAAGTTCAAATCCGGCTTCCGCCTCGTATCGATCGAGGTTTTGGGCGTTAACATTTCCCGTAACATCGCAAAAATAGTAATAGTTTTCCTGCTCAAGAAGGGTATTCTCCATGGCATTACTGTTTTGAAGTCTCAGTACGCTTCCGTATTCTCTTACAGACTCGGGGATTACCTCAAGTCCCACCTCTTCGCCTACTTCTCTTACAAGTGCCGTGATTTTGTCTTCGTCTTCGTGAATTCCGCCGCCGGGAAACTTGAAGTACTTATCTCTGACACTGTACACGAGAGCTATTTGACCTTCATCGTTGATTATAATTCCCCTTGCCGAAGGCCGTAGGAAATGCCTGTAATTTTCTTTATAATCTTTCAAATCGATGGTAAATAATCTTTTCATCCTTATCTCCGTATGCAAATTACAAGTACTTACATGCTAATTCAAAATGTTGTACATCAACTCGAAAACATAATCCGTCACAATACCAAGGGGTGAAAATCCGATTTTGTTGAATATATAAATCGCAACAATCAGAATAACCGCATAAGTACCGCCGGCTTTCATCATTTTGGCATATGCTTTATCCGGAAGAACCGCAAATACAAGTCTCGAGCCGTCCAAAGGAGGAACGGGAATCAGGTTGAAGATTGCCAGACTTATATTCATGTAAGCGGCATAAATAATCCACATATCAACCATATAGGCAATCTCTCCGTCATAATTGGGCACAAAACCCAAAATACGATAAACAAGAAGCAAAATTACCGCCATAACAAAGTTTGATACAGGGCCCGCAAGCGCCGTCAATCCGAAGTACAGTTTGGGTTTCTTAAAATTTTTAACGTTAACGGGCACGGGCTTTGCATAACCGAATCCCAGAAATATAATGCATAATGCTCCGAACCAATCAAGGTGTTTGAAAGGATTCAGTGTAATTCTGCCCTTTTCCTTTCCTGTAGGATCCCCGAGTTTGTCGGCAACCCACGCATGTGCGCATTCGTGAATCGGAAAACAAAGAAAAAGAACCGATAATCTCGCCAGTAAATCTATAATCGTATATATATCAAATTGTCCCCTTAATAAACTTTCTATCATACAAACCTCTATATTCTTTTTGTTTCTTTTCCGTTATTGTATCTAATTTAAGTGTACTCGACAACTTTTTTTGTTTGTCGGACATTTTTGATTGAAAGCGAAATGTCACCCCACCCCCGTCCCCGGGTGACATTTTTTGTCACCCGGGGACGGGGGTGGGGTGACAAAAAAATAGCTCAAACTTCATGTTCAATGTCATTAAGTTAGCATTTTAACACGAGGGAAAAGTTTTAAAGAGGATGTTGGAATTGTTCCAGCATCCTCTTTTTCCATGGTTATTTACACAACAAATAGACGGATGGAAATCCGCCTACTTAGCACGTGTAAAAT
>JAZQQI010000059.1:0-19550 GCA_045628965.1 Lachnospiraceae bacterium | reverse complement strand
ATTCCTTTTCTTCCCCGTAAGGTGTCATGTGACGCAGAGATTATTTGTGAGGTGCGGAGCATGACCATATTTGAAAAAATTTCTGAAAAAATAAAAAAGAGTCCCGAGAATTTCCAACCATACGAGGACTACTTCTATATGTCACTAGAGGAAAAAGAACGTGATCTAAGAAGCGGTGTCGAGAGGTTAAAGGAATTGTCGGGACTTATTATGTCTAGGATTCCTTTATCGAATGACGAGGATTTCTTACTAAACATATTTGATTTACACAAGCGTACATTGCTTGCGGCGGCAAAAGAGGATTTTGACTCCTATCTCCTATATATTGAATGGGATAGAGAACCTAGCAAGAAGTTTTACCCTCCGAGAAGAAAACAACTCCTGCCGTTGGTAAAAGCATTGCAGAAATTGGAGGATGACGAGTTAGATTTACTTGCTATCTCCTTGCCGCCGGGAGTTGGTAAAAGTACGCTTGCTATCTTCTATCTCTCATGGGTAGGTGGAAAGCACCCGGATAAACCGATGTTAGGTGGGTCACATAGTAATTCATTCTTACGAGGTGTGTATGACGAGGTAAATCGTGTATTAGACCCGGAGGGTGAGTATCTATGGCATGACGTATTTAAAGACGTACCACTAGCAGATACGAACGCTAAAGATATGAGAATCGACTTAGGCAAGCCGAAACGATTTCAGACATTCGAGTTTTCGTCCGTAGGTTCGGGTAATGCCGGTAAGGTTCGAGCCGAGACACTACTCTATTGTGACGACTTAGTGGATGGTATCGAAACCGCTCTATCGAAAGACCGTATGGATAAGTTATGGCAACAATACACGACCGACTTAAGACAACGTAAGATTGGTAAGTGTAAAGAATTACATATTGCTACTAGATGGAGCTTATACGACGTTATAGGACGTTTAGAGTCACAGTACGGAGAGTCAGACCGGGCAGAATTTATTGTATGTCCTGCTTTAAATGAGAATGACGAAAGTAATTTTGATTATCCATGTGACGCAGGATTCACAACGGAGTTTTATCACGAGCAGAGAGAAATTATGGATGACCCGTCGTGGAGAGCTTTATACATGAATCAACCTATTGAGCGTGAGGGACAATTATACGCCCCGGATGAAATGAGGTATTACTTTGAATTACCTACTAGCGAACCGGACGCGATTGTGGCGGTGTGTGATACCAAAGACCGTGGAGACGATTTCTGCGTTATGCCAATCGCATATCAATACGGCGAGGACTATTACATTGACGCGGTAGTTTGTGACAACTCTAAGCCGGAAATAGTAGAGACAAAACTTGTTATGGCATTATTGGAGCATAAGGTACAACTCGCTAGGTTTGAGTCCAACTCCGCAGGAGGTCGAGTAGCCGAAAAGGTACAAGCAGCGGTAAAAGAAAAAGGCGGTACTACTCACATTACTACGAAGTATACTACCGCTAATAAGGAGACAAAAATTATCGTAAACTCTCCTTTCGTTAAAGAACATTTCTTATTCCGGGATAATAGCGTATTTCAAGATAAAGATTATCGCCGAATGATGACCCAATTATTTGGTTATACTCTTTCCGGAAAGAATAAACACGATGATACGCCGGACGCTATCGCGCAATTATCCGAGTATGTACAATCAATGTCGGCAGGAAAGGTAGAAATTTTCCGTAGACCTTGGTAAAATCAATGTTTAAACCACTATATTTTGTGGTGTTTTACTTGCATTGCCACTAGATATAGTGTAGAATATAAGTAGAATAATTTGTACTTTAAGTGTCGCACTTTTGCGAGAACCCTACCCCGTGGGTTCATATCGTAGGAGTGCGGCATTTTTTATTTGTTTGGAGGGTTTATGGCACACGTTATTGATCATAACAAACCGGTAGCACTAACGAGACAAATGCACGGTAGACGTATCATCAAATCTAGCGTTAGTGAAGTGAATAGAGAAAATGTTTTGGATGTGCTACGTGCCGCTCTTAATGTGCATGATATGAACCGTAGCGAGATTGAGTATTTGTGGAATTACTACAGAGGTGAGCAACCCATCTTACATCGTGTGAAAGACGTAAGACCGGAAATCTGCAATAAGATTGTGGAAAACCGGGCGAATGAGATCGTCGCATTTAAAGTTGGTTATCTTTGTGGTGAACCGATACAGTATGTTTCTCGCAATGGTAATGAGGGTGTGTCCGATAAGATTGCTACTCTTAACGAGTATATGTTCGCCGAAGATAAAGCGTCGCAGGATGAAGAAATCGTCGAATGGCAAATGATTTGTGGTACGGCATTTAGATTAGTCCTGCCGGATGAAACCGCAGAAGCAGACGAAGCTCCGTTCGAAATGTACACCTTAGACCCTAGGGACACTTTCGTAGTGTACTCCAATGAGATTGGTAACAAACCTCTCATGGGTGTTAAGTATAGCCGGGATAACGACACGCAGATGGTCACATATTCCGTATACACCGCAAATAGATACTTCTTAATCACAGATTTTGAAATCATGGAAGAACGCGCACACGCTCTTGACGATGTACCTATTTTCGAGTACCCGGCAAACAATGCGAGGTTGGGTTCATTCGAGATCGTACTCCCACTCTTAGATACGATTAACAATATCGAATCTAACCGTATGGATTCTGTAGAGCAGACAATACAAGCGTTTATCAAATTTGTAAATTGTGACATTTCAAAAGAAGATTTTGAAGCTCTTAAGGAATTAGGAGCAATCAAAGTAAAATCGGTGGATGGTGCAAACGCAGACGTAGACGTTGTTACGAATGAATTAAATCAGACGCAGACACAAGCTCTTAAGGATGATTGCTACAATGCAATTCTTACAATCTGCGGTATGCCAAATCGCAATGGAGGTGCTTCTACTTCCGATACCGGTGCGGCGGTACTTCTCCGGGATGGTTGGTCTTTGGCAGAAGCAAGAGCAAAAGATTCAGAGCATATCTTTAAGCGTTCCGAAAAGAAAATGCTTAAGTTGGTGCTTAGAATCTGCCGGGATTTAAGCGAAAGCGTTGATTTAAAGCTAAGTGATATTGATATGAAGTTTACTCGTAGAAACTACGAAGCAATACAGAGTAAGTCACAAGTGCTTATTTCCATGTTAGAGCAACCTAAGATTCATCCTTTACTTGCTTTTGAACATTCCGGTTTATTTACAGATCCGGAGAGTGCTTATCTTCTATCCATGCAATATTACGAAGAAGAAATGAAGAAATGGCAACCGGTGGAGGTAAACGAGGATGAAGACGAGGACAATGTATCAGAGGACGGAGAAGTTTCTACGACTTCTAAAGAAAAAGATTCAGACGGAATTTAATTATCTTACTGTCCTATCCTTTGATGAATTGAACGTGATTAAACTAAGTGACACTTTGAAAAATACATACGATTCACTAGGCAGATTTAATCACGAACATTATGTACAGATTGCCAATGAAGCTCATTTATTTGCTCTCTCGCTTTTGGATGACAAAGAGAGATTGAAAGAAGCCGCTAAAGAATTTGATACCGAAGATATAGTGAATTATGTTATCGCAAATTACAACATTATCACCGGGTATCTGTACAGAAAAGAAACCGAAAGAAAACGTCTTAGACTCTTAGAGGAAATGGCAACCGGTAGAGAGTTTAGGGACAGACAACGGTATACAAAAGCAATTCGCCGGAGTGCGAATTTGTGGTATACGCAATCAATGCAATACGCAATCGACATTGAAGATCGGGTCTTGCTAAACACTTTTGAAAAGGCAGGGGTAAAGAAAGTTCGGTGGATTGCGGAGCATGACGAAAAGACCTGCGAGGTGTGTTCCAAAAGGGATGGTAAGGTTTACGAGATAAACGCTATTCCGAATAAAACACATTACAACTGTAGGTGCTACGTTGTGCCGGTAAGAGAAACAGATATTTAAGGGTACTACCCTTTAATATACGTCAGAGAAGACGGTAATCACATTTAGGCAGAGAAGCCTATAATCACGAAAATGTCAAAGAAGACGTAAAAATACAAGGAGGTTTTGCAATGAAAATTGATGTATCGAAAATTGAGGGTTACGAGTCTATGTCGGCAGAAGAAAAGTTAAAAGCCTTAGAGGGTTTTGATTTACCCGACCCGGACTATACCGGCTATATTAGGAAAGAGCTTTTTGATAAGACCGCTTCTGAATTAGCCGCGAAGAAAAGAGAGCTTAGAGAAAAGTTGTCAGAAGAAGAAGCTACCAAACTTAAGGAGCAGGAAGACCGCGAGAAATTACAAGCTGATTACGATAGGCTACTTCATAAAGTTAGCGTGTCTGAAAATAAAGCTAAACTCCTCTCTCTTGGCTATGAGGACAAGTTAGCTGATGATACCGCCGAAGCAATGGCTAATGGTGATTTAGATACGGTTATGGCAAATCAGAAAAAGCACCTTGAGTCTTTCGAGAAAAAGGTTCGTGCAGAAGCCTTAAAAGATACTCCGAAACCGACCCCGGACGGAGATTCCAAAACCATGACGTTAGAAACACTTAGAAAAATGAGTCCTGCGGAGCGTTACGCATATTCAGAGGAACATCCGGAGGAATACAAAACATTATATGGAGGTAATGAATAATGGCACATAAAATTTACGACAATTTTTATTTATCCAATGAAGTTGAAGATCAGTTTAATTCCCACCTTGACTTACAGAGATTCTTAACCGTAGATAACTCTCTCGTAGGTACGGCAGGAATGTTGATTAAGGTAAACCGTTACAGAGCAACTGACGGTACACAGAAATTAGCTATGGGCGAGGGAAATACCCGTTCTATCGAAGTTTCCTATGCTGACAGAGAGTATCGTATTCAGTTAGCACAGAACAGATTTGAATATTTCGACGAGCAGGCTATGACCGACCCTATGCTTGTCCCGGTTGGTGCGCGTCACATGGCAACCGATATGTTCAATACCGTAAATGCCGATATGTACGCAGAGTTTATGAAAGCTACACAGGTTGTATCTTCCGCAAAACTCGATTTCGCCGCTATCGTAGACGCACAGAGCGTTATGAATCTTGAAAACTTAGAGGGAGTTTCCATCTTTGCTTTCGTATCTCCTGCTGATATGGCAGATTTGCGTAAGGAGTTACGCGATGACCTTAAGTATGTAGAAGCGTTCGCAAAGAACGGTTACGTTGGTACTGTAGGCGGCGTAAACATCTATACCAAGAAAGACGCTACCCCGGGTGAGGTTATTATCGCAACCAAAGAAGCGGTAACAATCTTCAATAAGAAAGGTACAGAGATCGAGCAGCTTACACCGCAGAATCGTTCTGCTGACGACGCTAACGTTCGTAAGAATACAATCTTCTCTCGTAAGTATTATGTAGTTGCTCTTACCGACGAGACCAAGGTTGTAAGAATCCACAAAGGTACGGCTAATGTTACCACCGATACAACCATCAATGACGCTCACGTTTATTATGTGAAGACCGGTAATGGTTTCGTGCAGGCTTCTTGGACAGACGAGGAGAAAGCTACCATTAGTCCGAAAGCTAAAGGTTGGTACGTTCTCGCGTAAGTAGTAATTAGCAGGAGGTGGATAACATGACGACCGAAGAAAAGATTATCGCATTAAAGGCAATGGTCGGTGATAACAACTCGGAGGAGGTGTTATCCACCTACCTTACCTTAGCAGGGAAAAAGATTATTGCTAAAGCCTATCCTTATGACCCGGAAGTTGAGGAAGTACCTAGACAGTATGAATATCTGCAAGTAGAGATTGCGGCGTATATGTTAAATAAGCGAGGAGCTTATGGACAGATTACCCACTCCGAAAACGGTATTCAGAGACAGTACGAAAACGCAGATGTACCGTATTCAATGCTTAAAACAATTACACCCTATTGTGGGGTATTGAGATAAGCGAGGTGATTTCATGCAATGTATGGAAATAAATAAACAACGATTCTTCTACGCTCTATTTGAGGGAAAAGAAGAAATCTTAGACGAATACGGTAACCTTTCCGGTCAGTACAAACTTCTTTACAGTAACCCTATTGAGTTCAAAGCTAATATATCGGCGGCGAGGGGTGAAAGTCTTTCTAATCAGTTTGGTGAAAACCTAAATTACGACAAAACTATTGTGGCAGATAAAGGGAGCTTACTACTAGACGAGTATTCAATACTTTGGGTAGACAGTATTCCGTTGCTTAACGAAGATGGTTCACTCGCAACTGACGACGAGGGCAAAGTTTTTACCCCACATGATTATGTAGTCCGTAAAGTTGGCGAAAGTTTGAATACAGTTTTAATTGCGATAAGCAAGGTGACGGTAAGTGGGTAAGACGGTTATTGAAATTGATATTCTGTCAGAAGACAGTATCGACAAAGCAATCAAAGACGTAAAGAAGTATAAGGAAAACCTAGAGAAAAAATGTAATGAGTTTTGTAAGAAGTTCGCAGAGCGTATTTTGGATGAAGCAGAAAAAGGTTTCACCGGGGCAATCGTGGATGACTTAACCGAAAAAAGCGGAGGAGCTAAATTAGCTGATGTGCAAATGACCATATCCGAATCGGACGGTGTGTTTACTATTACGGCTAATGGCGAGGACGCGGTTTGGGTTGAGTTCGGAGCAGGAGTCCATCACAACGGTGCGGCAGGAATTTCACCAAACCCTTACGGAGCGGAATTAGGTTTTTCAATAGGGGGTTACGGCACACAAGGAGTCCGGGAAGTTTGGGCGTTACCTAAAAATCCCGGAGAAAAAGTAAAGTTAAGTCGTGGTACACCGGCGACCATGCCGATGTATAAAGCCGTACAAGCGGCTATAGACGACATTGAAAATATCGCAAAGGAGGTGTTCGGATGATTGATGTAGAAAATGAGATTTTCGATAAGGTAGCAACGATGTTACGGGAAACTTATCCTCTAATTTATGTTACCGGAGAATACGTCAAGAGTCCCCCCGCTTTCCCTTGCGTATCTATCGTGGAAGTAGATAACTCCGTAAGGCGTGATACATCGACAAGTAGTGAAGTAGAAAATCACGCTAATGTTACTTACGAGGTGAATGTCTACTCCAATAAGACGAGCGGTAAAAAAGGCGAGTGTCGCTCAATCGCAAAGCTGATTGACGAAAAACTCGCTAACTTAGGATTTACGAGGTTTTTCTTAGAACCCGTACCAAATTTAGAAGATGCAACGATCTATAGAATACTCGGTAGATACCGGGCAACTGTAGGTAAAGACCAAACAATTTATAGGAGGTAATTACAATGGCTATTTCCACTTACAAAGTATTCCTTATGAAAAAGACCGGTGACTCTTACTCTAAGTTAGTTGACATTAAAGAGTTCCCGGATTTAGGCGGCGCGCCGGAAATGTTAGAGACTACTACTCTATCTGACAATATGCAGACATACATTCCGGGTATTCAGAGCTTAGACGCTTTGGAGTTTACCGCAAATTATACCAAAGAGGATTTTGCTACTCTTAAAGCACTTGACGGTATCGAGAATGATTACGCCGTTTGGTTTGGTGCTACCGGCGAGGGTGCAGGACTTACACCTACCGGTTCGGAGGGTAAATTCAATTTCAAAGGTCAGTTATCCGTATTCCCCACCGGTGGTGGCGTAAATGAGGTAGTTGGTATGACTATCACTATCGCACCTAGCACACCTATTACCGTGGGCGAATAATTAGTTTCAAAGAGAGAGGAAGAAGAAATATGGCAAAACAACTCACGTTCAATTATGAGGGTACAGAGTATACTCTCGAATACACACGACGCACAGTATCAGAAATGGAAAGCAAAGGTTTCGTAGCCGATGACATTGATACAAAACCCATGACCGTTTTACCACAGTTATTTGCAGGAGCTTTTTTAGCACATCACAGATGGGTTAAGAATAATCTCATTGAGGAGATTTATTCAAAGCTACCGCATAAAGAGGAGCTTATCGGTAAATTAGCAGAAATGTATAACGAGCCGATTATGGCACTTGTGGCAGAACCGGAAGACTCAAAGGGAAACGTGGAGTGGACGGCGAGTTGGTAAGTGCTTCTCCGTCCTCAAATGAGGGTAGTAACAAAAATGTTGCTACCCTCAAATCTTACACAGATACATTTAATGAATTATTCCCGTATTACTTATCCATCGGAATGACGGAGGAGCAATATTGGGACAAAGATTCTCGCTTAGTAATCTTCTACCGCAAGTCGGATGAAATGCTACGCGAGAAACATTCTTTTGAAGCATGGTTACAAGGTAGGTATTTTTACGACGCTTTACTTTGCGCGTCTCCTATCTTACACGCCTTTGCTAAAAAAGGAGCGAAACCACTCCCCTACGCCGATTCACCATACCCGGTTACTAAGGCAATGGCGAAGAAGTCAGAGGAGGATAAGGAGAAAGCTAAATTTGATAAGAACAAATCCGTTATGGAAATGTTCATGCTCAAATTTAACAAGCAATTTGAAGAAAAGGGGTGATTTTGAGTGGGAACAACTATTGACAGTTTGGATATACAAGTAAGTCAAAGCTCCTCGAACGCCGTTAAAGGCATTGAAGACCTAGCCGGGTCTTTAGAAAAGCTCAAATCTGCCACTAAGGGAGGTTTGGGTTTAACCTCGATCATTAGGCAATTAAACTCCGTAGTAGAACCTATCAATCGTACAAACGGAGCGTCTATCCGTAAATTAGAATCGTTAGCGGGTGCTATTGATAAATTATCTAGTGCCGGGAAAATATCTCCCTCCATCGCAAATAACATTTCTAAAATCGGTGCGGCAATGGATAACATCACATCGGAGGGTGTTACAAGATTGCAGGAAACGGTCTCCGCTTTGGAACGCATGAAAGACGTAGGTAAGATTTCTACTCCAAATTTAGCGAAAGTCACTCCTGCTATAGCGTCCGGCGATAAGACGATTGCTCCAAGAAAAGCTCCCATCGTTGGCGAACCGGCAACTCCTGCTCCTGCTAAAGATGTTACGCAAGAGATACAAAGGGAGTCAGCAGCGGTAGGTAATTTAACTAAGAAATATGGGTATTTTAGAACACAAGCTACTACGGCGGCGTCTACTATAAAGGCTTCTTATTCAGAAGCATTTAAGAGAGTTAAGAATTCCACGGGTGAAGCATTTTCAGCAATCAAGAGATTAGGAAGTATCATTGCGAATCTTCCTAGTCAAGCGATAGTAAAAATTGCTACCGCTCCGTTAAAGTTGATAAGTGCTTTCAAATCGGCTACCAACGCGGTGGATAATTTAAGAAGAAAATTAGTGTCTGTCGCAGGAGCAAAGATTAAACAAGGTATCTTAAATATCGGTAACGCTTTTAAGTCGCTTAGTCCTAAGATTGCGTTGGCAAATTCTAAACTAGGTCAGTTTATGAAGTCTATAGCAAGAATAGGTATGTATCGTGCTATTAGAGCTTTAATATCCGGGTTCACAAAAGCCATTAAAGAGGGCGCGGATAATATGTATCAGTTTAGCAAAATAACAGACGGTGCGTTTGCACAGAGTATGGATAGGTGCGCTACGAGTTTCCAATACTTGAAAAATAGTTTAGGAGCAATGATAGCACCGCTCATAAACGCTCTCGCTCCTGCTATTGATTTTGTGATTGATAAAATCGTCGCTTTAATTAATGTCGTAAATCAGTTATTTGCTAGATTATCCGGTGCTACTACTTTCACAATGGCTAAGAAACAAGCTACGGAATATGCAAAGTCAGCGTCCGAAGCGGCGAGTGGTACGAAGAAAGCGGCTAAAGAGATCAAAGACGCTACTACCGGAATTGACGAGTTGAATATTATTTCTCAAAACGATAATTCCTCCGGGGGTGGAGGAAAAGACACCCCGGACTTTTCGGAAATGTTCGAGACCGCAGAGATCAACAATGAAATTAAGTCGTTTTCTGATTGGATAAGAATGACCTTTGAATCTGAAAATTGGGATTTGTTAGGTAGAGTGTTGGGAAATAAATTCAATAGCATTGTAGATACGATTCCGTGGGGCGATATAGGTACTAAAATCGGACACTCATTTAACGCGGCAATTAGTACACTTTATAGCTTTCTTGACCACATCGACTTTAGAGCAATCGGAAACCGCGCGGCAGAATTGCTAAACAATGCTCTCGCAGAAGTAGACTTCTCAAAAGTCGGTGGATTGTGGGCGAAGAAGTTTACCACGATGTTAGATACACTTATCGGATTCCTTGAGAAACTCGATTGGAAATTGACCGGTAAATCTATTGGAGATTTTGTCCGGGGAGCTTTTGACGAGGGGTCTAAGTTTATCGACAAGTACAAATGGGGAGATATGGGACACAAAGCGTATGAGGGACTAAAGAACCTTATTAAAGGTATCGACTTTGCGTCTCTCGCACAGAGTTTCTTCTCATTCTTAGGTAAAGCTATTGCGGCGGCGGTAAGTTTTATAGGTACATTCCTTGTAGACACGTGGAATGACATTGCCACATATTTTGAGGGTTATATTACAAACGACGATGGTACTAAGAAAACCGGGTGGGCTATTGTAAGCGGTATTTTTGATGGTATCATAGACGCTCTTGTAAACGTTGGAAAGTGGATTTACGACAATGTTTTCGTACCTTTTATCGACGGATTTAAGTCGGCATTTCAGATTGATGTATCGGCTAAGAGCATGAAAGGTATAGGAAAAGCCATTGTAGATGGTGTTTATGATGACATTAAAGCACATATCAACGACGGTGAGGAAATCCTTAAAACGTGGGCGGATAACGTTTATGAATGGTTTGCTAAAGGTAAAGACGGTAAAGGTCTCGTAGAGAATTTTAAGATTCTCGCGAGAGATATTGTTTCCGGGTTTAAGGACAATATCGCGGCTAGTAAAAAAGACGTAAAAGATACTATTACATCATGGGCTGATGACATTAAGAATTGGTATACCGGGGATTCAGAGGGAGCAATCAACGCTCGTACTTTTGCAGAATATGCGAGAGATACCATCTTAGGTTACAACGAAGAAGTTGCTACTACTTCCCCATCCACGCAGGAAAAGATTTACGAATGGGCGACCGGCATTAAGAGTTGGTTTACCGAACACGTAAACATGGAGAATTGGAGAACCTACGCCGCAGATACAATCACCGGATTTAAAGAGAAAATCGCAAGCACTTATACAGAGTCAAAAGCGAATATCGAAACGTGGGCTAATAACGTGAAAACGTGGTTTAGCAAGATTGCTTCTAAGTCTGCTTTTGCTACTTTCGCAAACGATGTAATTACCGGCTTTAAGACTAAAATCGGCAATGCTTATACGACCGTAAAAGAAAACATGGTCAAGTTTGCAGATAGTGTAAAAGAATGGTTTAGCAAGCCGGGTAAGAAAACTCTCGTAGAGTCCTTTACTGAAATCGGTAAGAACGTTATCCAAGGATTTATCGACGGTGTAAACGCTCTTTGGGACGCGGCTATGAATAAGATTAGGTCTTTCGGAGAATCCATTATTTCGGCAGGAAAAGCGGCACTAGGGGTACACTCTCCGTCCCGTATTTTTAGAGAAATCGGTGGATTTACGGTCGAGGGATTTAATTTAGGTTTATCCGATTCCATGCAAAGCACGTTTGCAATCATGGGTGAATGGTTGGGTAACCTAAATAGTTATCAACCTAGACTCGCTTTTGCGGTAGACACTTCCGCTCTTGATTACTATACCGCCCGGTCTTATATGAGTGACATTGATACTAGCGTAAGCTCTCATGCCACTTATACGACAGAGGGATTTAGAGAGGGTATGGAAGAATTTTATCGTGATTATCTCGAACCTACGTTATCTGCTATCGCGGATGATACAAAGAGACAAGCTGACAAAGAATCTCATACGATTGTAAATATCGGTAACCGTACCATTACGGACGCGGTAGAGATTCAAAGAGAAGCAGACGGTTATCGTTTCACACGTTAAGGAGGTAGGATATGGCATATTTGACAGTAGATGGTTATGATTTCCCACCTCCAAAACGAGGTGTGACACCTACCGTAGTGACGATGGTGGATGGTGCTAGAAATGCTAATGCTGCTATGGTCGGTCAGAAAATCGGTAGAGATCAATACAAATTTGATAATTTGGTATTCCCGTGGTTATCTGCGGAGCAATGGTCTGAAATGTTACAAGTCTTAGACAAGTTTTATGTCATGGTAACCTTTCCCGACCCGGTAACGAATACCAAAAAGACATTAAAAATGTACCCGGGAAATCGTACCGCTCAACCCTATTGGATTGACGAGGATGGTAACCCTACGTGGTACAGAGATTGTAAAGTAAATCTCATTGATTGCGGAGAGTAGAAAGGAGGAGCTTTATGCAACAAGTATCGGAAGAATACAAACGTAGTATAAAAGACTCTCTCCGGGAACGCTCCTATATCATGGTTGTGTTTGGACTTCTTAATCAAGAAGCACAAGCAAACGCGAGTATAGATTCCGGCGAATTTACATATTTCTCTAAGGAGAAAAGCATTTTCAATAATCAGAGTGAACCTATCTCCTACGCTACATTGGAGGAAAATTTCACCAAGGTTGACGGGTCAATGTATTTCCTGCCTAGAGAAAATTCGCCGGTGTCACTCATTGATACCGGACTAATTAGTAAACCGCTTGTATCTGCCGGGGCATACGACGTAGTGATTACATTACACGCCGAACCGATAGATTTCAAAGGACTTACGATTGATTTCGGAGAAAACTACCCGGTCGATTTTGATGTGATTGGGGGTGCAGGACAAACCATTGAGGTAAGAGGAAACACAAAATGGAAATGGAGTACAGAAGATGTTATCGAAAATACCGATAGCGTAACCCTACGGGTATATCGAATGAAGAACCCGGATTCCCGACTCCGTATCTATTCTTTCCTATTTGGATATGGACTTGTATATTACAACGATTCCGTTATGGATTCTAAGTTAGATTCTTATGTATCTCCCGTAGGTGCAGACGTACCGCAGATTGATTTTTCCGTCACTCTTAGCAACTACGATAAGTATTTCAATGTAGATAACCCGGAGTCGGCGGTAAACTTCTTGGAAACCGGGCAGGAAATGGACGTATTTTACGGGTATCAATTACCGGGAAGTAACATTGAGTGGATAAAAGGTGGTCACTTATATTGCTCCGATTGGGTTGCTGATGACTACTCCGCTACTATCCGGTGTCAAGATATTTTCCGTCATATGGACGCGGAATATTACAAGGGTACTTATTCAAGTGCAGGAATTAGTTATTACGACTTAGCGGAAAGAATCTTGGCAGATATGGGAGAAACCCGGTATTACATCGACCCTAGACTTAAGAATCTTTACACAAAGAATCCTCTTAATAGGGTAAAGCACAAAGAAGCGTTGCAGATCATAGCAAATGCTTGCCGGTGTATCTTAAGTCAAAACCGCGACGGGCAGATTTTGATTAAATCAAATTTCATCCCGGACGTAAATATCGAAAGCAATGGGGAGACAACCTATTCTAACGTAAGCAATGTTTTATCGGACGAACGTAAAGCGGAGTACGCTTCTCTTGCTACCAACTATACGACCGTAGATGGAAAAATGTATTTCTTACCTAGAAATCATGTAGGAGGTCTTTTCACCGGGTTTGTATCGAATAATTTGTCAGACGCACAAGGGAAGTTTAGTGTAAATCCGATAATCACCATTACACAAGAAGCGGCATTTATGTACTACGGATGTACTCTTGTATTTGGTAACGCTCTACCCGGCGGTATCACCTTTAGAACCTACAATAATTCAGAGTTGGTTGAGGAATGGGATTTCAAAGGTGAAATTACTAAGACTTTATCCGTCCTACATGAATTTGTAGAGTTCGATGTGATGGAGATTGAGTTCACTTCTACCGCCGAACCTTTTAGTCGTATTGTGCTAGATCACTTTAATTTTGGCGATATTACAGAATTTGTAATGACCCGTAACGATATGACCTCCTCTCCCAAAGCTATTAAGCAGGAGCTTGTAAAGGAGATTATCGTACCTTGCTATAGTTACCAACCGGGTAACGTAGAAGATACTCTCGCGTCAGAAGAAATTGATTTACGAGCCGGTGAGGTGATTACGTTCTTTGTGGATGAAGCGTCACATGATTATTCAATCACGGTAGACGATGTAAGCTCCGGGGCAACGATATTAGATAGCGGTAGTTACTTTGTAACAGTTCAGTTTTCGGTGTCCGGGAAACACAATGTATCGGTGTTAGGTTACAGATACCGTATCACCGAAAGATACGCCGTGAAAGAATTAAATCCCCGTGGCAGGACAATTAAGTGGGGAAATCCTCTTATATCCGATATGACCATGGCGGTAGACCTAGCCGAATGGTTGGGTGAATATTATAGCGTAAATGTTGAGTACGAATATTCCAATCGCGGATTCCCGGAGATAGATGTAAACGATGTAATCTATCAAGAAAACGAGTTCGTAGACGGAATGAAAGTAAATGTATATCGAGAGTCACTTACCTTTAAGCAAGCCTTATCCGGTAAGATAACCGCTCGAAGAATTGGAGGTCAAAATGAGTTGGGTAACGCCTAAAACAAATTGGTACGGTCGAACCGACGAAGATGGTAACTATACCGGAGATAGGTTTAACGCGAGTGACATTAACCGTATCAAGAATAACCTCGAATATCTCCGGGACTATGCTATACAACTCTATAAAGAGTTTAATATCGACTCTTTAGGAGTAGATAGGTCTCCCTCGGACTATTTCTATGCCGATGAAATAAATACTTTGGAGAATAATCTTAAAACGATTAGCGAAAACACAACAAAACAACAGTATGAAGTCACCCCATACTCACCAAACGGCAATACAATGACGTATGCCGACTTAAATCGTTTAGAGAGCATGACCCTTAGTATTTATGAACGGCTTAGAAATCAGTACGAGGGACGAAGAACATTAACCTTTAACTTTGGAATAAAAGGAGGATTTTAACTATGAGTGCAAATTGGCAAAACCTACCTACCGATTACACCGACGCAACGTGGGAGGGTTTAAGGAAATTCTCGGAAGTTGAAAACGCGGATGGTACAAAGTCTTTTGTAGACGTAACACAGTATACGCAGAAAGAAAAATCTTTCTTTGGTGCAAAAGACGCTAACCAAATGAACGAAGCTATCAATGAGCTTATGGGTACAAATAAGCTTACGACTTTAGAGGAAGTGGACGCGGTAACCGCAGAGGGTAATCTTGTGGACGCTTTAGCGATAAAGGAATTAAGTAGTAGCATTACGAACATTGACATTAGAACAAACCCGGAAACCGGGAAACCCGAGTGGAGGGTACGAGGTGCTGATACATTTCAAAATTTTAATAGTGGCGAAGAGCCGACTTTGCTTTGGACAAATCCGAATCCGGCAAATGAAATGTCGAATTATGATATTACATTAGCGTGGTCGGGTTATGAGTATTTGCTGATTTCTACAAATGCTAGTACGACACAACAAACTCAAACAAGTTATCTGATTCCATGTGATAGTTCACGAAAACAGATGATAGGTTATAACATGACTGAAAATAGTAACAGACCGACCTATCGTGAAATTACTTTTTCAAGCGGAAAAATAAATGTTGGTAATGGCTATGTCGTAAACGGAACTAGCGTTTCCGGTAGTGGTAAATGGATAATTCCTACAAGAATTTGGGGTGTAAAGTCTATTCCGTTTAATGCAAATGCTCCACAATATCCTCAACAAGTATATACCGCTGATTATGTTACATCATTTAGTATTACACCAACATTCACGGGGAAAGCACTAATTACGGCAAGTTCCTTTACAAATAAAGCAAACAATTCATATAAGTCAATTTCCGGTGTGACGAATAGTGAGTTGGTACATTCTGATTATTCACAATCAAGTGGAAACATATTTGGTATGTGGTATGCAGATATTACTGAAAATGTACCAATAACAATAAAATGCACTATCGCAACCTGTTATTTCAGAATTGTCGTTGTAAAAATAAATGACTAATCAATCATAGATAAAGAACATTATAGAAAGGAGATAAATTTTATGATTAAACTACAGTTTTTAAATCATCCGGAAATGTATCTCGTTCAGTTCTCTATTTATTCAGATAACATCGTAGCGTGTCGGGGTGACTTCCCGGCACTAGACGATGGTTTCCAATTATTTAGAGAAGATGGGGACTTTCTAGGTGACTTCTCCGATTATACGACGATCTATCGTAAATCGGAAAACGAAGTTCTTTTCTCTAACGACTCCTCTATCTCAACTCACTATACCGATGTGTATGCGTTTTGGGATGACGAGGGAGACAGAGAAATGTTCAGACCGGCACAGATTACCGTATCGGTATCAAAGAACGGAGAACCGTTAGAGGACATTGTTTTATCTGCGGAGAACGGATGGAACAAAGAGTACGCTCTCACTTATGACGAAAGCATTTCTGTTACTTTCCCGGAGATTGCGGAATACACCGTGTCCCCTAGTAACACTCATGCTATTTACACTCACGTATGCGTACCTCTCCCACCGGTAGAACCCGAACCCACGTTAGAGGAAAGAATCACCGATTTGGAAGAAACGGTAGCAGAAATTCTTTATGGAGGTGACGACGTATGACAGATAGTACAAAGCGAATAATGGTTAGAAACATTCAGCGTCGAATTGAATCGGGAGAGACATTCGATGAAGCAATCTCCCACTACCCCAAACTTACTCCTAGTGAGGTCGAAGAATTACGGCAGGAGTTTGAGGTTGAATAGCGAGACAATCACTACGATTTGTCTAACGATTTTCGCGTCCTCCGGGTTTTGGGGTTTTATAACCGCATTTATCCAATCACGTGGCGAAGCCAAAAGTGCAACTAGAGAAATGTTAAAAGGTTTGGGGCATGACCGTATTTGCGAGTTAGGGGAAAAATCTATTGCAAAAGGCTACGTTACAAGAGACGAGTACGAAAATCTACACGATTATCTGTTTGTACCTTATAAGAAATTAGGGGGCAATGGTACGGCAGAAAAAGTAATGAACGATGTTAAAAAACTTCCCATAAGGGATGGTGCAACTAATTAAGGAGGTATTTATTATGAGTAATAGTCCTTTAGTAAATTATGTGAAACTTTCACCGAATAAGACTTCTCCTCGTACCCATGCGATTGATAAAATCACAATTCATCACATGGCAGGAAACTTAACCGTCGAGTCCTGCGGTGCAGGATTTGCTAAAGCAAGTCGTAAGGCAAGTTCAAATTACGCTATCGGTTCAGACGGTAGAATCGGTATGTACGTTGAAGAAAAAGACCGTTCGTGGTGTTCTAGCAATGCCGCCAATGATCACAGAGCAATTACAATCGAGGTGGCAAATGACACACTCGCACCTACATGGACGATTAGTGCAAAGGCTACGGAGAGTTTAATTAATTTGTGTGCAGATATTTGTACCCGTAATGGAATTAAAGCTCTTAACTATACCGGAGATAAAAACGGTAACCTCACTTTGCATAAGTTCTTTGCCGCTACCGCTTGTCCCGGTCCATATATTGTAAGTAAGATTCCTTACATCGTAAGTGAGGTAAATAAGAGAATCGGTGCTACGCCTACTCCTGCTCCCACTCCTACTCCCGCTCCGACGCCTGCTCCGACTCCTGCAAAAGAGTTCTTAGTGAGAGTAACCGATTCCGCACTCAATATCAGAAAAGGTGCAGGAGTGATTTACCCGGTAGTGGGTGTGATTAGAGACAAAGGGGTATATACCATCGTTGATGTAAAAGGTTCGTGGGGTAAATTGAAATCCGGTGCAGGATGGATTTCTCTTAATTACACCAAAAGAATTTAGGAGGAAATATCAATGATAAATTGGAAAGTACGTTTTAAGAATAAAGCATTTTGGATAGCTGCTATTCCTGCGGTACTATTGCTTGTAAGACAGATCGCGGCACTCTTTGGATTTGAAATTGACTTATCCGGGATTGCCGACCAACTTGTAGAAATAGTCGGTACGATTTTCTTCTTACTTACCCTTATGGGTATTGTGGTAGACCCTACCACAAAGGGTGTGTCTGATTCCGACAACGCTCTCACTTATGACGAGCCACAATAAAAGAAGCCTAGCAATTACGCTAGACTTCCTCTACGAAAAGTCGTAAAATCACACACATTTTCGTATAGAAAATGGTGTTCGACTTCGATTCATTAAGTGGAGCAGATAAATCGGTAATCGAACCCAAATGAATAGAATTATCAATGTCCGGGTATGATAGGATTTCTCTATTATGCCCGGATATATTATACGCAATTTCTATTCTCTTACCGCCCGGTTCGTCAAATAAAAATACCGCATTTACTAGGGTGTCTATTATTTGTCTTTGATACGTTTTGTCGGTTATATCACCTTTTTTAAAACTTTCCAACCAATAAATGATATGCTCTTTAGTAATATTAGGCTTTTTAACTTCTTCTCTTGCTATGTTTGCTTCTAAAGTTTTTCGGTCTTTTTCTAACCCATCGAGTCGGTTTTTCATGGATTCCGTGTACATTCCATCTTCTACCGCTTTAAGTAGATTGCTTATTTTCTTTTCTGTATCTTGTAAAGACTTTTGCAGGGAAAGTAGTACGCTATTTTCTTCATTATCTTTATTGATAATATCAATAACCTTTTCTGCGATCTTTTCGATATTTTCATCGACGAGCAATCGGTTTACGGTCTCTTTTACGACAAGTTCTTCTATATAATCTTTCTTTACGGTTTTCTTATCACACGTACCTTTATGTCTCTTTTGGGTAGCACACTTATAATAGAAGTAACTCTTTCCGGTTTTGGAAGTACCGCTCTCACCAACCATCGGTTCACCACAATGACCACAAAACAATTTTGTAATAAGTAGAAACTCCTCCGTAGCTTTTTTCCGCGCTCCCCATTTTGCATTTTGACCTAGCTTTTCGTTAGCAAGTGAGAATAACTCCTTACTAATAATAGAGGGCATACCATCTTCTTTCACAACGTCCATGTAACGATACACGCCGATGTATTTTTCATTGAGTACAATCTGCCGTACAGAGTTTTTATTAAACACATTTCCCCGGGAGGTTTTAAATCCCATTGCGTTTAATTCATTTATTATCTCCGTAGAAGATTTCCCTGCTGCGTAGTTTTCAAAAATATATCGTACCGCTTTTGCTCCTACGGGGTCAATTTCATAACACTTGGTTTCCTTATTTATCTTATATCCTAGCGGTGGTGTAGCACCCATTGCGTAACCATGCAAGGCGTTTTCTTTTAGTCCACGTTTGATGTTCCGGGACAAGTTTTCCGAATAATACTCCGCATAACCCTCTAGTACAGATTCTAGGATGATACCCTCCGGGGTCTCCGGCATGGGTTGTTTTGCATAGAATATCTTTACTCCATTCTTTCGGAGCTTTCCTTTATAGATCGCAGAATCATATCTATTACGAGCGAAACGGTCTAAGGTATACATGATCACCGCGTCAAATCGACCTTTTTCACTATCACGAATGAGTTTTTGGAATTG
>JAZQQI010000058.1:0-1701 GCA_045628965.1 Lachnospiraceae bacterium | reverse complement strand
GACAAAGTCTCGGAACAGGCAAAAGAAGTCATTGATAACAAATATCCTTGCAACGACGGCGGATGGATCCATTTCCGCGTGACCGATGAAGCGTCGTACGCGGATATCGTAAAGATCATGGAGGCAGACCTGTTCCCACGGACACACAAGGTTTAGTCACTGAAATAGATGTCACCCATTTTGGCAGTAGATTTGTTCCCCCGTACACGGCAAAAATCTGACATCAATCTCGGCCTGTCGAACCATGTGGAGACAGTAGTTTTGATGTCAAAAGTGAACATAGCCATGACTTAATGCGGACTTGTTTCGAAATAAAAAGGACATATATTTTTATGTTATATGAATTTCAGGAAGGAAAAAGAAAAATGGGTATTATTAACCTGAACGAAGAACAGGTTGAAGAGATTCAGGAAAGTCTTGAAAACTACAATGATGAGCATATCAAGTATCGTATTGAAGGTGGCATTGCTCTTGGAATAGAGGAGGACGGCAGACTTATTGCAGGACTTGTTTCGTATATGTCCGTGTTCAAAATCCTTTACGTTGATACGGTATTTGTTGAAGAAAGCTACCGTCGCAAGGGTTATGGCAGACGTCTTATGGAAGAAATGGAAAAACGTGCGAAGGAAAAGGGAGTGACACTTATCCGTCTGGATACCTTTGACTGGCAGGGAAAGGATTTCTATCTTTCTTTGGGGTACGAAGAGGTCGGACATTATAGAAGTGAAGAAGACGACTTTGAAGAATCATTTTTTCTAAAGCGTATCGGTATAGAGAAATGAATGTGAGTGACTAATGAAATGTTAAAAAGGTGCAAAATATGCAAATGATACAGGGACAAACAGCGGAGCTTGTCGCATACTCAGATGACTATTATGAATTTGTATATGAAGTGAAGAAGAATGCTTATAAAAAGTATGTAAAGCAATACTGGGGGAGATGGGATGAAGCTGTTCAAAGGGATTATTTTGATAAGTTTATTTCTTCTGTCGGCAAAAACGCATATATTATAAGGCTTGGTAACAAAGATATCGGATTTTTCAATGACGATATACTTGATGACGGTTCGTATGAGATAGGTAATATTTGCATTATTCCCGAATTTCAGAGACAGGGAATAGGAACCAAAATCCTTATGAAGAAAATGGAGGAGCATAGGGACCGGAACATCAGAATCCGGTGTTTTAAGAACAACCCGGTTTTAAATTTGTATCAGAGATTAGGTTTCTCGATAGCCGAAGAAACCGATTCGCATATTAAGTTAATCAGAGGCATTGATGTAGGTATATACCTTAAAAATCCGTGCGGTACACTTTCAATCCCCTATTGGAAGGCTGAAAGTATGACGATACCTGATTCGATAAAGGTTATTCATGCTCGGGACTGGAATGGTCAGTACACTGATTTTGAACGGTTCTTCCGATTGAAACATGATTTGGATAATCTTCCGACAATAGATTTTGATCATGACACCATAGACATGGATTTTCAAACAAGGGAACTTGCTGAAATGATCAATGCATCATATGGGCACGAGAACATTTCTGTTTCGGAAGAGGATATTCTTGGATGGAAGGGACATAAAACGTTTCGTGAAGAACTTTGCGTATACATTAATGCTGACGGGGGAAGGATGGTTGCCTCCGGAATAGCTGAATATGATGAAAAATGCAGGGAGGGCGTGCTTGAGTGGATTCAGGT
>JAZQQI010000057.1:0-46669 GCA_045628965.1 Lachnospiraceae bacterium | reverse complement strand
GGGGCTAATAGGCACCCATATATCGCACTTATTTGACTTTTCGCGATTTATAGTCATCAAAATCGCATAAAATCTCAAAAAATGAACCCCTCTTCAAAAACATCTCGTTTTGAAAAGGGGTTTGTCTGCAGTCTGAAACGCATCAATAAGATGCGTTTTTTATTTTAACAATAACTGTTGAACATCATACCTGAATACTGACTTGTAATATAAGGTGTCGCAAACTCTTTTTCGGGATTCTTGTAGGCGACTATTGTTTTTTGTACGTAATTCATCGGATTGAGGGATACCTGATTGGCTTTGTTCAAAACTGAATTTGTAAATTTTCTTATTCCGGAAAACGAATCGAGAGCATCGCTATCGGTGATTTTTTCTTCTAGAACGCTTTCATCAACTTTCAAATATCCGCCTTCATCGAAAGAAATTCCGATATTACTTAATTCATCGCGGTAAAAACCGCTGATTCTGTTCATTTCTCCCAGCAGATAACCTGTTTTGGGTTGTGTCGAAAGATATGATGAAGCATTTTTGATGAAAGAGTTATATCCCACTGCAAATTTATTAATATTCTCCGTCATGGATTCGGTGTCGGCCTTTAATCCAATTTCAATCGGATCCTCGCCTGTTTCCTGTTCTTTGTGGAGTGTAACCTCGTACGTTTTCGCAACCGTGAAATGGTTGGAATAAGAATCGTGAGGCTCGTCGTTCAAATAGAATCTTGCATTGTCAGGAAGTTGCGAAACATTGTCAAGCCCGAGGTATTGTACCACGCCGGTCGACTTACTGGTGTTATCGTCGGTTACATTGAAAAGAATCTGATTGTCACCGTCGATTCCTGTGAGCGTTGTCTCGAATTTTAAAGCATTTCCTTCGGGAGATTCAAGTATTTCGGCCTGCAATCCCACATTTGAATTGTTTATAAGTCTTGCGAGCTTCTGCTGCAATAATAGATTTGTTTCGTCTTCATTAATATTGAACTGGAATTCATAGCTCATTCCGTTGATACCAATATCGAAAGAATAGGTTCCGGGCTTAAGAGCAACTTTTTCGTCCTTAACGTAATTGCCGGTATTAATCTGACTTGTTGCAAGCTTCTCTACGAATAACTTGAACTCGTTTGATGATTCTTCGCCTGAATATATATCGCCAATGTATTTTACTTCAGCAACGGAATCATTTGAAGTAAAAGCTGTTTTCTTTCCGAGGAGTTCTTCTTCGTCCAAACCGCCGAGCGATGCTATTGTATTTCGAAGTACTCTGGCATTTTCTTTCATATCAATGGCATAAGCCTGAGATTTTGCGCTTGAATCAATTATAGAAAGGGGAGATTCTTTATTTAATTTAACGATGGATGAATAAACGTTGCGCAATTCGCTCTTCTTGTGCGTATCGTAACGACCGTTTACGGACTTAGGCGCATACGTTGTAAGATAATTATTGTAGACGCTGTTTAAAGCATACGAATAAGCCATCCTGCTCCCTCCTTTCTTCCTTGAAATGTTGTAGCCGTAGTTTTATAAACTGTGGGTATCCGTTACCCCGGCTGAGCGTAGACTGATGCTATTATTACAAAATAATATTATCACTGAGAAAAGATGATTGCAAGTGTTTTTGAAATTTTCTTTTTCCTATATAAAAAAGTTGTTGACTACGTATTTTTATTATGGTATTCTACAAAAGCAAGATTGCGTTTTAGGTCTTTTTTTTATGCACTCTAAATTCGACAATTGCGAATTATGATGATTATTATAGAAGAATTGTGACGGAGGTATTTGAAATGCGTACAAGAATTACATTGGCATGCACAGAATGCAAGCAGAGAAATTATAATACAACCAAGGATAAGAAGACTCATCCCGACAGAATGGAAACAAAGAAATACTGCAGATTCTGCAAGGCTCATACTTTACATAAGGAAACAAAGTAATTCGTTTCGGTTAGGAAAGGGTATATATTCATGGGTGATACAACTACTAAGAAACCCAAGAAGAATTTCTTTAAGGGTATTCGCAAGGAATATAAGAAGATTTCATGGCCTACCAAAGATGATGTTATCAAGCAGACCGTAGTTGTTACGGTTATTACGTTTATTACCGCTGTTCTCATTGCGGTTATAGATTTGGCTGTTAAATACGGAATGGACTTTTTGACAAAACTGTAAAATGACATTTCACCGGTAGTCGGTGTGCGGAGGATAAATATGGAAGAAATTATGCAGGAAGAGTATGATATCGGCCAGAGCGACAATAAGTCGGGACTCGGAATGGGCTGGTATGTTGTACATACATATTCGGGCTATGAAAATAAGGTAAAAACCAATATAGAAAAAGCTATCGAGAACCGTCCCGAACTTAAAGAGACGATTCTTGAGGTAAGAGTTCCCATGCAGGAAGTTACAGAACTTAAGAACGGAGTCAGAAAAACATCGGAGAAGAAGATGTTCCCCGGATACGTTCTTATTCATATGGATGCTGATGACAATGCCGCTTGGTATGTTGTAAGAAACACGAGAGGTGTTACGGGATTCGTAGGCCCCGGAAGCAAACCGGTTCCTCTTTCGGAAGCTGAGATGAAAGCCTTAAGCTTTGACGGAAAGGAAAAATTGCATGTTGATGTTGCCGAAGGCGATATGGTTAATGTCGTATCGGGTGTTTGGGCAGGCACGGTCGGTGCTGTCAAGAGAGTTGACGAAGGAAAGCAGGCAGTTACAATTAATGTCGAGCTCTTCGGACGTGAGACACCTGTTGAAATCGGATTTGCAGACATCAAAAAAATGTAAAGAACAATTTAGGTTGTTCATAGGAAGCTTTCCTATTTTATATAGAAGTTTTTGTGAACAGTGGGAGCCGAGAGAATCGGCGCCGAACCACAATTTATTAGGAGGTAGCCAAAATGGCAAAGAAAGTTACAGGTTATATCAAGTTACAAATTCCTGCCGGCAAAGCAACACCGGCACCACCTGTAGGTCCCGCTTTAGGACAGCATGGTGTTAACATTGTTGAATTCACAAAACAGTTCAACGCAAAGACAGCAGATAAGGGTGATGTAATCATTCCTGTTGTTATCACGGTTTACGCAGACAAGAGCTTTAGTTTTATTACAAAGACTCCTCCCGCTGCAGTACTTTTAAAGAAGGCTTGCAATTTAAAGAGCGCTTCAGCTAAGCCTAACAAGGATAAGGTTGCAACGATTTCAAAAGATAAGATCAGAGAAATCGCTGAAATGAAGATGCCCGATTTAAATGCGGCTAACATTGAAGCAGCTATGAGCATGATTGCAGGTACAGCTCGTTCAATGGGTATTGTAGTAGAAGAATAATTGGATTAAGTGGGAGCATTTATTGCATTTAACCACAAGGAGGTAAATTTTAATGAAACACGGAAAGAAATACAACGAGGCTGCTAAGCAGGTTGACAGAAGCGTTTTATACGATCCTTCAGAAGCAGTAGCACTCGTAAAGAAAACATCGACAGCAAAGTTTGACGAAACAGTTGAACTTCATATCAGAACAGGATGCGACGGACGTGATGCAGAAGAGCAGATTCGTGGTGCGGTTGTTCTTCCTCACGGAACAGGAAAAACTGTAAGAGTTTTGGTTTTTGCTAAGGGAGACAAGGTTGCAGAAGCAGAAGCTGCAGGTGCAGATTACGTAGGCGGAGATGAACTCATTCCTAAGATTCAGAATGACGGATGGCTTGACTTTGACGTTGTAGTTGCAACTCCCGATATGATGGGCGTTGTTGGTCGTCTCGGTAAGGTTCTCGGACCTAAGGGATTGATGCCTAACCCTAAGGCAGGCACTGTAACACCCGATGTTACAAAAGCTATCAACGATATCAAAGCAGGTAAGATTGAGTACAGACTTGACAAGGCAAACATTATTCACTGCCCTATCGGAAAGGTTTCTTTCACAGAAGAGCAGCTTAGCGATAACCTTAAGGCTATCATGGATGCAATTGTTAAGGCTAAACCCGCATCACTTAAGGGTACATACTTAAAGAGCGTTACATTGACAAGCACAATGGGACCCGGAGTTAAGGTTAGCACACTTAAGTATTTATAATTTATGAATCGCCCCGGAGCAATCCGGGGCTTTTTCATGCGGCTTGCAACAGAAATGTGTTTTTAGAGAAAGAAGACTTGGAAAAACAAGGTTGTCTTTTATAAAAAAGTGTTGACATGCCGTATAAATAATGATATTTTAGAAAAGGTCGTCAGACCATGCCGAAGACAGTAGGTGTCGAAAGACGTAAGACAGAGTCGCCTACCGAGGAGAAAGTTTGGATATAAATTCATGCCTCTCGCTTCGACGCGGGAGTTTTTTATTATATGTGAACTCTTTCGGCAATAAATATAAGAAGGAGGATATCAAAATGGCAAAGGTTGAATTAAAAGCGCCCATCGTGGAAGAGATTTCCGCAAACATTAAGGATGCCAAGTCAATCGTTGTTGTTGATTACCGCGGACTTACAGTTGAGCAGGATACAATTCTTCGTAAGTCTTTACGTGAGAACAATATCACATACAAGGTATACAAGAACACATTGATTAAGCGTGCTATCGCAGGTACGGAATTCGAAGGACTTACAGATTGCCTCGAGGGACCTACAGCTATCGCTATTTCTACAGAGGATGCAACAGCACCTGCAAGAGTTATATGCAAGTTCGCTAAGGATGCACCCAAGCTTGAGGTTAAGTCAGGTATTGTAGAAGGAACGGTTTATGATGCAAAGGGAATCGCACAGATCGCAACAGTACCTTCAAGAGAAGAACTTCTCGGCAAATTGCTTGGAAGTATCCAGTCTCCTATTGCAAATTTTGCTCGCGTTCTCAATCAGATCGCAGAACAGCAGGGAGCATAAGTAACATTTTATTAAAGATAATTATTATTAACGGAGGAAAATTAAAATGGCAAAGTTAACAAAAGAAGAATTTATCGCTGCTATCAAAGAGCTTAGCGTATTAGAGTTAAATGATTTAGTAAAGGCTTGCGAAGAAGAGTTCGGTGTATCCGCAGCAGCAGGCGTAGTAGTCGCAGCAGCAGGTGCAGCAGATGCAGGCGCAGCAGCAGAAGAAAAGTCTGAGTTCGATGTAGAACTTACAGAAGTTGGTGCTGAGAAGGTTAAAGTTATCAAGGTTGTTCGTGAAATCACAGGTCTTGGTTTGAAGGAAGCTAAGGATCTTGTAGACGGCGCTCCTAAGATGGTTAAGGAAGCAGCTGCTAAGGACGAAGCTGAAGATATCAAGAAGAAACTTGAAGAAGTTGGCGCTAAGGTTACATTAAAGTAATATAAGCTAAAAAAATATTAAAACGACCGGAAAAAAATGTTTGACTTCCGGTCGTTTTTTTGATATTATGGAAGATGCGCTAATGTGGGTGTGGTGGCCCATTTGTGTTTTGTTACCCTAAAAATAGGTAATGAGCGGGGCATTGCGCACATTTTTAGTGATTATCAAAAGAATGGAGCTAAATGTCAATGGAAAAGAAAAGAATTCGTCCCACGTATAACGGCAACAGCGTGCGTATGAGCTATTCAAGACAGGAAGAAGTACTTGAAATTCCCAACCTGATTGAAGTTCAGAAGAAATCGTACGAGTGGTTCCTTAAGGAAGGACTCAAAGAAGCTTTTAGTGATATTTGTCCCATCACCAATTTCGGTGGGGATATGCGTCTTGACTTTGTTGATTTCACACTTGCTGAAGACGAAGCAAAGCACAATATCGAAGAGTGCAAAGAGAGAGACCTTACATATGAAGCACCTTTGAGAGTAAAAGCACGTTTATACGTACCTGAAAAGGATAAGAACGGAAATAAGACGGGTCAGTTTGAAATCAAGGAATCCGATATTTTTATGGGTAATTTCCCCTTGATGACAGAAACAGGTACTTTTGTTATTAACGGTGCTGAACGTGTTATTGTCAGCCAGTTGGTACGTTCTCCCGGCATTTACTATGAATATACACACGATAAGATCGGTAAGAAGCTTTTTGCATCTACCGTTATTCCCAACCGTGGTGCATGGCTTGAGTATGAAACGGATTCAAATGATGTTGCTTCCGTACATGTTGACCGTAACAAGAAGATGCCTATTACGGCTTTTATTCGTGCGCTCGGACTTGGAACGGATGAGGAAATCATCGGTGTATTCGGTGACGATCCCAAGATTATGGCTACTCTTGCAAAGGACCCTTCAAAGAGTTATCAGGAAGGATTGAGAGAACTTTACGCAAGACTTCGTCCCGGAGAGCCTTTCAGCGTTGAAAATGCTGAGAACTTCATGAACTCCATGTTCTTTGATCCCAGACGTTACGACCTTGCAAAGGTAGGACGTTATACATATAATAAGAAACTTAACTTCAACAAGAGAATTGTCGGACATGTTCTTGCGGAAGACGTTGTAAGTGAGTTTACAGGTGATGTACTTGCCAAAGCAGGTGATGTCGTTGACAAGGAAACCGCTACAAAGATTCAGAATGCGGCAGTTGCATCCGTTATGATTCAGACAGAGGAGAGAAATGTTAAAGTTCTTTCCAACATGATGGTAGATATAGCAGAGTGGGTTGATTGCGATAAGGAAGAACTCGGAATTACGGAGCTTGTATACTTCCCTGTACTTCAGACAATCCTTGCAGAGTATGCAAACAGACCGGAAGAACTCGGAGAAGCCATCAAAGAGAATATTACCGATTTGATTCCCAAACATATCACAAAGGAAGATATTCTTGCAAGTATCAACTATTGCTTCCATCTTGAATATGGCATCGGAAACAAAGATGATATCGACCATTTGGGCAACAGACGTATCCGTGCAGTCGGCGAACTTTTGCAGAACCAGTACAGAATAGGTCTTTCAAGAATGGAAAGAGTTGTTCGCGAAAGAATGACAACTCATGATGCGGATGATGTTTCGGCGTCAAGCCTTGTAAATATTAAGCCTGTACAGGCTGCCATGAAGGAATTTGTTGGTTCATCACAGCTCTCACAGTTTATGGATCAGAATAACCCTCTTGGTGAGTTGACACACAAGAGACGTCTTTCAGCACTTGGACCCGGCGGTTTGTCGAGAGACCGTGCCGGATTCGAAGTTCGAGACGTTCACTATACACATTATGGACGTATGTGCCCTATTGAGACACCCGAAGGTCCTAACATCGGACTTATCAACTCGCTTGCGTCATACGCCAGAATAAATGAGTACGGATTTATTGAAGCTCCTTATCGTTTGATTGATAAGAGCGATCCCGAAAATCCCAGAGTAACGGATACAGTTGTTTATATGGCAGCTGATGAAGAAGATAATTACCATGTTGCACAGGCTAATGAAAAGCTTGATGCAGAAGGACACTTCGTAAAGAATATGGTTACAGGTCGTTACAGAGAGGAAACACAGGAATATCCCAAGGCAATGTTCGATTACATGGACGTTTCTCCTAAGATGGTATTCTCTGTTGCTACAGCGTTGATTCCTTTCCTTGAAAACGATGATGCCAACCGTGCCCTCATGGGATCGAACATGCAGCGTCAGGCAGTTCCTCTTCTCTTTACAGAAGCGCCCGTTGTAGGTACAGGTATGGAGGCAAAGGCAGCTGTTGACTCGGGTGTATGTAAGGTTGCAAAGAAGGCAGGAACCGTTGAGTATGTTTCATCAAAATTAATCAAGATGGCATATGATGACGGAACAAAGGAAGATGTAAAACTTTCCAAGTTCACAAGAAGTAACCAGAGCAACTGCTACAACCAGAAGCCTATCGTATTTAAGGGCGATCATGTTGCTGCAGGACAGGTTATCGCAGACGGTCCTTCAACCGCTGACGGTGAACTTGGTCTTGGAAAGAACCCTCTTATCGGATTCATGACATGGGAAGGTTACAACTACGAGGATGCTGTTCTTCTTTCAGAAAGACTTGTAAAAGAAGATGTTTATACATCTGTTCATATTGAAGAGTATGAAACAGAAGCAAGAGATACAAAGCTCGGACCTGAAGAGATTACAAGAGATCTTCCCGGTGTCGGTGAAGATGCACGTAAAGACCTCGACGAAAACGGTATTATCCGTATCGGTGCTGAGGTTCGCGCGGGTGACATTCTTGTAGGTAAGGTTACTCCTAAGGGAGAAACAGAGCTTACTCCCGAAGAGAGACTCTTAAGAGCAATCTTTGGTGAAAAAGCAAGAGAAGTAAGAGATACTTCACTTAAGGTACCTCACGGCGAGTACGGTGTTGTTGTTGATGCAAAAGTATTTTCACGTGCCAACGGCGATTCCGAACTTTCACCCGGAGTTAACCAGAAGGTAAGAATTTATATAGCACAGAAGAGAAAGATTTCTGTAGGTGACAAGATGGCCGGACGTCACGGTAATAAGGGTGTTGTTTCAAGAGTTCTTCCCGTAGAAGATATGCCTT
This sequence comes from Lachnospiraceae bacterium, assembly GCA_045628965.1. GTDB lineage: Bacteria > Bacillota > Clostridia > Lachnospirales > Lachnospiraceae > UBA3766. Next base: position 38,266 of record JAZQQI010000057.1, on the reverse strand, counting down.
ATCTTCCCAACGGTCGTCCTCTTGATATCGTGCTTAACCCTTTGGGCGTTCCTTCCCGTATGAATATCGGACAGGTTCTTGAGATTCATTTGTCACTTGCGGCTAAGGCACTCGGCTTTAATATTGCCACACCTGTATTTGACGGTGCGGATGAAAAAGATATTATGGATACTCTTGATATGGCCAACGATTACGTTAACGGCACATGGGAAGATTTTGAGAAGAAGTATAAAGACGCTTTGCTTCCCGAAGTACTTGAGTATTTATATGAAAACAGAGATCACAGAGAACTTTGGAAGGGCGTACCTATTTCCAGAGACGGTAAGGTAAGACTTCGTGACGGACGTACAGGAGAGTATTTCGACGGGCCTGTTACAATCGGACACATGCATTACCTCAAACTTCACCACCTTGTTGACGATAAGATCCATGCACGTTCAACAGGACCGTACTCACTCGTTACACAGCAGCCTCTCGGCGGTAAAGCTCAGTTCGGCGGACAGCGTTTCGGTGAAATGGAAGTTTGGGCTCTTGAAGCATACGGTGCATCGTATACACTTCAGGAAATACTTACTGTTAAATCTGATGATGTCGTAGGTCGTGTAAAGACTTATGAGGCTATAATTAAAGGTGAGAATATTCCTACACCCGGTATTCCGGAGTCATTTAAGGTATTGCTTAAGGAATTACAATCACTTTGCTTGGATGTTAAGGTATTGGATGAGAACGGAAAAGAAGTTGAACTTCTTGAAAATACCGAGACAAATACAAGCACATATCGCGTTGAAATGGGAGACGATTCCGACGAAAATGATTACGAAAGCAGCAAACTTGCAGAGATGGGCTTTACAGAGCACGTAATCGGCGAGGATGAAGACGATGTTTTCGAGGAAGAGTACGAGTATGAAAACGAAGACGCGGTAGATGATTTTGCAGCAGATGATGATATGTAAGAATATTACTCTAATTTGAAAAGGAGAGCCAGGAAATGTCTGAATTAAAAAAAGATGGATATGAACCGATAACATTTGATTCGATAAAAATCGGTTTGGCATCACCGGAAAAGATTCTCGAATGGTCAAGAGGCGAGGTTGAAAAGCCTGAGACCATCAACTACAGAACATTAAAGCCCGAAAAAGACGGTTTGTTCTGTGAAAAGATTTTCGGACCGAGCAAGGACTGGGAATGTCATTGCGGTAAATATAAGAAAATTCGCTACAAAGGCGTTGTTTGCGACCGTTGCGGCGTAGAAGTTACAAAGGCAAGTGTACGTAGAGAGAGAATGGGCCATATTAAATTGGCTGCTCCCGTATCGCACATTTGGTATTTCAAGGGTATTCCCTCGAGAATGGGCCTGATTCTTGATTTGAGCCCCAAGTCTCTTGAGAAGATTCTTTACTTTGTATCATATGTAGTGCTTGATCCCGGCGAAACAACTTTGAACTTTATGCAGGTATTGTCTGAGAAGGAATATCAGAATGCCAAGGAAGAGTGGGGCGATAAGTTCCGTGTCGGAATGGGTGCTGAGGCTGTCAAGGAGCTTCTTATGGGAGTTGACCTTGAGACAGAATATACGGCAATTAAGGAAGAACTTGATTCCGACGGAGCTAAGGGACAGAGAAAGTCCAAACTTATGAAGAGACTTGAAGCTATTGAGGCTTTTCGTGAGTCCGGCAATAAGCCTGAATGGATGATTCTTGATGTAATCCCCGTTATTCCGCCCGATCTTCGTCCTATGGTTCAGCTTGACGGCGGACGTTTCGCTACAAGTGATTTGAACGATTTGTATCGTAGAATTATCAACAGAAACAATCGTCTTGCAAAGCTTCTTACACTAGGAGCTCCCGACATTATCGTTCGTAACGAGAAGAGAATGCTCCAGGAAGCTGTAGACGCATTAATTGATAACGGAAGAAGAGGACGTGCAGTTACAGGTCCTTCAAACAGAGCTCTTAAGTCATTGTCAGATATGCTTAAAGGTAAGTCCGGACGTTTCCGTCAGAACCTCCTTGGTAAGCGTGTTGACTATTCGGGACGTTCCGTTATCGTTGTAGGACCCGAACTTAAGATTTATCAGTGCGGTCTTCCTAAGGAAATGGCAATCGAACTTTTCAAGCCTTTCGTAATGAAAGAACTTGTCGGAAGAGGATTAAGTCCTAACATTAAGCATGCAAAGAAGATGGTTGAGAGACTTGACGTTAAGGTATGGGACGTACTCGAAGAAGTTATTTGCGAGCATCCTGTTATGCTTAACCGTGCCCCGACACTTCATAGACTTGGTATTCAGGCATTTGAGCCCATCCTTGTAGAAGGTAAGGCTATTAAGCTTCATCCGTTGGTATGTACAGCATTTAACGCCGACTTCGACGGTGACCAGATGGCTGTTCATCTTCCTTTGAGCGTTGAAGCACAGGCTGAATGTCGTTTCCTTCTTCTTTCACCCAATAACCTGTTGAAGCCTTCGGACGGTGCACCCGTTGCAGTTCCTTCACAGGATATGGTTCTTGGTATCTACTACCTTACACAGGAGAGACCCGGAGCAAAGGGAGAAGGCAAATTCTTCAAGAGCGTAAATGAAGCAATTCTTGCTTACGAGAATGAGATTGTTACTCTTCATGCAAGAATTAAAGTAAGAATCGAAAAGAAACAGGCCGACGGTTCAGTAGTCAGCGGTATTGTTGAGACAACTCTCGGAAGACTTTTGTTTAATGAAATTCTTCCTCAGGATCTTGGATATGTTGACAGAACAAATCCCGATAACGCTGTTTTGCCCGAGGTTGATTTCCTTGTTGGAAAGAAACAGCTTAAGCAGATTCTTGAAAAAGTTATTAATACACACGGTGCAACAAAGACAGCCGAAGTACTTGACCTTGTTAAGGCAATCGGTTACAAGTATTCAACACGTGCAGCTTTGACTGTATCGATTTCGGATATGGTTGTTCCCGCAAAGAAACCCGAACTTCTTGCAGAAGCACAGGAAAAGGTTGATATACTTACACTCAAGTATCGCCGTGGTCAGTGTACGGAAGAGGAAAGATATAAGGGAGTATGTAAAGTTTGGGAAGATATCGATGCCAGACTTACAAAGGAACTTATGAACGGTCTTGATCAGTACAACAACATCAAGATGATGGCCGATTCCGGTGCCCGTGGTAGTGAACAGCAGATGAAACAGCTCGCCGGCATGCGTGGTTTGATGGCAGATACAACAGGTCGTACAATCGAACTTCCCATCAAGTCAAACTTCCGTGAAGGACTTGACGTTTTGGAATACTTTATGTCGGCACACGGTGCTCGTAAAGGTTTGTCCGATACGGCTCTTCGTACAGCAGACTCGGGTTACCTGACACGTCGTATGGTTGACGTATGCCAGGAACTTATTATCCGTGAAGTTGACTGTTGCGAGGGAAGAGATTTCATCCCCGGAAGAACGGTTGCAGCATTTGTTGACGGCAAGAAAGAAATTGAATCTCTTAAGAACAGAATTAAAGGAAGATTTTCCTGCGAGACAATATATGATAAAGACGGCAATATGATTGTAAAAGCAAATCATATGATTACACCCAGCCGTGCCGATAAGATTTGTTCATGTGGTGTAAACGCAGAAGGACAGCCTGTAACGGAAGTTAAGATCAGAAGCATTTTGACATGTAAGTCAAAGAACGGTATTTGTGCAAAGTGCTACGGTGCAAACATGGCAACAGGCGAAGCGGTACAGGTTGGTGAAGCAGTCGGAATTATTGCGGCTCAGTCAATCGGTGAACCCGGTACACAGCTTACAATGCGTACATTCCATACCGGTGGTGTTGCAGGTAACGATATTACTCAAGGTCTTCCCCGTGTAGAAGAACTTTTTGAAGCAAGAAAACCTAAGGGACTTGCTATTATCTCAGAGTTCGGCGGAAATGTTACGATTACAGAGACAAACAATAAGAGAGAGGTTGTTGTTGCAAACGACGAAATGTCTAAGACATACCTCATTCCTTACGGTTCGAGAATTAAGGTTCAGGACGGCGACACAATCGAAGCCGGCGACGAACTTACCGAAGGTTCTGTAAATCCTCACGATCTTCTTGAAATCAAGAAGATTGATGCCGTAGAAGATTACCTTATCTGCGAAGTACAGAAGGTATACGGCTTACAGGGTGTTGATTTGTCTGATAAGCACATTGAAGTCATTGTAAGACAGATGCTTAAGAAGCAGAGAGTTGAATCTGCAGGTGATACGGAACTTCTTCCCGGAAGCCTTGTTGACAGACTTGATTTTGAAGAAATCAACGAAAATCTCCTTGCAGAGAATCCCGATGCAGAACCCGCAGTTGCAAGCGATATTATTCTTGGTATCACAAAAGCAGCTTTGGCAACGAACTCATTCTTGTCGGCAGCTTCATTCCAGGAGACAACAAAGGTTCTTACGGATGCTGCTATTAAGGGTAAGGTCGATCCGCTTATCGGTCTTAAGGAAAACGTTATTATCGGTAAACTTATTCCTGCAGGTACAGGTATGAAACGTTACCGTGACGTTAAGATTGATGTTCCCAACCTCAACCGGAGAATAATCGAAGGCTTTGAGGAAGTCGAAGAGGAAACGACGGAAGACGTAACAGAAGAATAAGAATATTATTTTAAGGAACCGGTGCATGAACCGGTTCCTTTTTGACATTCTCGGAAATGCGGCAAGAGAGTGCGACGAGAAAAATGCATGTTTTGGGTTTCATATGAAATAACGACGATTACTATATATAGAAGAAACACAAAAAGAAGAAAACTAAATACAACATTGCAAAAAATATGTTTGACATTTGATTTTTGAAATAGTAGAATAATTAGGCGTGCATTTTATGTACGTCTTTTGTGTTGTAAGAAAATATTCTTACAGAAAAATAAATTAAGGAGGAAAATCTAATGCCAACAATCAATCAGTTAGTACGTAAGGGAAGACAGACAGCAGCAAAGAAGTCAAAGGCACCTGCATTGCAGACAAGCTTCAACTCTTTACACAAAAAGGCTGTTGAGACACCTTCTCCTCAGAAGAGAGGCGTTTGTACAGCAGTTAAGACTGCAACACCTAAGAAACCTAACTCAGCTCTTCGTAAGATCGCCAGAGTTCGTCTTTCTAACGGTATTGAAGTTACAAGCTACATTCCCGGTGAAGGTCATAACCTTCAGGAGCATAGCGTAGTATTGATCCGTGGCGGTAGAGTAAAGGACCTTCCCGGTACAAGATACCATATTATCCGTGGTACACTTGATACTGCAGGTGTTGCTAACCGTCGTCAGGCTCGTTCTAAATACGGCGCTAAGAGACCTAAGGCTGGTAAGTAATCAAACTTAGGTTGTACCACAAACAGAACTAATTCAGTGTTGGGATTCAGATTTTACACATTCGTGTATAGATGAAAATCAGCACGAACACATTAGAGGACACATGTGAGTACCGAAGATTTAATTTCCGCAAATTAGCCGAATCTTTAAACGAAAGTGCTTTAAAAGTCAAAGCGGTTCGGATGAGCGGAGAACACGGGTCAGAGAACCCGAGATTCTATTAATAATTAAGGAGGGAAGAATCGTGCCACGTAAAGGACATATTCAAAAAAGAGATGTATTGGCAGATCCCTTATACAATGACAAGGTAGTTACAAAACTTATCAATAACATCATGTTAGACGGTAAGAAGGGCGTAGCTCAGAAGATTGTATACGGTGCATTTGCTCAGGTTGAAGAAAAAGCCGGTAAGCCTGCCATTGAAGTATTCCAGGAAGCTATGAACAACATCATGCCCGTATTGGAAGTAAAGGCTCGCCGTATCGGTGGTGCTACATATCAGGTACCTAGCGAGGTTCGCCCCGATAGACGTCAGGCTCTCGGTTTACGTTGGTTGACAACATACGCACGCAAGCGCGGTGAGAAGACAATGGAAGACAGATTGGCTAACGAAATTTTGGATGCTGCAAACAACACAGGCGCAGCTGTAAAGAAGAAAGAAGATGTGCATAAGATGGCTGAGGCTAACAAGGCTTTCGCACATTATCGCTTCTAATAATTTAGGAGGAAAAGACATTGGCTGGAAGAGAATATCCGCTTGAGCGGACCAGAAATATCGGTATCATGGCTCATATCGATGCAGGTAAGACCACAACGACAGAGCGTATCCTTTATTATACCGGTATCAACCATAAGATCGGTGATACTCACGACGGTACTGCAACCATGGACTGGATGGAGCAGGAACAGGAAAGAGGTATCACAATTACTTCTGCAGCTACAACTTGCCATTGGACATTACAGGAGAACTGCAAGCCGAAGCCCGGAGCTTTGGAGCATCGTATCAACATCATTGATACACCGGGTCACGTTGACTTCACAGTAGAAGTTGAACGTTCACTTCGTGTACTTGATGGTGCTGTCGGCGTATTCTGTGCCAAAGGCGGTGTAGAACCTCAGTCTGAAAACGTTTGGAGACAGGCTGATACATATAACGTACCCAGAATGGCATTCATCAATAAGATGGATATTCTTGGTGCAAACTTCTACGGCGCTGTAGATCAGATTAAGAACCGTTTGGGAAAGAATGCAGTCGTTATTCAGTTGCCCATCGGTAAGGAAGATGAATTCAAAGGAATCATTGACCTTTTTGAAATGAAAGCTTACATTTACAATGATGATAAGGGTGATGATATTTCTATCGTTGACATTCCTGAAGATATGAAGGATGAGGCAGAAGTATATCATGCAGACCTTATTGAAAAGTGTGTTGAGCTTGATGAAGATTTGATGATGGAGTGGATGGATAATCCCGATTCTATCACAAACGATCAGTTAAAGGCTGCTTTGAGAAAAGGAACCTGTGAGTGTACAGCAGTTCCCGTTTGCTGCGGAACAGCATACAGAAACAAAGGTGTTCAGAAACTTCTTGACGCAGTTATCGAATACATGCCTTCACCTCTTGATATTCCTGCAATTAAGGGTACAGATTTGGAAGGTAACGAAGTTGAAAGACATTCATCAGATGATGAACCCTTCTCAGCTTTGGCATTTAAGATTATGGCCGATCCTTTTGTAGGAAAGCTTGCTTTCTTCAGAGTATACTCAGGTACAATGAACGCAGGTTCATATGTACTTAACTCTACAAAAGACAAAAAGGAACGTGTCGGACGTATCTTGCAGATGCATGCTAACAAGAGAGCAGAACTTGAGAAAGTTTACTCGGGTGATATTGCTGCAGCAGTAGGATTTAAGATTACCGGTACCGGTGATACAATCTGTGACGAGCAGCATCCCGTTATTCTTGAAAGTATGGAATTCCCTGAACCCGTTATTGAACTTGCTATCGAGCCTAAGACAAAAGCAGGTCAGGGCAAACTCGGTGAAGCTTTGGCTAAACTTGCTGAAGAAGATCCTACATTCCGTGCACATACAGATCAGGAAACAGGACAGACAATCATCGCAGGTATGGGTGAACTTCACCTTGAAATCATCGTAGACAGACTTCTTCGTGAATTTAAGGTTGAGGCTAACGTTGGTGCTCCTCAGGTTGCTTATAAGGAAGCATTTACAAAGGCTGTTGAAGTTGACAGTAAGTATGCGAAGCAGTCCGGTGGACGTGGTCAGTACGGTCACTGTAAAGTTAAATTTACACCCCTTGAAGCTAACTGCGATCACTTTGATTTCGATCCTAAGGCTAACATTCTTATCAATGAGCCGCCTACACTCCTTTTCGAATCGACTGTTGTCGGTGGTGCTATTCCTAAGGAATACATCCCTGCTGTCGGAGAAGGTATCAAGGAAGCAGCTCAGAGCGGTATCCTCGGCGGATTCCCCGTACTCGGTGTTTACGCTAACGTATATGATGGTTCATACCATGAAGTCGACTCTTCTGAAATGGCATTCCATATTGCCGGTTCAATGGCATTTAAGGACGCTATGAAGAAAGCAGATCCCGTACTTCTTGAGCCTATCATGAAGGTTGAAGTTACAATGCCTGAAGAGTACATGGGCGACGTAATCGGTGATATCAACTCACGTCGTGGACGTATCGAAGGTATGGATGACCTCGGCGGCGGAAAGATTGTAAGAGGTTTCGTTCCTCTTGCAGAAATGTTCGGATATGCAACAGACCTTCGTTCTAAGACACAGGGTCGTGGTAACTACTCAATGTTCTTTGAAAAGTACGAACCCGTTCCCAAGAGTGTTCAGGCTAAGGTTCTTGAAGGCAAAGCTCAGAACTAAAAATATACTTGAAAATGTATTGATTATTTAATATAATCATTGATAGCGGGCGATTGAGCCAAATCAGTCGTTCGTTATCATAAATGAGTTTAAAATGAAATTTATTTAGGAGGAATTTTAAAATGGCAAAAGCTAAATTCGAAAGAACAAAACCCCATTGTAATATTGGTACCATTGGTCACGTTGACCATGGTAAAACAACTCTTACAGCAGCTATCACAAAGGTTCTTGCAGAGAGAGTTGCAGGTAACGAGAAAGTAGATTTCGAGAACATCGATAAGGCTCCCGAAGAGAGAGAAAGAGGTATCACAATTTCTACAGCTCACGTTGAGTATCAGACAGACAAGAGACACTATGCACACGTTGACTGCCCGGGCCATGCTGACTATGTAAAGAACATGATCACAGGTGCTGCACAGATGGATGGTGCTATCCTCGTTGTTGCTGCTACTGATGGTGTTATGGCTCAGACAAAGGAGCATATCCTTCTTTCACGTCAGGTTGGTGTTCCTAAGATCGTTGTTTTCATGAACAAGTGTGATATGGTTGACGATCCTGAACTTCTTGAACTCGTTGAAATGGAAATCACAGATCAGCTTGCTGAGTACGACTTCAATGATTGCCCTATCATCAAGGGTTCAGCTCTTAAGGCTCTTGAAGATCCTACAAGCGAGTGGGGTGACAAGGTTATGGAACTCATGGCTACAGTTGATGAGTACATTCCTGATCCTCAGAGAGATACAGATAAGCCTTTCCTTATGCCTGTTGAAGACGTATTTACAATCACAGGTCGTGGTACAGTTGCTACAGGTAGAGTAGAGCGTGGTACACTTAAGCTCAACGAGCCGGTAGAACTTGTTGGTATCAAGGAAGAGAACAGACAGACAGTATGTACAGGTATTGAAATGTTCCGTAAGATGCTTGACGAAGCTCAGGCTGGTGATAACATCGGTGCACTTCTCCGTGGTGTTCAGAGAAACGAAATCGAAAGAGGACAGGTTCTCGCTAAACCCGGTTCAGTTACATGCCACAAGAAATTTACAGCTCAGGTTTATGTATTGACAAAAGATGAAGGTGGACGTCATACACCTTTCTTCAACAACTACAGACCTCAGTTCTACTTCAGAACAACAGACGTTACAGGTGTTTGCAACCTTCCTGCAGGTACAGAAATGTGCATGCCTGGTGATAACGTAGAGATGACAATCGAACTCATCCATCCTATCGCTATGGAGCAGGGACTTACATTCGCTATCCGTGAAGGTGGACGTACAGTAGGTTCAGGTAGAGTTGCTACAATCATCGAATAATTTCGAGTGATTGTTCACAAAACTAGTATTTATAAGGGTTTCAGACTTCGGTCTGGAACCCTTTTTTACGTTGAAGGAATAAAAAGAATAGCGAACATCTAAGTTGTTGACCTTATTTTGACCTTAATATTATTAAAATGTGAAAACAAATGGCAGTTATATAAGGTATTTCAAATAGCTCAAATGTTGTTTGTTGGGTTGTTTGTATATAAAATAATACCGATATTATTAATATAATTAGTGCATTATTTTTTCATTTTTGGTAATATAAAAAATAAGTATGCTTGAAAGGAGGAGATAAAATGCCAGCTGTAAACGTAAATATTCAGCCAGCAGTAATTCATTGGGCTTTGAGTCAAACAAAAGAAGAACAACTTGGAACAAAACTAATGGATAATATTATGCGTTGGTTAGATGGTAGTAAGACTCCTACTTTTAACCAAATCGATGAGTTTAGTCGAAAGGCTAATATTCCATTAGGATATTTCTTTTTGCAGACTCCTCCAGTGGAAGAAATTAAGCTACTGGATTATAGAACTGTTGATAGCATTGAGTTGGCTAATCCAAGTAGAAATCTTATTGATACTATTCATGAGATGGAAAATGTTCAAGAGTGGATGAAGGATTATCGAAAGGATGCTGATTTTGACGTATTGCCTATAGTAGGTAGTATGAAAGGTAATACTGATGCGATTGCAATTGCTACTAAGATAAGAAACGATATAGGTTTACCATTAGAATGGTATAACAACAATAGGACAATAAGTGAAGCATTTAATTATATTAGAAGGCTACTAGAAGATAGTGGAGTTCTTGTTATGCTAAGCGGTATTGTTGGGAAGAACACTCACAGAGCATTGAGTATTGATGAATTTAGAGCATTTGCAATGGTTGATGACTGGGCTCCATTAATTTTTATTAATAGTGCAGATTCAGAAGGTGCAAAATTGTTTTCTTTATTTCATGAGATAGCTCATATATGGATTGGAGAAAATGATTTATATAATGACAGAAGAAATAGTCAAAACGTAAAGGCTGTTGAAACACTGTGCAATGCTGTTGCGAGTGAACTGATTGTTCCTCAGGATACATTTTTAACTGTCTGGGATAGTAATAATACAGATGATATTTTTCAAAAAGTCAGTGAGATTGCAAAAGCGTATAAATGTGGTGTTAGCGTAATTGCCAGAAAAGCATTGGATAATAATAAGCTTGAACAGAGTGTTTATGATGCTATTGTTGAAGATGCAATAAAAGCATATCAAACGATGAAAGAAAACAAAGAATCTGGTGGTAATTATTATTATACTATGGGTTCAAGATTAGATTCATGCTTTGTGAAAGCCTTATGTTATAGTGTTCAATCTGGAAGAACAACTTATACAGAAGCCTATAGACTTACTAATACTAGTAGGAAAACTTTCTCAGAAATTGCTAATAGATTTGGAGGTGTGGGATGATGACAGAAGAAATATTTCTTGTTGATTCTAATTCATTTATGACACCTTATAGATTATATTATGCATTTGATTTAGTTCCAGCATATTGGAATGCTTTGGTTGAACATATTAAATCTGGAAAGATTGTTGTTTTGGATATGGTTAAGTCAGAGATAGATAAAGGTGAAGATGACTTATCGAAATGGCTTTCGGAAGCAGATGGATTATCTGTAATACCTCATGTTAATGAACAGACTATTAGTAAGTATCAGCAGGTATTACAACATGTTGCTTCTAGTGGTTTTTATAAAGAATCAGCAATTGAGATATGGGCACAAGGAAGTGTAGCTGACCCTTGGCTTATTGCCTCAGCAGCTGCAAATGGATATACTCTTGTTACAGAAGAAAATGCTACAAGTGGATTAACAACAAAAAATAAACAGAGAGCTGCGAAGATTCCAGATGTGGCCAAAAATTTTAATGTTACGACAATTAATATCTATGAAATGATGCGTAGATTAGGAATTGTAATTAAGTAAGAGAGAAGTTTTTTTATATGACTTCTCTTTTTGTTTACCCAAAACTTTTAAGTATTGACACCGATATCACTATCCTTATAAATAAAGGGTTGGGGTGTTTGATAATAATGCATTTGCGATGAACTGTTGTAATGGAAAACTACATTTTCATACGTAGTTGTGGTATAATACTTGTTGGAATTTTGGAGGCGCCTGAATTCTAAATTCGAAGTTTCAGCTCAACTCATTTGAGGATTGTGAACAGTTGAAACTTTTCAATATGGCCAAAAGCAAGACTAAATTCAAGTTTGTTTTGGCCAATCTTGTGAGAAATATGACTTTTTCAAAAGTCATGAAAGTGAATTCACAAGGTTATTAATATCGTGAAGTGTAAAGTGTGTTAACACTGTTTTGCAGCGGAAAACAGAGGAATTCATTAAATATTTCGGAGGATTGTTAAGATGGTATTTCAGTGTAAAATGTGTGCAGGTAACTTAAAGTTTGAACCGAGAGATACGATTTGCACATGTGAGTTTTGCGGTACAATGCAGACCTTGCCGAGACTCGATTCGGATAGGAAAATTATGCTCTATGAAAGAGCAAATCGATTGAGATTTAATAATGAATTCGACAGAGCAATGTCGATATACGAAGATATTTTAAAAGATGATTTGACGGATGCGGAATCCTATTGGTCACTCGTCCTTTGCCGTTATGGAATAGGATATGTTAAAGACCCCGCTACAGGTGTTTTAAAACCCACTGTCAGACGTATGCAATATACCTCTGTTTTTGATGATGAAGATTATAAAGAAGCACTTGTTTACGCAGATGACAAACAGAAGAATCTTTATGAACGGGAAGCAAAGGTAATTGATGATATTCAGAAGCAAATTCTTGCAGTATCCTCCAAGGAAGAACCCTTTGATGTTTTTATATGTTATAAAGAATCCGATGATAACGGCGGAAGAACACAGGACAGTGTTATCGGATATGATTTGTATAAAGAAATGACAGGGGAAGGCCTGAAAGTGTTCTTCTCGAGAGTGACTTTGGAAGATAAACTCGGCGTTGAATACGAGCCTTATATATTTGCCGCTTTGAACTCGGCAAGGGTAATGCTGACAATCGGTACAAAATCTGATTATTTTAATGCTGCTTGGGTGAAGAATGAATGGTCAAGATATCTGATGTTGCTCAGCAAACCTGATTTTAAAAGGATAATGATTCCTGTTTATAATGACCCTTCGGATTTGCCGAACGAATTATCTCTTCTTCAGGGTATGGACATGAATAAAATCGGCTATCAGCAGGATTTGACATATCAAATCAAGAAAATTATCGAACGTGAGAAGGGAGTGAATCAGTCCGGCGGACAGGTTGTTGTGCAGCAAGTGGGCAATTTGGACGTGAATGCATTGCTTAAGCGTGGCAAGTTGCTGCTTGAAGATGGCGAGTGGGAACAGGCTGACGGCTTATTCGAGGATGTGCTTAATCGCGATGCCGAGAATGCAGAAGCGTACCTTGGCAAACTTCTGAGTAAATGCCGGAAGTCGGATGTGGACGGGCTTACGGAATTTTATAAATCATTATATTCAGCTTGTGAAGTCGAAAGAATAGAGGCAGTAGAAAGAGATTGGGCCAGAATTGAAGATGCCGTTGCAAATTATGTTTTGGACGGTTATATCAGCGAAGAACAGATAAGGAAAATGTACTCTTCCGTCAGATACTATGAGTCTAAAGTTGCTTCCAGGAAGAAGCAGAAAGAAGAGCAACTTAAAGAATTGTCGGAAGATAAACTCCTTGGAAGAGTGAAGCAGTATTCACAGGGTGAATTGCGCAGTTCCATAGATTCGATGCTTGCTGAAATCGAAAACACTTTGTCGGAAAGAATAGTCAAGGCCCAAAAGGAAGACGAAGAAAATGCCGTTAAAGTGAAGGCTGCCTACGGCGAATTCCTGGAGACTACAGATAAGAATCTTAAAGCTCTTTATGAGTCTGCCGTTAATCAAAGAGAAGAGAAGTATCAATCCTTATGCACACGTCTTAAGAATGCGAAAACCAAGGAAGAATGCGAAGACTTGGCGCAATTGTTTAAAAGTTTGTGCGGATATAAGGATTCCGAGGAACTTGCGGCAAAGAGCTTAAAAAAGATAAAGAGCATTGCAAGAAAGAAAAGAACAAAGGTCAGAATGGTTATATGGGTCTCCATGTTATGTGTTGCCGTATATTTGTTGATCTCGCAGGTTGTTGTTCCCAAGATTCAATATCAAAAGGGTGTCGAAAAGTATAAGGGAAGCGAACTGGCTAACGCCCAAGTGGGCGATATAATCACATTCGGTGATTACAACGGAAATACCGAGTGGATTGTACTGCAAAGAGGTGACGGTCGAATCTATGTTATGAGTAAATATATTGTTACTCAAAGAGGATATATGGACAAACGTAAGAATGTTTCATGGAAGAAAAGCGGTGTCAGAAAATGGTTAAACGGCGAATACAAAAAGGCTGCATTCGGAGATGCCGAACAGGGTTTGATTATTAACTATGATTACGGTTCGTCAAAAGAGAAGATTTCGTTGCCAAGTTCAAAAGAGATTGTCGGAAAAGACGATTCGATTAGAATTGCTACAATGAAAGACGGTACAATCTTGGGTTATTGGGTAAGAGACAGACGGGCGGATTCACACTCACTAGTGGGTGGGGACACCAGAAAAAATGCTTGTTTTATTGCAATTGACGGAACTTTGTATGATGAGAGAAACGGAATAACCGCTACAAACCGCGAAGTCGGAGTTCGTCCAACAATGTGGATTGATGTTTCTGATTTGAAGTAATCTAAGCGGAAAACCGGTGCCTTTATTTGATGAGTGGGTTTTAAATGGAAGAAAAAACAATTACAAAATGTCCGCATTGCGGAGGCGAAACACATATGCAGGGCGTGAGCTTTTGCCCGTTTTGCGGAAACTCACTTGCAGAAAACGAACCGATGTCACGGGAAGAACGATTGAAAATGTACGAATACGAGGATCAGGCTGTTCCGCATAAAAGTATCGTAATCAATAAAAAAGTAATAGCAATGTAAAATCGTAAGGGAAATGAGTATGTCATAATGAAATAGCGGAGGAGAAACATGGAACAAAAAATAGCTAAAATTTGTCCTAATTGCGGCGGTCAGACTACTAACGGGGCAGCGAGTTTTTGCCCTTATTGCGGAGGGTCTCTCCTGGGAAAAGCAATTGAATCAAGTAATCGAAACATAGTTGAAACCGTTAATGAAATAGAAGATAAAAATCTAAAATCATGGACCGGTATCGAAAGACCGGAACAACCCGAAGATTTATGGAAAGTGATAGGTTGCGTGGCCGGAATTACCGGTGGAGTTTTTGGAGTTAATATAGCATTTATTGCTTGTTTGTTTTTTATTTATGTAAGAGATTTTACTCTTCTTTTGACCACAGTAATTTTGTTTGGTGTAGGCCCGATTGCGCTGATGATTGTATGTGCACGTTCAATTGTTACGCCGTTGAAGTCGCTTATGAAGGAGCGAGAGTTTAAGAACGGAAAAAAAGAAGTTTTTATAGGAGAAATAAGAAGTTATGGTACGGGTAAAGCGGAAAAACCGTTTAACTATGTTTCCATTCGTGATGAGAGAGGAAACGTGTTTGTTGTAAAAACAAAATCCTCAAAAAGACATTTTTATATCGGAGAATTAGTAAGAGTTACTGTTTCTAACGGGATATATGACCTTGATAAGATAGAAAGGATAGAATAGGGATGAAAATGACATATTTAACCAAATGTCCTAAATGCGGAGGAAATATTGATGAAGAATTGTCAAGATTCTGCCTGTATTGCGGTCAGTCTCTTCTTGTTGAAGAGCCCGAGGACGAAATAGATAGAGAGAAACTTTATACATTGGAAGACCGTACCCTTCCTTTCAAAAAAATAAACACCATAGACGGAGATTACAAACGTCATTTAAAGGTCGGAATGAGTTTTATCATTGCAGGAATAATCAGTCTCGTGTTATTCGTTTCGATAACGATAATACCTTTCTTATTTGAGTCGTTTGATTGGGAAACTCTGCTGTATTTGCTTTTGTTTGAAACATTCATAATTGTTTTTACGGGTTGGCCGTTAATCGTCGGAATAATATATTTTATTGTAGCCGGCGTTTCCGCACGTAAAGAAAAAAATATACTCAAGAATCCGGATAAAATATATTACGGTGTTATCAGGGGACATTCGGCGCGTGTTACCAATCCGAAAACGCATATCGTTATTACTACTCTTAATATAAGGGTTGAAGAACCGACTCCGGTTTTGTTTTTTGCGGATATTGAAGATGAAAGAACATATTACAAATATAAAATAGACGAGAAGGTAGTATTATACAGAAAAGAAGATGATTTTATTATCCGAAAGTTTAAGGACTCGAAGCAAGTGTAAACACGCCGTTTGCGAGGCTTTCCTGTCTTTTCGCCGGGACTCTATGACCGTTGCTTCTTACAGGTATTACTGATGTGATTGACGGAATTATAGCATGTAAGCTTGAAACAGAAAATGAATTTGGAAAGAATTGTAGGATGCAAAACGGTTTACCTAAATATGAAGAAACAAATGAGAATGACGATAAGGCTGCAAATTATACTTATGCAGTATGTTAAGAACATCATAAATTTATGATTGGGTGAGTCGAACAAATCGTTTTGCGCAAAAGTTTTTTTGCAACTGTATTGCAAAAATATCGAAACAATAAAAACAACTGCCGCAATAAGCATTAGTGCACAGGCGACAATAACGGGATTTGCCGAATCCCAAAAATCCGATTGAAAATAATCTGATAAAGTCCGCGAACCGTCGAGCCCGCCGAAGATTAATAAAACCGTTCCGGAAAGAAATATTGTAAACAAAGGAAGTATTAAGGCTTTCAAACAGCCGAGAAAGAGCCCGATTGAAGAGGCCTGCGATATCGTTGAAATCATGTATTTTATATATGTCTTGGAAGAATCGTCTTGAGAATAGTTCATACAAAGCTCCTTTGCTTTTCAAAAATCAAATTAATTATACACTAAAAAGAAAATTTTTGTTATTATAAATAGTGTTTTTGAAATAAACTCGGCGGATAAACAATTCGGAGGGCAAAAGTGAACGAAAACTTTTCTGGCTTTATTAAATATGTCGTTACGATAGCGTTAACGATAGCGCTTTTGGCAGCAGCGTTTGGGTTGTATTCATTTCTTAAGAACGATAAATTGGGAAATGATGCAATCGAGGATTACCTTGAAAACCCGGCAGGATATATGACGGTGAATTTTACGGGTTTGCCGTATGTGCAACTCGGAGAGCAGGACGGTTATTATTATTTGTTGACGAAAGCCTATGAGATTCCGGGCTATGTTGTACTGAAACAAAAAGGCAAAGAACCGGAAGTAAAGACGAGCATTGCTGCTGGTTTCAATGATGACAGATATTCGGAAGGAGACAGAAACGAATATGTTATTTCCGAAAATCTTGAAAAAGAAGACCTTTCCAATCTTGTAACGACTAAAATAATCAATGGTAATAAATTGGACAGAGATGTATTGGATTCTTCGTCGATGACTGTTATTGACTGCAGCAAGGATATTCTTTTGAATGAGAAGCAGACAAAAGAGAGTTATTACGGTAAAAGCACCGGTATGGTGAGCGGCGAAATTTTGCTTGCAATAGCGGATCTGCTTGTAATTATTGTTACAATGCTGATAATTTCCTTGATTACATCGGCTGTTGCCAAGAAGAAATACAAGAAGAAAATCAGGTTCGAAAGCTCTTCGCGGTGATGTTACGGTAAGATATATTTAGTACGAATAAGTGCAGGTGTCATAGATTAATTTACTCTGACATCTGCACTTTTTTTGTTCAAATTCGCCGTTTGCGTAAATTAAGTTGTTTTTTGCGTATTATTTCATCATAGTTTTTTGGCTTGGCATGCTAAAATAAAATGAAGATGGGGAGTTTCACCTTAGGGTGGATTAATTTGCAAAGGGCAAGCAGAATGAATAAGAAGACAGCGAAAATAATAAATATTGTTGTAGTGGTGTCGGTTTTAATCGGCTTTAATTTGATTCTGTACATCCAAACGGGTAATTTGAACAAAGAACCCAAAACAGAAGCGAAGGCCGATAACTGTTATACGGAAACGTTGAGAGTTGTAACGGATGAAGATTACGACCCGTATTCTTTTTATGACGAATCGGGAAATCCTGCCGGCTACGATGTCGAATATATTACGCTTGTTGCAAATGAAATGGAAATGAATCTCGACCTCGAACTTATGTCGTGGAGCGAAGGAATCGAAGCAATACAAAACGGTGAAGCGGATATGTTGCTTAGCTGCGGATATTTGGATTCTTTTGCAGGAGCTGAGAATTTGATTATGTCTTCACCGGTTGCGGTTGACGAATACGCTGTTTATTCAAGATACATAATAGATTCGGCAGATTCTCTGTACGGCAAAAAAATAGCCGTTATGGAGAACGGTAACGTCCTTGCGATTATTGAAATGATGAAACTTTCTGATTATGTCGTGTTGTATCCGGACAATGAAAGTGCCATGAAAGCAGTCAAAGACGGAGAAGCCGATTGTGCAATAATGAGAGAAAAAGTCGGAGAAGGAATAGCTCGCAAAAATGGGTATCATGACATATATCGAAATGGTGGAATTGCCGAAAGTTTTATCTGCTTTGGGATAAATAAGGACAAACCGGAGCTTGAAAGCAAAGTCAACAATGCCATTGAGAGAATAAAGATAAGCGGACAGGCCGAAAAACTCAGAAAAAAATGGCTTACGACATATGTAAATCCGTATACATTCAGGGAAGTGCTGGAGAAAAATCTCTGGCTCGGACTTTTGGTGGTTATGTTTATTCTTATTACTTTTATTATCGCCTACAGAAAAAAGTATCGCGAGGTAAAAGAGAAGGAACAATTGGCCAAGAGGGAACACGAACTTCAGGAACGCCTGACGGAAGCTTTGGGCAAGGCAAAAAATGCCAGCGATTCAAAAACCGAATTTTTGTTTAACATGTCGCATGACATAAGAACTCCCATGAATGCAATTCTCGGATATACCGACAAAGGACTTCAGCATGCGGGTGATGCGGAAGTGGCGGAGGAAAGCTTTAAAAAGATCAAAATAGCAGGTGCTCATCTTTTGAATTTGATAAATGATATTTTGGAAATGAGCAGAATCGAATCGGGCCATATGACGCTTTCAAATCAGCCGCTTGATGTAACGGAAGCGATTGAGGGCGTGGAACAAATGAGCCAGTCACTTGCCATGCAAAAGAGCATAGATTTTGAAGCACATTCCGGCAATTTGATTAATACGTACATATATGCGGATGAGCTTCATATTAACGAAGTAATTATCAATCTGATTTCGAATGCGATAAAGTACACAAAAGAAGGCGGAAAAGTCAGATTTATCGTCAACCAGTTAGGACCGGTTATGGATGGCATGGTTAGGTATCGTTTTGAAGTGACGGATACCGGAATTGGAATGTCGGAAGAGTTTCAAGAGCATTTGTTTGAGTCGTTTTCGAGAGAGGAGAACGCCACCGTTGCCAAAATCGAAGGCGCGGGACTCGGTTTGTCAATTGTAAAAAGAATCGTTGATCTGGCCAACGGAACGATAACCGTAAAGAGTGTTGTCAAAGAAGGCACGAGATTTACTGTGGAGATTCCGTTTAAGGTAATGGAAGAGAGTGAAATCGCCAAATTCATCGCAGAGAAAAATGCTGAGAAGAAAGTGGTGGTTAACCGTAATTTTGAAGGAAAGAAAGTCCTTCTTGTCGAAGACAATGAAATGAATCGGGAAATCTCCACGGATATTCTTACTGAAGCGGGATTGTCGGTTGAGTCGGCGGAAGACGGAAAAATAGCCGTCAAAAAGGTAACGGAAAAAGGAACGGATTATTACGATTATGTTCTTATGGATATACAGATGCCTGTTATGAACGGCTATGATGCGGCAACACTTATAAGAGAACTTCCCGGAGGGGAAAATGTGCCGATTATCGCTCTTTCAGCCAATGCATTCAAGGAGGATGTGGAAAGGTCCCTTGCAGCAGGCATGAACGCTCATATAGCGAAGCCGATTGAATTGAAGGCTTTGTTTAATGAAATGGGGAAACTTAGCAAAAGATAAAATCAGTAGTTGAGAAAATGAATATGCGGTCTTTAGAACATAAAAAGAGTGTGTTATAATTGTCTTTGGTTTTTAAAAAAGGAAACGGAAGGCAATTATGGAAAAAGAAAAGAAAAAAGTAGGGAATAACGTCGCAAATCTGCTTAAATACATTGTAATCGTGATGTTTTTTTGCGTGACGGCCTATCTTTTAATCGTATCGGTTATTTTTAAGTACAATATTGGTGCAGACAGCTTCGAACGTGCAAAAATTTTGCCGAATGCTTTGGCTCTTTTGGGTTGTCCGGTTTTGCTCTTTTTTGTCGGAAAGTTTCTTTCAAAATTTGAAAAAGCCTGTAAAATCATATCTGTTGCGGCACTTTTTTTGACCTTGATTGCGTCGGGAATAATGTCCTTTTCCTATGTCAATCGGACACTGATGCTTCCGGGTTCCGATCCGAAAGCGTGTATGTTGCTTGCCGAGTGGTTTAAAGACTCTAATTTTTCGGCGGTTGTACCGACGGATTCATATTTATCTTTATGGCCTTTTCAATGTTCGTTTATACTGTATCTTGAAAAAACGATGCGATTGTTCAACGACACGTCGGCTATTATTTTTCAGAGACTCAATTGCATATATTGGCTTTTGATTATTGCCTCGGGCTACAGGATTCTTTGCAAAATGTGCAAGGGCTTGGAGTTTCGTTTGTTTTATCTGGGATTTACGGCAACGTATTTTCCTCTGTTTTTTTACCTGACGGTCATTTACGGAAATCTTCCGGGACTTGCGTTTTTGATGATTGCACTAATGTTTTTTGTTGAGTTGAATGACGAAAAATACGGCAAGACGTTAAAGATTATATTCGCAATTCTTTTTGCGGCGTCGATGGTGATTTCGTGTGCGTTTAAGTCGACAGGACTTATATTTGCGGTTGCGCTTACGATAACTTATATTTTGAAGCAGATTCAAAAAATCAACGTAAAAGAGATTATTCTCATTGTTGTAACAATCGTTTTATGTGCGAATATTGCGTCCGTTTGTCAGAAGTACTACGAACATTATGCTCATAATACGTGCGGCGACGGAGTACCTTCAATCGCATTTATAGCGATGGGACTTCAGCACACGGAGGATTATTCTTCGTGGGGCGGTTGGAACGGATTTCATTCGGATACGTATATGGAAACGGGATACGACAGAGATGAGACGGTAAGAATAAGTAAGGAATCTATACGTAATTCTCTGGATGAATTTAAAGAAAGACCGATTTTTATAGCGGATTTTTTATATAAAAAGACGAAAAGCCAGTGGGCGGATCCCCTGCATTCGGTATTCTGGGGACTCGGAGATTTGTTTGATACAAATCGCCCCGAATCGTTTTGGACGGAATATTTTGAATACAAAAAATACGCAGGGCTCGAAGATTACATGGATGCATCCGACAGCATTGCGTATTTGATGATTTTTGTATTTGCGATTGAACAATTGTATCTTTTGATAAAAAAAAGGGATATTGACGATACCGATGCGCTGATAATGATTGCTTTTATAGGCGGTTTCCTGTTTTCAATCATTTGGGAAGCGCATTCGATGTACGTAGTAAACTATATTTTTCTTTCACTTCCGTTCGGACTTCGTTCGGTCGAGAATTTGTATCAAAAAATCGGAAAGAAAAAATCCAAGGATTGATTATCGTTCTTCTTTATGTTCTTTTGTGTATTTAAGCCATTTAACGAAGCCGTATACGGTGTTGACCATCATTGCTGCGACAGTGATAAGCATTATGTAGCTGTGTGAGGTCGTATAAAGAATCGTGTAAAGAATCAGCGTTATAAACCATGCAAACCATTGCTCTCTGTAACGGAGCAAAAGGAGTATTCCGTTTGTCATTCCGAAAGCTGCGGCAAGAGCGTCGAGATATGAGTCAGATGCTCCCGGAATAAGACCGATAAGGCTTCCGACAATGAAGGATATAACGATAATTCCCAAGATAACGAGAATGTCCATTTTCATTGAAAGACCCTTGACTGCGGTTTCTTCTTCTTTGACTTTGTCGGGATGCTTTGTCCAGTAAATATAACTTACTATGTCAACGGGGACCCAAAAAATAATGGTTACTGCAGCTATCGTATACCATCCGAGGGCAAGGCAAAGAATGAGTTCAGGTATTTCGATAAAGAAAATATCCACAAGAAAATTTAATTTGCTCTGTTTTGAAATAAGAAGTTCGCACAGCGGGTTTGCAAGAACGGCGATTACCGAACATACCACTACGAAAGTGTTTGACATATCGTCAAGCATCATATCGGGCATAAAAACAGTAAAAAGAACGGTTATGGTAAAAACGGTCGCCAAGTATCCGATTTGATACGGTGTGAAACTTTTGATAAATGATTTTAAATGTAAGTTCATGATATTCTCCAAGAAGTGTTTGATTAAAGTAAGCGGGTGAATCTGTTAAGATATCATGTGCTGTCGATAAAATCGATGAATGACGTTATTCTTCTGAAGGCTCTTAGGCAATTTGATTTATAAATTGCCTCGAGGTCTTTTTTTTCGAATATTTTTTCTATCGTGTAATCATATTCTTCAAGCTGTGAAAGGTTGATGGGAGGGCAGAAATCAGTTCCGTAAAGAATCTGCTTTTCCATACCGGGCTTGGAAAGAATGGCTTCTTTAAAACAATTCACGGCACCTTCTACGTCGTTTCCTTCTTTTGTTCCCGTTTCGTACGCGCCTGAAAAATCCGAAAAAAGATTGGAATGGGTACTCATTACATCAATGCATTCTTCGAAACGCGGATCATCGAGATGAGCCGCAATGAAATTGACGTTCGGATATATTTCGCAAACGTTTCCGATATATTCGGCTCTTGAACCTTCCATATCGTTGTCGCAGGGCAAAACGAGAGACGGAAGTCCTGTGTGATAAGTAACCGCAAGATTGTATTTTTCGGCAAAATCGTATGCGTAAAAAAGTTTTTTGTCATCGGCACGTCCTTTTTGATAGGTGAGAAATATTTTGAGTCCCACTGTTTTCCAATCGTCAATGTGTGCCTCGATGGCGAAAAGCTGTTCTTTTATATCTTTTTTTAAATCTATGACGGGAGAAAAGAGAAGACGTCTGTCGGACAAAACTGTATCGATGCAATTGGGGTTTTTCATAATAGAATCAGCCATTTGCATGACAATGGCAATATTGTCCGTACGACGAAAGTATTCTTCGGCGATTTCCTTGGTAACAATATGCGTATGACAATCGATTTTTTGCCCTTGGTACATTGTAAAAATCCTCTTGAGATTTGAAAAAATGTCATCACGGTGAGGAGCATAGGCCCTCGAATGAATCCGGTGTTTGGTTTTATATGAAAAAACCAAAGAAATTGTACTTTAAGAATGAAATATTATCAAGCAAAAATTGAAACTATGCAAAATCGGACATTAAGCGGTCCGATTCTGCATAGATAACTGAGCTTTAAGAAGTCCGTAGTAAATGCCTTTCTTGGCAATCAGCTCTTCGTGAGTTCCGATTTCGCAGATGCGACGTCCGTCAATAACCATGATTCTGTCAGCATTTTTGAGCGTCGAAAGCCTGTGCGCAATGGCAAAAGTCGTTTTGCCTGCGGTCAGGTTCTCGAGGGCCTTTTGAATCATATATTCGCTTTCCGTATCGAGACTTGCCGTAGCTTCGTCAAGAATAAGAATTCGAGGGTCATTTAAGATGGCACGCGCTATTGCGATACGCTGCCTTTCACCTCCGGAAAGATTGTGACCTTTTTCACCGACGTAAGTGTTGTAACCGTCGGGCGTGTTAAGGATGAATTCATGTGCGTTTGCAAGCTTAGCGGCGCGAATGACTTCTTCGTAGGTGGCTTCGGGACGAGCGAATTTGATATTGTTGAGTATCGTACCCGAGAACAGGAAAGTTTCCTGCAAGACAACACCAATTTGCGAATGGTATGTATTCGGATTAATGTTTCGTATGTCAACTCCGTCGATGAGAAGATTTCCGTCATCGATTTCGTAAAGCCCCATCAAAAGATTGATGAGTGTCGATTTTCCGGTGCCGGAAGCACCGACGATTCCAATCATTTCGCCGGGTTTGACGGTGACGTTTATATCTTCGAGGACGGGTTTATAAGATTTGTAACCGAAGGTTGCATGACTGAAAGTAACTTCGCCTTTTATTGCCAAATCTTTTACTTCGTTCGGATTCTCTTCAGGGTCATCCTGTGCCAAAATGTCGTTTATACGTTCGAGACAGCTAACAAGGTCCGTAATAGCCCTCGGAAAATCCGCCATCCAACTTATGTACTGGTAAAGAAGAGCCGTGTAACAAACGAACTGATAGAGTTTACCGAAGTCCATTGTTTCTTTCAAAACTTCATTGCCGCCGAACCAGATAACCACGAATACTCCTCCGCCGAGAATAAGTCCCAAAAGCGGAGAAAATACTGCCCAAAAGCATTCGTTGTTTGATTGCACGCGACAGTACTCGTCGGAAAGCTTCTTGAATTTCAAAGATTCTTTTTCTTCGCGACCGTAAGATTTCACGACGCCCATTCCGGTGATTACATCCTGAAGATTTGCCGATACCGCATCATCTTTTTTATATTGAAGATGGAAGCGGCGGTGGATTGTTTTTCTGAAGGCAATTGTCAGCACTACGGCAAAAGGAATAAAAATGAAACTTGCGAGTGCGAGCTTCCAGTCCAAAACAAGCATAAAAACGATGTCGCAAAGAAAGATGAAAAATACCGTAAAAAGGTTGCAAAACGTCATTTCCATAAATTCGCGGATATGTCGTGTGTCGTGCATAACACGGTTCAAAAGCTCGCCGGGCTTTCTGTCGTTAATGAAAGTCAAAGGAAGCGTTTGGAGCTTTGCAAAAAGCTTTGCACGAAGATCCTTTGAAATAAGCGCACCGAGTTTTGTCGAGTAGTAACTTTTCAGCACATTGACAATAACGATTCCTATGCTCAGAAGAAACATCAGAGCAAGGCACAAAAGAGCTTCGCCAAAACTTCCGTTTTCTTTTGTCAATACGTTATTGATAAGGTGCTTTTGTATTTCGGGATTCAAAAGGGTGGTTACCGAAGCAAGCACCATAAGTATGTAAATCCCAAAAAACTGTTTCTTGTAAGGAGCGGACATTTTTAGGAACAATTTGACAAAACCGCCTTCTTTTGAACAGTGCGGGCAGTATTTGGTTCCGGGAATAACCCGACCGCATTTCGGACATGTTTTTTCGTATTCGTGGCTTTCGACTTCTTCAAACCTTCCGGAAATGAGAATGTTGATTCCTCTCGAAATATAAGCGTATCTGCTTAAGTGCTTAGAGGAGTAGCGGACAAGACGATACTCGACAGAGCCTTTTTTGACAAGTAAGATGCCGCCTCCGATGTTGACTTCGGAAATTGCTTCACTGCAGTCTTTAATATCTGTCACCGAAGTTAATTCGCCGTTTTCAAAAACGTATATTTTTGAAGTCGTTACGGCAAGGTACGAATTATCGGTAACTTTTCCTTTTGAATCGATATCAAAGGGAACGGCATAGTATAATTTTTCGTTTTCATTTTGTTCGATTGCCGCTTCGCATGAAGCAGGCAAATTGTATTTAAGTATCATGGTAACCTCATATTATAAGAATAAATCAAGCTTTCGCTGTTCCTTTTGAGACAGGGCAAAAACATCTTTTATTTCGAAGCGGTTTTCGTCAAGATCGGTGATGATAAGCCTTGAATCCGAAAGTTTCGCTACGGCGCTTCCGCCCATGTTTATTGCAAATTTGCATTCGCCCTTATCCGTAAGAACGTGGAAATATGCGTATCCGTAATCGTCCTTTATGCTCAAAATCTTTTTGATTACAGGCGTAAAATATGTTAAATCGAGTTGCTTTTTGAGCATAGTCGCAATATTTTCGGGCATCTTGGAAAGGTCCTCAATAATGCCGATTTCTTTAGGATTTTCATCAGCCGTTCGGATAGAAATGAATTTTTCCGAATCGGTAAAAGGAAAAAGCCTTGTGATTTTTACTCGATTGAATGTGACTCCTTTGTACGTAAGACCTACGAAGCCGCCTTCTGTTTCGAAAAACTCGGCATTTTCTTTTGAAATAATTTTAAGCGTTGCCATTTCTTTGGCTTCGTTTTCAATTGTAAGCAATGTGTTGTCGTTCATTTTTTCCTCCCTTAAAGCGTATCTTTTAAGTCAAGAGATTTGGTTTGAAGCTCAAGAAGCTTGTGATATATTCCGCCAAGCGCATCGAGCTCATCTGTGGTTCCTTCCTCGACGATTCGTCCGTTGTCGATTACAATCAGCCTGTCGGCATCGCGAAGTGTCGAAAGACGATGGGCGATAGAAAGAGTGGTTCTTCCTTTTGTAAGGTAATTGAGCGAATTTTGAATCGTCTTTTCGGTTTCGGTGTCAACACTGGCAGTCGCTTCGTCGAGAATCAGTATTTTCGGGTCTGCGAGAATTGCTCTGGCGATGGAAATACGCTGTTTTTCTCCGCCGGATAAATCTTTTCCTCCGGACCCGATAAAAGTATCGTATCCGTCGGGCATTTTTGAGATAAAGTCATGCGCGCCGGCAAGTACGGCGGCTTTGATGATATCTTCCCGTTTTGCATTTTCGTTTGCATACGAAATGTTATCGGCTACGGTTCCCATAAAAATGTAGGTGTCCTGCGATACCATTGCAACGTTTCTTCTTAAGGTGCCGAAAGACAGGTCTTTGACGTTTATACCGTCAATCAGTATTTCGCCTTCGTCTGTATCGTAGAGTCTTGAAATAAGATTTACGAGCGTGGTTTTTCCGGCGCCGGAACGGCCCACGATACCGAGCATTTCGCCACTTTTAACATTAAGGTTTATGTCTTTAAGGACGGGCTTTGCATGATTGTATCCGAAGGTAACGTTTTTTAATGTAATTTCACCCTTGGGGTCTGTCAACAAAATCGGATTCTCTTTTTCTTTTACATCAGGTATGGCGTCGATAATTTCAAACATTCGTTGAGCCGAGTTGATGCTGTCCGACCACATGTGAAAGACTCTTGAGAAGAAATTCATCGGGCCGTTCAGCTGACCTACATAACCGACAAAAGTTATCAATGCACCGAGTTCTATGGAATCTGTTTTCAAAACGAGAAATACGCCGAGAATCCATACCCAGATGTTCGAGATTTCCTGAACGAAGTTATAAAGAATCGTAAATTTATTATTGTATTTAACAATGTTGATTTCGGTGGCCATCAAATTTTCGTTGACGCCTTTAAAGTTTTCGATTTCTTTTTCGCCGCGTCCGAATGCTTTTACGACACGTGCACCCGTAAGATTATCGTTTGTTCTTGCCGTGACGCTTTTTTCCGCACGATGCCTTTTACCGTACAAGCCCCAAAGACCGGGTTTTAATTTGACGCTCATAAATACAAGAAGCGGAATTAAGACACACGAGGCAATTGCAAGCGGAATGTTTAGCATGAACATAATTGCGAAGGTCACGATGATTGTCATTCCGTGAATGAAAATGTAGGGAAGACCGTCAAGGAAAAATCCCGTTACGCGGTCGGCATCGCTCAAAACTCTTGTCATCAGACCGCCTGTTTGCTTGCTTGTAAAAAAGTTTATCGATAATTTGCTCATGGCAGAAAAAATATCCTGCTTTATGTCGCGAACCGTTTTTGTGGTAATCTTGGCACAAAGGACCATCTGAAGCATCGAGGTGCCCTGCTGTATCAATTTACATCCGAGCATTGTCAAAACCAGAAAAAGAAGAGCGAGTGTGTATTTTCCGCCAAGACCGAAGTTTGAAAGAAAAACATCGTCTTTTCCCAGTACGTAGTTGTAAAGGACTTTACCGCTTAAGAACGGCCATGCCACACTGATTGCCGCCGATATGACGTAAAGAGCAAAAAGCAGAATGACAGATACTTTATATTTGAAAAAGTATTTGAGCATTCGCATGAAAATTGAACGCTTATTGGTGCAATTGGGGCAGATTTTTTCTTTCGGATCGGGATACATGTTGCCGCATTTCGGACAGTAAAGCGATTCGTCCCGTGCTTCTTCCGCTTCAGGTTTCTCTTCGAAAGAAACATTATTTTTAATGTCTTTTACGCATTTGACGAATTCATTCATTTCTTCGAGATGAAGATTTGTAAGCGCAGCGAGACGTATGTCGTTATTTTTATAGTTCATTACAAGAATATTTGTGGCAACCTGATGCTCGATATGAATTTTTTCGGAATAATTCATTTTGTAAAGAGATATATCGTACATCTCGACGTCTTCCGGAAAGACCATATTCGAATTGAGCGTGCCTTTGAAATAAACAGTTGTGTTTTTGGGCTTTTGCGTCATCGCCGTGCCTATGATTTGCGCGGTTGCGAATACATATCCTTTGAAATATTCGGAATCGAATGATAAATCCACGGGAGAGGCACACTTAATGTCTTCCTTTTTTATGTCTAACTCTTTTAATTGCAGGTAAAGATTGTTCGGTAATTTGATTTCTTTCATTATTGTCTCCGTAAAATACTGGTAAGTGAATAAAAACTGTTGGCTTATAATAACAAAAAATGGGAATCACTTTCATAGCGATTCCCATAATAATCAGTCGTTGGATTGCAGCACGCAATCATTCCTTAATCGTGTGAACCGTATGATAACCACTCGAAAAATGCTCGGTGTTAATTGAATAACAATGTGTATATGTAATTGTATTTCTTAAAGTATCTCTTAACATACCGTTCACCTCCGTTTCTTCTTTTTTGCGAAATACTTGTGTTGTATATTACATCAAAGGAAAAATGAATGCAAGCATTTTTTTGAAAATTTACAAAATACGCGTAAAATGCGTAAAAATTGTGTCAAAATGCGTAAAAACCAAAAAGCCATCCAATATATTGTGTAGTATTATAATAACCAGAGAAGGATAAATGAATAAAAGGATAAGATAAATTTTTGGATAATTTTCTCCTTTAGTCGGATTTGAAGAGTGGCGCTTCGAATCCGATTTTTTTTCATCGGGGACGGTTCTAATGTAACGCAGTGTGTCCCTTTGGACCATGGAGTGTCCCTCTGTATCGCCATTTTCTTGGCGATATTAAGGATTGAATTATTCAATGGAGTTATGATAGAATACGTATATTATTTGGCGATACAGAGGGACGCACCTCGATACAGAGGGACACACTGCGTTACATTAGAACCGTCCCCGATGAAGGAGAAAAAAATGAAAAAGAGATTATTATTTACAACATTGGCATTGAGCCTGGCGCTTTCAGGCTGCATATTTGAGGTTCAGGGACCGGATGAACCGACAACCACACCGATACAGCCCGAAACAGTGGTACAGGAACCCGACGAAAACACACCGGAGATATCGGATACTCAAAAAGAAGATTCAGATGTTGATGTTGAACCGGATGAATCGATAGATGTTGAAGTTGGCTCTTCAAGCGAGCCGGATACGTCAAACGCGGATGAAAGCGATTGGGATTTTGTCAAAGGCGAGGGAGATTTGCCGGAAAACATTCTTGCGAAAGAGTCGTATGAAGATATTTTTGCATGGTATTATTACAATGTGGATATGGATAAGGACGGCAACGATGAACAATTTGTGATTGTTGAATTAAATGATCCGGAGTATGCTGATTTGGCAGGAGAATTATGGTTTATCGGCGGTGACGGCAAAGCTCAGATAATAGGTAACGAAGGATATTTGGAATATTATTCGCAAGTCTCGTCATACGATTACGGAACGCAGATTCATGTTGCAATCGGATATACTTACGGAATCGGAGGCGACGGATATCTCTTCTCTTATTCAAACGGAACTCTTAAGGAACACAGTGCGGACTTTGTCGTACCCGGATACAAATCATTTAACGAGGCGGGCGAAGTAGAAGCCATTCGTGAAACTTACGAAGCATACCTTGATGTTGATCCGGATTTCGGACCTATGTGGTCAGGACATACATGGGTGCCTTATTATTATAAGTTTAACGGAAACAATTATGCTCAAATTAAAGCAGAATCTGCCGGACTTGATAAGGTACAGGAAATGGCGGATTTTGATGAAAGTACAATCGATTCGGAAGAAGAAGTTTACGGATTGTATATTATCGGAGACGACAAATTGATGGTTAACACCAAGAAGACGGGCGAGGGAGATATGGAATCCTACAGCTATTATGTTTACGTGTATGAGATTGATTCAGACACCGAAACATGGGAACTTTATGAAAGAACTGCCGGAATTTATCATCTTGATGAGTAATATTATTACCTTTTGATGTAATACCTGAAATACATTCCGTCGATTACCTCGGTTGCACCGAATTCGGATTCGATCCATTTGAAGAACCACTCGCTTTGGTCGACTCTGAGTTCCCCGAACCAGCACGGAACGATGATTACGTTAGGAAAAGCATCGGGGTTTTGACTCCAATAAGTCATGACTGATTCTTCGTCGTAGGTCGGCGTCGAAATTGTGGTGTAAGATCCTATTTTGACATCTTTGGAAAGATAGTAAATCGACTGAATATCCCATAAAAGAACGCAATCGCCGTCTATTATATATTGTTCCCACTCCTCGGTGGTACGGTCGATTTGATAACCTTTTAAGTATTCTGAAAAAACGCCCTTCGCTTGGGCGTTTTTTCTGATTATATTGTTTACCTTGGAAATGTTGATTAACATTCCGTCATCGGTGTTGTAAGAAATACCTCTGGCAATTGTAAGAGAAAAAGCCATTACAAAAAGAAGAACTTTTGCAATCTTTGAAAGACTTTCGAAATTTTCGGAGTAAAGAAAAATCGCGGCTAAGGCAAAAACAATTCCCGAACCGAGGTATGCGACTGAGGTGAAAATATTAAGATTCGTCAGCAAAATAATTGCGATAAAATCGGCAACGTTAAAAACGCAGGCCAAAAGTATTATTTCCTTTTTGAGAGGATCTTTTAGGCCTTTACCCAAAGCAAATGCAAATCCTGCAGTTATAATTACAAAAAAGTAAGAATACTTGAAGGATTTGTCGTATTGCTGCGGCGTAGTTACAAGATAAACCACCAAAATAACGGACGATGCAATTAATGAATAACAAAGGGCCTTGAAAAGAAAATCTTTCTTTGAAAATTCCTTTTTTTGAAATTTACCGACAATGAATGAGGTAAAAAGACCGATTAAAATTTCTGCCAAAGTGATAACGATGCAGGTTACAAAATTTTCAAAATACTCTTGAGCCTGACTTTCGCCGTGGGAACCGCATGAAGAAATCACGCATTTTGCGTTGAAAATAAGTTCGGAAGGCGACATATAGGAAAGAAGACAAAGCACATATAACGCGCCTGTAAAGAAGCAGGCGGAAACGAAAATAATACCGACGTAATTCGGTATTTTTTTGTTTATGAAAAGGTACAGGGTGATAATCGGAAACAACAGAGCGCATGTGGGATAGGAAAGAACTAGCATGCACATGGAAGCGGCGAGCCCGAGGGAATAAAAGACGAATGCTTTACCGGACGGATTCGAGAGCCTCATATTGACGATAAGCAGAATCAAAAGTGTCGTAAACCATGAGAGCATCATGGAAAATTCGGGGAGAATAAAGCCTTTCGGAAGAATTGCAAAATATACTATCGAAAGCAGAAAAGCCGATTCTTTGCTTGTTATTTTTTGGAGTGTTTTATATAGGAAAAAAGTTATTCCGCCGTGAATGAGCGCTCCTGCAAATCTTAAAAAAAGAACAAGAAAAGCGCTGGAACCGGTAACTTTTATAAAAATAAATTCAAGAAATGACATCAAAAAAGCGGATGTCTGATGAGGATCCCAAACGTCGGAAAGAAGCCTGTCTCCGCGGATAAGTCTGTATGCGAGGGTTATTGCATATTCCTCATCTCGCTGAATGGAGACAAAAATGCATTTGATTGCCGCAAGCACAGCACCGACAAGAAGGATGACGCACAATATTTTTTTGAATTTTGCTGATTTTGTATTCGTATTTTCCATATCGGTATTGTAACATCGGACGTGGCTCTTTTCAATAAAGAGTGGCGTTGAAAAAAGCAATTGACGTAAGATTGAAAAAGCATAGGAAAGAATTGGATATAATTTTTAAAGCTATGATATAATAGATTCATTGGATTTTTCTAATGGGTATTACGATTATAATGGAAGAAGCTTTGAATGTGGATTTAAGTTAGATAAAATAGGTGTTATATTTGTGCTTTAGAAATGGAAGGAGAATTCGAATGAGAAAAGGAAGCATCAAAATATTTCTGGTACCGCTTCTATCGGTCATATTATTAATTGGTTGCAATTCTAATTATGGCAATAATGAAATAATACAAGAAGTCAATGACGGGAATGAAAGTGTGGAAGGAATATCCACAAATAATAATGATATCGAATACCAAAATATAACGAATATGGTGAATGTGCCAATATCAAGCGAGGAATGTAAGGGGAAAAATTATAAAGAGATTGAGCAAATATTCGAAGAAGCTGGATTTAAAACGGTAATTGTGGACGAATACGAATTAGAGGATAATGAATCAAATTATTCAGAAGGGGATGTACTTAAGGTATACGTAGGAGAAAATGATTTATTTAATCAAGGCGATAGTATAGACCCAATGACAAAAATTGAAATTGATTATGCTGTTATTGTTGAGGTTAACGAGGCTAACGATAATTATTTCAAAGAAGAATCGTCAGAGAAAATTCAAGATACAGATTCTTACGAAAATGCTGAAGAATTGGCAGAAGAGCGGGAAAAGAATCCTGAAGTGACAACAAATAATTCTGAAGATAATATATCACCGGAAATAACTGTTCCCGAACAAGCGGATACTGAAGGCGATTTGGTATGGGTTCCCAAAAATGGAGGAACAAAGTATCATTCAAAACAAAGCTGTAGCGGAATGAAGGATCCGATTCAAGTTACAAAGGAACACGCGGAAGAAAATGGATATACACCTTGCAAGAGATGCTATTGACAACATAAATCATGATTTTCAAACTAAAGGTTAAAAGATTAATGGGGAGTATATGGAAAAATTATTGATTGCAGTTAAATGGATTGTAATAGTATATTCAGCAATATGGGGAATTGCTATGTTTTGTGTCGGCAATCCGATTTCAGGCGTTTTTTCAATCCTCTTTGCGGTTGCGTTAAGCCCTGCATTAAAGTTGATATTGTCGAAATTGAATATTAAAATATCGAAAAAAGTTATTTTTTTAGCAGTGTTTGTGCTTTTTTTGACATCTTTTGTTTCGAGCGTATTGCTGACGGACACTTCGAAATTACTGGATAATGAAGAATCGGATGTTGATAATCAAGAAGCTTCACAGGAATTACAAGCAGAGGAAACGGTTGATGATTCTGTTTCAATTAGTGAAGTTAATGAAAATCCAGAAGAAACGACATCTGAAATTATGAAAGTTCATTTTATTGATGTCGGACAAGGGGATAGTACGCTTATTGAATACCAAAATGAATATATGTTAATAGATGCAGGACCGGATTCTACAGGAACTCGATTACAAAAGTATTTATATGACAACAATGTTTCGAAGATTAAATATTTGATATTAACACATCCAGATGCTGACCACATTGGAGGAGCAGATGTGGTTGTTACAAAATTTGATATTGAAAAAATATATATGAGTTCATATATAGCTGACAGTGATGACTATATGCATTTAATAGAAGCTATAGGAAGTAAGGGATATAGTTGGGAAATTCCAAGAAAAGGGGATGTGTTTTCACTTGGAGATGTTGATATAACGGTTATTCAGTCTAAAGAATATGCAGATTCAAATAATTCATCTATTTGCCTTCGAGTAGAATATGGAGAAGAAAGTTTTCTTTTTACCGGAGATATAGAAGAGGAAGCGGAAAATGACATAATTATGTCAGGAGTGAATTTAGAGTCAGATGTGTATCAGGTGGGACATCATGGAAGCTACACTTCGTCTTCTCAACAGTTTTTAAATGCGATGAATCCGTTATATGCGGTAATAAGTTGTGGAAAAGAAAATGTATATAATCATCCTCACCAGGAAACAAATGACAAACTGCGTGAAATGAATGTATTC
Source organism: Lachnospiraceae bacterium (assembly GCA_045628965.1). Lineage (GTDB taxonomy): Bacteria > Bacillota > Clostridia > Lachnospirales > Lachnospiraceae > UBA3766. The sequence goes on along the minus strand of JAZQQI010000057.1, from coordinate 4,492 downwards.
ATGTTTAGAACAGACCTTCAAGGAACAATAATTGCGCTGACAGATGGTAATGGAATTGAATGGAGTATTGATCCCAGTACCAAATATGACGGCGGGTCGTCGGAATATGAACGAGAGTGTCGGAATTCATTGAATGCTCAAGAAAACGAACAGTCACTGGAGGATATCGGTGAAGACTCTGAAATACAAGATGAGGATTCAATAGCTGAGAATATAGCCTATATCGGAAATAAAAAAAATATGAAACTTCATAAAGCGTCATGTACAGGAACGTTTCCTAAAGAATCAAATCGTGAATACTTTTATTCTTTAGAGGAAGCTGAGATGGCAGGCTATAAGAAGGAAGACCAGTGTCAAATTTGTATGCCGTTTGATTGAGAATGTTATATAAATCAGAAGTTGTGTCAGTGCAAAAAAAGGCATGAAGAAATAGGAATAAGCGGCGTGAAGGTATTATCAATATGATAGAAAAAATAAACAAAGCGGAACAATATGACAAAAATACTTATCGGGCAGTACTTAGATGCAGTATATGTACGGGAGAGCAAGTTGCGGGATTTAAAAACATATATACAGGTGAGTTTCAAGATATTATGCTGATCAAAAATTCAAAAGATCTTGAGGTCTTTCAAAAAGAATATAAAGTTGAAATAATATCAAAGGAATATTAATACTGACGAGTAATATGGACTAAATATAACGCAAAAAAATATATATTTTTTTGTTGACGAGTATTGTACAAAAATTATATTTTTGAGGCATTCAACATAAAATAGGAGGAATAAAATTTTAGTTGTCGTTGAATTGAAGTCACAATTAGAAAATGCTTATATTGTTGAAAAAAGATACCAAGAAAAACGGAAAAGGATAAAACATGAAACAAAGAATAAAGCGCGTATCTATATTTATATTGTCTGCTCTTCTCATTACCGGGTGCGAAAAAAAGGTCACTGAGAGCGAGAAAGAAACGACTGTTATGGAATTGCCGGGATACGGACAGACAAAAGAAGAGGAAGAACCGATACAGAGCGATGAGCAGGAACCGATTGAGGAATATGTTCCGGAAGGCTCGATTACTCTTGTAAAAGAGACCGAAGATAAAAGAAAAGATCGTATTCATCAAATCATAAACGATATTATATCGGCAAAAGCAAAAGGCAATGATGCCGCAATTAATGAAAATATGGCAATACTCTCGGAAGAGGAGCCGGAGATAGCGGAAGCTGTTTGGAATACGCTGATATATTGGGACGAAACGAATAGTGACGGATTCGTAAATTACACGCTTGATGAGAATCTTTCGCAGGATGATAATCTCTGCTTTGTCGTAATGGGTTTTGCGCTCAATTCAAACGGCTCTATGCAACAGGAACTTATTGACAGACTGAATGTTGCGCTCGAAGCCGCAAACAAATATCCGAATTCATATATCCTTTGCACGGGCGGCGCAACGGCATCGGGCAACAGAAAGGCAACGGAAGCGGGTAAAATGGCAGAGTGGCTCAGAAGCAAAGGTGTTGCCGATGAAAGAATAATAGTTGAGGACAAAGCATCGGATTCTGTGGACAATGCCGTTCTTTCGTACAGAAAATTGGCGAACGGATATGCCAACGTTGACAGTGTGGTTCTAATTTCAAGCGATTATCATGTGCCTTTTTCGTGCCTTTTGTTCGGCGCAAGATTTGAGATGGCATGCGCGGAAGGTCAAAATATCAGAATAGTATCCAATGTGGCGTGCAAGAAGGCTGCCAGTTATAATTTTTCGAAAGACAATCAGTTGAAATATTTAAAAGAATTGTATGACGCGATATTGTAAGGCTAAATAGTGTAGTTTGTCCGTTATTTTTTGGAATAAATAATGATAAAATAACAGCATTGAAAGGCGGCGGCAATTATACCGGTATGAGGAAGAAAAATGAATGATGATGAATTGATGTGGACATTAAAAGAAGAAAAACTGTTGCTTAGAACGCCTGTGTTTGACGTAATTGAAAGAAATGAGGAATCGGTTAACGGAATAAGCGGAAAATATGTTGCGATGAATGCGCCGAAATGGGTTACGGTCATTCCCGTTATAGACGACGATTTTGTTATGGTCAGACAGTACAGGCACGGGCTCGGAGCAATAACCTGTGAGTTTCCGGGAGGCGTTGCCGACAGCGAAACGGAAGATGTTTCGGTTACGGCGGCAAGAGAACTTGAAGAAGAGACGGGTTATAAGGCAGGGAAAATAACGGTACTCGGGACATGCAATCCGAATCCGGCACTTTTTGCGAATACGTTTACCGTATGCTTGGCAGAGAATCTTACGGAGACGAGAATTCAGCATCTTGATGAAGATGAAGTTTTGACATATGTAAGGATCCCCAAGGAAAAAGTAATTGAATCGTTTTGTACCGGAGAGTACGTTCATGCTTTTATGGGAACGGCACTTGCACTGTACATGCGTCACACAAACAAAAGTTAAAACGAGATTTAATAAAATAATGCTGCGCGGCAATTTCCCGGCGCGGTTATATCGAAAGGAATAATTATGAATATAAAAAAATACGTTTCAATAATTTGTGCGATATCGTTAGTTACCTTAAGCGCAGGCTGCGGCAAGACGGAGACGGTCATTGAATATCCGACGGCTGTTTCAGACAGCGGGAGCAACGAAAAAACGGAAACTGACATAAAAGACAATGAATCGGCAGAACAGGAAGAAACAAATAATACGATAACGGATACCTTGAGAACAAACGGCACGTTTTATTACAATCCGACAATTCTTAATCCGATGTATAAAGATCATCTTTCCGAAGATTTGCAAAAAGAAGCAATAATGATAATGGAGAGTGTGTATAATCATGATTTAACAATTGATTTTTCTGCCTTAAAACCCGAGGAATCGTCGGTAAAACTTGCCATGGGACTTGCACAACTTTCTTCTCCTTTTTGCGAAAGCATTACCTTGGAAGAGGATGTAAACGGAATTTACAGTATTATTTATCCGTATGAAGAGAACGTGATGAGAGAAAAGATAGCGTTTTATGAAAAAGAAGTTTCAGATATGATAAACGAACGAATACGTCCGTCGGCAACTGATGCCGAACGTGCAAAGATTGTTTACGAATGGCTTGTTGAAGAGTTTGAGTTTGATTACGATTCGGTGGATTCCGCTATGGGAAGCATTGAAACAGTCCCCGGTTATGAGGGAATCGACGATATGACATTTATGGAAGTTAAACACGGTTCCGTTTTTAATTTCGATTATACATACGCTTTAATCATGTTTCAGCTTGGAATTGACTGCAATATTATGGGAAGCATGGGGTCTTATGAGGCACAGGGGTATGAATATCTCGACGAACTGTTTCAAACGAACAAAACATATTTCTACGATTATTTCAGAGTAGGCGATAAATGGTATTATTGCGATTTGTTTTTCGAAAAGATGGCATTTGACGATGCAAAAGAGAATTATCCGAATGCCGAGTGCGAGTTTAAGTATTTCGGAATGAGCGATGAGACAAGAAACAAGTCTTGGAAAGTTCAATACAAGAGTGTTGCGATAAATCTTGTTCCCGCGAAATCCCCTGCCATGCCAACATGTTCGGAGGATCTTGAAATCTAAAAAATGAAATTTGTCCCTCATTGTGTTAAGAATTGTTTCGTACTGTCCGATATAACTTTCACATGGATGTGATTTTTTGTTAAGGAGGACAAAGTTATGGGACTTGAAATCAATTCGGTATCGTCTGCTCAAACTTACACGACCGAAGTTTCGGCAAAAAGCATGCAGAACGATACGAAAAAACAGAATGTCGCGGAAGAAAGTGCGACATATCAAAAGTCGGAAGAGAACTCTTCCAAAGGAACTTACTCGATAAACAAAATGAGTAAGGAAGAAAGAGCAGAGCTTACGAACAAGCTGAAAGAAGTTCAGAACGAGCGGGAAGCTCAACTTATGAATCTTGTTTCGGATATTCTCGGAAAGCAGGGAAAGGCTTTTGTCACCGCCAATGACATGTGGAAGTTCCTCGCAAGCGGTGATTTTACGGTTGATGCGGCAACAAAGGCTCAGGCTCAGGCAGACATAGCCGAGGACGGTTATTACGGTGTAAAGCAAACTTCACAAAGAATGTTTGATTTTGCCTGTGCGTTGGCCGGCGATGACGAAGAAAAAATGAAAAGCATGCAGGCAGCCATTCAAAAGGGATACGATATGGCTAAGGCAACCTGGGGAGGAGAACTTCCGGATATTTGCCAAAAGACAATGGAAGCGACTAACAAGATGTTTGATGATTATTTCGCTTCAAAAGAAAATGAATAATTGATTGATAAATTCGGGTCCGACTTATGTCGGACCTTTTTTGAGTATGCGCGCCATGGGCGCGCTCTAACGGATGAAAGTTCCGAACACGCCCAGATAGTGGGAAGTGTATAGCCGAACAGTAAGGGTGTCCATCGTGAGGTGGAATCTGAAGGAAGCTGTAAGCAAATCTCTGGT
>JAZQQI010000056.1:0-58285 GCA_045628965.1 Lachnospiraceae bacterium | reverse complement strand
AAATCTTTTCCTTCTTAGGATCTACTACGAAGATTGCATCTGGAATCTTCTTCATATCTTTGATACCGCCAAGGTTCTTCTGAAGTTTGTCAAGTTCCTTCTGAAGAAGAGCAACTTCCTTCTTAGGAAGAACATCAAATGTTCCATCTTCTGACATCTTTTCGATAGCCTTTAATCTTGCAATTCTTGACTCAATTGTCTTGAAGTTTGTAAGCATACCGCCTAACCATCTCTCGTTTACATAGTACATACCGCATCTCTCAGCCTCTGCAGCAACTGCATCCTGAGCCTGCTTCTTTGTACCTACGAAAAGGATTGTACCACCTGCTGAAGCTACTTCAGAAACTGCCTGATATGCTTCGTCAACCTTACCTACTGATGTCTGAAGATCGATGATGTGGATACCATTTCTTTCTGTGTAGATGTATGGAGCCATCTTAGGGTTCCATCTTCTTGTCTGATGTCCGAAATGAACACCTGCTTCGAGTAACTGTTTCATTGAAATAACGCTCATTTAATTGTCCTCCTATTTGGTTATTCCTCCGTATGTCTTTTGTTTATGAATCAACCCTTTGGGGCACCCGATTCATGGGAACATACGTGTGTTTTAGCGCAACGTTCGTATTATAGCATAGAAAAACCCCTCTTTGCAAGGGGTTTTAATTATTTTTTGCCGCTAAGTATTTTGGCTATTTCTTCTTCGCTTGAACCTTTGGAAATTTCATGTTTACCGACTCTCATTACTTTATCGTAACCGTTTTGACACAGGTACGAATTGAAAGCCTTGGCATCCTCCACAAGTCCTGCTTCTTTAACCTTTAAGCTTACCGTTTCAGAACTTTCTCCCGAATTTATCGAAACAATGACGAATTCAGAAATCTGTTCATCTTCTTTTTCATCTTTCGTCTCGTTTTCTTCGGTTTTTTTCTGAGAAGTTTCGATTTGAAGATTCGATTCATCATTTTCTTCAACTTCTTTCGAATCTGCATTTTTCTCTTCCGTCTCAGGCGCATCTTCATCCTTAGATTCTTCTTTATTATCTTCTTTCTCGACGATAATTTCTTTTTCCTCATTTAAATTCTCCCCCACATCATCTTTAATCGAATCGTCATTCGAATCATCTGTATCATCAGTCAAAGCATTTTCATCTGTTTTGTTAACCTGAGAAACAAGTGCACTGCTTTCAACATATCCGAGTTCTTTGGCTCTTCTAATTATATCTTCATCGGACATCTTATTATTAAATTTTCCCGATATCGTCAGAATCAGGCAGGTAACAAAAATGCCAAGACCCAATCCTTTCAAATATGCTTTACGATTCATTCTTACATATTGGCCAAATCGATAACCAATTTGACCTCTCCGACTCCCAGTCCGAGTTCCTTGGCAATAGCCACGTTACTCTTTCCTGATTTATATAATCTCAAAATTTCTTCATTATGATTGTTTCCGTACAAAGAAACATCAACAGCTTCAGGCTTTCTTTTGACTGTTTTTCTTACCTGCTTTTTTGCTTCTTTAGGCTTATTTTGATTTGTCTTTGAAGAAACGTCCTGAGGTGTTTCCGATATATTCTGTGGTTCTTCCGGCTGATTTATTTCCGCGAAACTTTCATTTTTTCTTTTTTCTATATCTGCCAGCGTCTCTTCTCTGACATTTTCAAGTTCCTTTAATGTCTTTTTTACTTCTTTGGAAATATTTTCGATTTCGGCATTGCTTTTTAAAATATCATCATGCTTTTCATTGAGCATACTGTAAAGGAAAACTGCTTCGTCATGATTCTTATTGATATCGGAAAGTACAGTGTCGCCGTATTCATTAACAGCCATTATTTTTTCATTTGAAATCCTCTCAAGGCCTCTTTCTGCCTTGTCGAGATAATCTTTTACATCTTCTTCCAAAGACTCATATAAAGAAGCTTTATATTTTTCAATCTCTTTTTCAATTAATTCATGAATTCTTTTTTCTTCCTTCTTTTCCTCCAAACCTGCCAATGTTTTACTTTTGTCGGGAAGGAAAAAACCGGCTGCAAAGCATGCAACACCGATTATCAAAAGAATTATTTCCGCTGCAGTCATTATATAATTTTCTCCTTAAATAGAAATATCGAAACCGCCTTTTTTCTTGACGATCACTTTGCCGTCGGACTCATCTTCAGAGGATTTTTTCTTTCTGTTGTTAAAATATTGATTTTTGCCCTTATCTTTGGCATCAAATTTCTGATTAAACATATCAGCATCATCCGACCTTATGACTTTAGTAGATTTGTCTTCAACATTTTTGTCTACGTTTGCCAAATTAAAAGAAGTATCCGCATGCATTTTATTTTCATGCTGATTTCTCATTTGATAAATATCTGTAGCTCTGTTAACGGTACCCGTTATCTCAATCGGATTAAGTGCCATATTCGCTCCGTTCAATTAGATAGAAACCATCTTTACATCACCGCGCTCTTTAATAAAGCGGCAATATCTGTAATCAGCCTTCAATGTCATCGAAACATCATTAATGCATATCTTAGTTCCCGCATAAACAACATCCTTGACAATAAGTTGCGAAACGCTGTCAGTAGTCAACAAATCTTTCAAATTGTCAAGTTCCGTAACCATGTTTTCACGACTTTCAAGAAGAGTTGATGCAGCCTTGCCCATATCCTGAACAGTTTTGGCCTGTTCGGGTGTTATTGCTATACCTTTCGCGATTTTCTGTTTAAAAGCATCGAGAACGGGAAGTATCTGTGACAAATTTTTATTTGCCTTATCAATTTCAGTGTTCAATTCTTCAATTCTTTTTTTCATCGAAGGATCGATTCCCAGTGAAACAACAGTATCGGAACCCATCTGAGAACCAAGCATTTTGACAGATATCTTGTCTCTTGCCGATACTACACTTCCTGCTATATTACCTTTTCTGCCGTCAACGATTATTTCAGTTTTGGCTGAGGCTTTAGAATGCATAATTGCTTCCGACTGAATATAGCCTCCCGATACAAGTGTTGCATTTTCAACATATTTAACAATAATATTGCCGCCGGCAACAACATTGCCTTTTCCCATGCCGTTAATGCCTCTCGCAACGGATATATTACCGTCTGCAATAAGAGTGGCACCTTCAACAACACCCATAACTTCTATGTCGCCTTTGGCTTTAACAGTAAAATTGGTGTTAACGTTTCCGTTAATCTTTACACTTCCTTCATAGTCAATATCACCGGTAGAAGCATCGACATTTTCAACGGTATATACATCGCTTACAAAAATCTTTCCTTCAACAAGCATAACATGACCGGAAACATTAGACCTTGCTTCCGTTCCGTCATCGTTAACCTCAACATTTCTTCCGTATTTAAGCATAAGTCTTTTGACATCGCGGGGTTTAACTACACCATTCATAACATCAACACCCGGCGTACCAACGTCTTCTTTGGTAAGTTTAGCCAAAAGATCGCCTTTTTTGATATGATTCATTGTATTAAGGTTGAAGAAATCAACAGAACCGTCTTCTTTAAGAGTCGGCTTTGCTCTCAAATCAGTATTAAAATAATACTCGATTGAAGCATCGCTTCCGTGACGTACGGGTTTACCTTTTGCAAGTACAAAATCCGTACAGTATTTTCTATTGGCAACATATGCCTCTATTGCCGGCACATCAATTCCGAAACAAACTTTTGCGGAATTCAAATCACTCATTATGTCTTCTTTGCTCAAAAGACTACCGTTGACACTGGGCGGAATAAAACGGCAAACAGCCTGCATTTTATCGTCAGAAACCTTAACGGAAATCATTTCACGCTCCGGATATCTCTTCATTGAATCGAGCTGAAACTTACCGGTATTTGAAATTGCCAGTACTTTTTTGTTCAAATCGGCAATATCGTAAGGAATACCTTTTTTGGTAAGATATTCGGCCAACTCATTAATATTTATCGGCAATCCGCCGTCAGTTTCCCTGTTTACAATAAGATAAGTGCCGTTAGGCGTGCAATCAAGCTGAAAATATCCGTTCATTCCTTTTCCCCCAATGAAACAATTAAATCAAGAACCCAAAACCCCTGTGTATTTACCGAGAACGCCCTTCATTTTATTTAATGCTTTGGTATGAAGTTGGGATACACGACTTTCCGAAACTTCCAAAACATTACTTATTTCTTTCAATGTAAGTTCTTCATAATAATAAAGGACTACTACGCTTCTTTCCTTCTCGGTAAGCAAATCCAAAGCTTCAATTAATTTATCTTTAAGTTCATCCTTAAGAAATGCATTTTCAGGCGAATCAAAATGTCTGCTGGCTCCTGCAAATTCATTGGAAATATCGGCACCGGTTTCCAAATATTCATTAAGAGAAACAACATTGCCGACTTTGCATTGAGACTGCCATTCACAAAGTTCATCATCAGAAATACCGAGTCTTTGTGCAATCTCTTCATCGTTCGCAGGTCTTCCGAGTTCATTTTCCAAATCTCGCATAGCCGAATCAAGCTGTCTTTGTCTTTGTCGAACGGTTCTCGGAATCCAATCAAGTTTTCTGATTTGATCAAGAATTGCTCCTCTTATTCTTAATGAAGCATAAGTCTCAAACTTAACATCTTTTTCTTTATCAAATTTATCTATGGAATCGATAAGACCGAATATTCCGTAACTGCACAAATCCTCATAATCAACATTATAACCCAAATACATGCTGAGTCTTCCCGCAACAACTTTAACAAGCGGAACATACTCAAGTATCAATCGCTCACGTAAAGCATCGGATTTAGTCTTGGAATAATCTTCCCATAATTTTTTCTTTGAAAATTCATCCATGATAATTCCTCATTTTATGTGTCTTTTTCAAGCACCTTGCCTTCTTCGGACACTGATTCATCTTTCTCATTTTTATCATTCTTATTCATATAATCCACCAGTATTTTCATAGCAAGAACACCGAGGAAATAAAAAACGAACAACACTATAAATAAAACCAAAAGCGTCGTAATCAAATCCTGATTGGTAACATACATTGAAATACTGGCAATCGCGCCTGCCAACAAAGTTATGAAAGCAGGCAACAATTTAACCTTTTTCATTTAAATCACCTTTTCGTCCTTACCAACGGCACGAATGACAAAACTGCCGTCTTCAGGATAAAAAATTACAGTTCTACCAAAATTAAGACCGGTATCTTCAGCTAAAATAGGGATACCAAGTTGCTTTAATTTTGCTTTTGAAGCTTCTACATTTTGTTCTCCGACACGTACCATATCCGATTTGTTCTGGAAAGCAAACATCTGAGCTCCGCCGGCTATCTTTGCGACAAGTCTCGTTTTGTTTGCGCCTTCTTTTACAAGTTGTTTCACCAGTTCATCAATGCCTGTGTCAGCAAATTTGTATACATTAATATTGTTTTTGATTCTTGAAGAATCCGGAAGCATAACATGTGCCAAGCCGCCGATTTTTGTAATCGGATCCCTTACCGCAACACCAACACATGAACCTAAGCCCAATGTTGTAAGGCCGTCGGGAGCTTTGCATGTTTTCAAATCCGCCATTCCCACTTTAATAATTTCTGCCATAAAATTTATAATTCCCTTTTACATTCCAATCGCATTAAGTATCTTGTCATAACTCTCAAGATCGGGTACCAGAATAAAGAATCCGTCAAGTCCTTCGGAAAACTGATTCTGAATCAAAAGAATCTTATCTCCCATAAGGCCGAATTCAATAGCAGGAACCGACAAAATCGCACCGGCCATATCAACAGCCAAAGCAGGCACCGAAGGATATATCGAAAGATTCGTCAAAGTAGATAACGAATTAAGATATGATGCAGTAATGATATTGCCGATTTCCTTCAAAGCCGATTGTTCGATTTCGGACAAGTCATCTCCGTTGTTCTCAGTACCCATTAGAAGTGAAACAAGATTCTTGGCACCTTCTTTTTTGACAAGAAACATAATCGAACCTGTAATGTCTCCCTCAACCATAAGATAAACACCGGCCATAATCTGTTCTTCTCCTCCGAGAATTGCACCAACATCTTTAAAATCAAGAAGTCGTACCTGAGGAACAGACATATCAACTTTACAATTAAGCATTTGAGCAAGTGCCGTTGTGGCATTGCCGGCTCCGATGTTTCCGATTTCTTTCAGAACATCGAAATACTGACTGTTTTCATTCGTTAAATCAATTCTGCCCATACCATTATACTCCTAAACTGTCTTTTCCGAAAGCACTTCATTAATATCCAAAAGAGAAACAAGGCTTCCGTTTTCTTTTCCGACTCCCAGTAAGAAATTTTGAATCGAATCTGTATTATCATGATATACTTTTTCTACATCGCTGTCAGCAATATTAACAACTTCTTTTACTTCATCGACAATAATTCCTACCAAATCGCCTTCAATTTTTAAAATTATAATTCTGTTACTCTTGTTTTCCTCTATTTCGGGAAGGCCCATTTTAAGTCTCAACGAAAATACGGGAATAACAACGCCACGAAGATTAATAACACCCTTTATATATTTTTCGGATTTGGGAACTCTGGTAATATGCTGCATACGAACAATATTATCGATATGCTTGATATCTATTCCAAAAAACTCATCTCCGATTCTGATTTTGATATATTGTGTAGTTTCAACGACAAGAGCTAATTCATCCATAATAAACCTCCTTAAATAAGTGCATTTGCATCAAGAATCAATGCAACTTCGCCATCACCGAGAATTGTAGCACCGGAAATCAGCTTGCAATTGCCGGCATATTTACCCATCGATTTAATAACGATTTCCATCTGACCGATAAGTTCATCAACAACAAGTCCGGCATATCTGTCACCTTTTTTGGCGATAAGAACAATGAGGTCTGCTGTATCGTCAATTTCCGTTTCAACATCCAAAACATCATGAAGTCTGACAAGAGGAATTACATTTCCTCTAAGATTAATAACTTCTTTGCCCTGAACTTTCTTTATGTCATCGGGAGCAATTGATTCAATTGTCTGAATTGCACCGAGTGAAATAGCATATTTTTCATTGCCTACAACAACCATAAGTGCCTGAATAATGGCAAGTGTCAAAGGAAGTCTGATTATGAAGGTCGAGCCTTCGCCAAGTTTGGTCTTAACTTCAATTTCACCGCTTAAAGCTTCAATCTTTGATTTAACAACATCAAGACCTACACCTCGACCGGATACATCCGATACAACTTTGGCTGTAGAGAACGAAGGAAGGAACAAAAGATCGATAGCTTCCTTATCAGACATAACTTCTGCCTGTTCTTTGGTGATTTTGCCCTTTTCAACAGCAGAACGTTTAACATTCTCAACATCGATACCGTTACCGTCATCTCTAACCTCGATAACAACATTATTACCGTCCTGATAAGCGTCAAGGAAAATCGAACCGACTTCAGGCTTACCTCTCTGCGCTCTCACTTCGGCACTTTCAAGACCGTGGTCTGCAGAGTTACGAAGAAGGTGCATCAAAGGATCGCCGATTTCATCAACAACGGTACGGTCAAGTTCTGTCTCTTCACCAGACATATAAAGTTCCATCTTTTTGTTAAGTTTCTTAGAAAGATCTCGAATCATTCTGGGGAACTTATTAACAGTGCTTTCGATGGGAACCATTCGAACCTTCATAACCGATTCATGAAGATTGGTAGTAACACTTTCAAGATATTCAATCTGTTCATTAAACTGAATATTCGATGTTCCGACAACATTTCCGGCAACAGATACAAGTGAATTCTTTGAAATGATAAGTTCCGAAACAAGATTCATAAGAGAATCAAGTTTTTCAATATCTACACGAACCGTACGATTGACAACAGGTTTATTTGCAGCCTTTTTCTCAGGTGCATTTGAAGTCTTCTGAGTATTGGCAGGCGCCTGTGTCTGTGATTGTGTAGTTTGAGCGGGAGTCTCTGCCTTCACAATTTCAGTTTTATCTTCGATTTCGTCTTTGATTTCAGGTAAAACAACATTGTCGCCGATTGCTTCTTCAATTTCGGAAACATCTTTAATTGCGGCAATAACCTTATCAATCGGGTGCTCTGTAAGGAAAATAACGGAAAAGTCGTTCTCGAACGATTCATCCTCAATTTCCTGAGCCGAAGGTACCGAAAGAATTACTTCTCCGAGTTCTTCGAGAGCCTTAAAAACAAGGAAAGCTCTTGCAGCTTTAAGAAGACATGCTTCCTGAATATATACGGTAATTCCGAAAGCGTTCATTTTCTTCGCCAAAGCTTCTTCTATAACATGGCGGGTTGTATCATCAATATTGAGAATTTTCCACTTTTCTTCTTTGCCGGAATTATTTTCTGCCTTCTTCTCTTCTTTCTTTTCTTCCTTGGGTGCTTCTTCCTTCTTTACATCATTCTTGGAATTAAGAATATCATTAAGAGCTTTAATCAAAGGCTCATTATCATTCGTGCCTTCATCTGCTGTCTGCTGAATAGTTGAAAGATACTCTTCAAGAGCATCAAGACATTTAAAAAGAAGATCAATCATATCAGGATCGACATGAATTGCGCCGTTTCTTACTTCTGAAAATACATTTTCCATATCATGAGTAAGATTCTGCATTCTTTTATATCCCATCGTACCGGCCATACCCTTCAAAGAATGTGCCGCACGGAATATTTCATTAATGGTATCCATATTGGATCCATCCTGTTCCAATTCAAGAATCTGCGTATTAAGATTCTGTAAATGTTCCTTTGTCTCGTCAATAAAAATATCAAGATACTGACTTACATCCATAAATTAGCCCTCCACCATTTTTTTTATTTCATCCGCAATCTCACTTAATTTAACCACTTTGTGAGGAATACCTTTCTTTGCAACACTGCCGGGCATCCCATACACCACGGCACTTTCTCGGTCTTGAATAATAACCTTAATCCGCTTCTTTTGAGCCAGATTCATAATGCCTTCAGTACCGTCTGCTCCCATGCCGGTCAAAACTACACATATAATTTCTTCATAAACACTGTTTTTCAAAGATTCATACATATAGTTTGCACATGGCTTAACGCCTTCTCTTGAAGGTTCATCCGTTAACGCAATTTTGTGATTCAAACCGTCAAATACAACTTGCATGTGCTTCCCCGCTTTTGCAATGTACACGCGATTTGATCTTACCATCTCGCCGTCGACGGCTTCCTTAACAATAATTTCTGAAGTCTCGTCAAATCTGTCGGCTAAACTTTTTGTAAAGCCTTCCGGCATATGTTGAACAAGAAGTACCGGTGCCCCAAGAACTTTGGGTAGTTTCGGTATGACCTCTTGCAATGCCTTAGGTCCTCCGGTTGAACAGGCAATAGCAACAATCTTTTTACTCAATTTTGCACCTCACCACAATTAAATCTGTGTCTATTATAACACATAATTACTTCTCAAACGTGCATTATTACACGTTTACATAAAATATTATTGAAATTTGTCCCTCATTTTGTGAAATTGCACAAAAAAAGTGGGAAAACATTGTAATTTTCCCACATTTTGCTTAATTATCTCTTTTTCTTTTTTTACGTTCTTCTTCAAATATGTATCTGATAATCTGTTCTCTTTCACCGTTTAGAATATTGGCAAACTGACATCGATACTCGTACTTCGGATATTTTGGTTCGGAATCAAGTTTTTTGACAGCAAGCACTTTGGCAATATGGAAAAATCTCTTGCCGTTTTCCAAAGCATATTCCAAAGAAACGAGTCCGCCCGGCTCTGTAGAAACCTCAGACACAAATCTAAGTCCTCCGCCCGAAATATCAACTATCGTAGAATCAATTAGAGGAAGGTCATTATCCAAATCGACCTTATTCTTCATTTCAAAAACCGATTCTTCATGTGCCGTAAGAAGTCTGTACTTTAAAGGCATCATACATGAATATCTGTAATACTCTCGTCTTTGATATTTTTGAAGATTAGAAATAAGCTCTATCTCCAAAAGATACAAATTTCCGTTCTTATACCTGTTAACTACTCTGGTAAGACATTGAAACAGACCTTTTGTGGTAAAAAAGTGAATATCATATTCACCGTTTACCGGCAAAAGAACAAGTTTAGTCTGTTCCATTGGCATAAGAATCTCGAGTCTGTCATCATCAAGAACATCAACAACTTTGGAATCAAATTTCTTCCTTTTATAGCTGCCGTCCTCCTGAAGAACTCTGTCGATGGCTTCAAGTTCGATTCTTGAACCGGGAGCAATATATTTACTTAACAACAATCCGGTTTCTTTTTCTTTCATACGGATTTTTTACCGGCTACAATATGTGAAAAAAATGCAGCCATCCCCCTGTTTTTTATGTTTTTTTGATAATCCCTATTCATTAGTATATTCGCTATTGTCTCATATGCGCAAGCAGATTTTGATCTTGGTGACTGAATTGATACGGGCATCTGTTGCATAACCGCTTTTAACAGTTCTTCATCCTGCGGAACAGCCCCCAAATACTCAATCGGAAGCTTCAAATATCTTGAAACAACCGTATTCAATTTGGTAAACAAGGCCTTGCCTTCAGCATCGGATGATACTCTGTTTGCAACCACTTTAATCTTAGTGGATTCGCTTGAATATCTGTCATGATGATTCAATGCTTTTAAAAGCGAATACGAATCGGTAATCGAAGTAGGTTCCGGAGTGGTCACAAGAAGAATCTCCCCGCTCGCAACAAGAAATTCCATAACAGCATCAGAAATTCCCGCACCGGTATCTACTATTATTATATCAGCCATTGCGTCAAGTTGCGCAAGATTTTGTATAATATACGACAAATATTCTTTGGAAAGATCCGACATTCCGGCAATACCTGAACCTCCCGAAATAAATCCGATATCAGAAGGTCCCCAGGTAATGATTTCTTCCATTTTCATGCCCTTATATATCAAATCCGCAAGATTATGTTTAGGAACTGCACCAAACATAATTTCAATATTGGCAAGCCCGAAATCCGCGTCCAAAATTATTACCCTTTTGCCCATTTTTTTGAACTGTACGGCAAGATTAATCGCGGTATTTGATTTACCGACACCACCTTTACCGCTTGTTACGGTAATAACTCTGGCAAGCGGCCTTGCCTGGTTTGCTTTAATTATATTTCTTAATCCCGATGCCTGGTCCATAATCGCCTACTTTCCGCCAAGAAGCTTCTTGACTATAGTCTGAGGTTTAAATACATCAATATCATCGGGAACATTCTGTCCATACGTCACATAACTCAATGGAGCATTAGTATGAATCCTGATATTAAATATCGTTCCGTAAGTATAAGTTTCGTCGAGTTTTGTAAAAATTAATCTGTATTCGGAAATATCTCTGTAGCTGTCGGCAATATGAATCAAATCTTTCATTTTGGTCGAAGCAGCCAATACGAGATAAACCTCTGTTTCTGCTTTTTCCTTAGAAAAATCAATAAATTCCTTCATATCCTTTTTTAATTCTTCATTTTTGTGAGAATGTCCGACAGTATCAACAAGGATATAATCATATTCTTTGAATTGATTAAGACCTTCCTCAAAATCATCAATAGTATAAATGATTCTGAAAGGCACCGTCATGATATTAGCATAAGAACGGAGCTGTTCCGCTGCAGCAATTCTGTAAGTATCCGATGTAAAAAGTGCGACCTTGCTGCCCGACATATAGAGTTTTGATGCTATTTTGGCAATTGTCGTAGTCTTTCCGACACCTGTCGTACCTACAAAAAAGATAACCTTAGCTCCGTCTTTTGACGGAACGATGGTTTTGGGTTCTCCAAAACGGAGAATAAGTCTTTGATAAATATGAGACAAAACCGTATCCATGGGAGTGTTGCTCTTTAAACGGTTCTTCGTCTCTTCGATAATTTCTTCAACATATTCCTCGTCAACTTCATTATCCGTAAGGGTTTGAGAAATAAGTTCATAAACGGCATCGATTCCTGTATCCGACAAACGTTCGCTATTGTCATGAGTATTTTCAAAACTTTCTTTTGCAGGCTTTTCTTTTTCGGTCTCCGACTCCTCTTCCATAATAATGTCCTTAAAAGAAGAAACACTGCTTTTCGTTTTTTCCAAAACCTTATCAGTTTTTACATCATCGTCTATATACATATCAAAACTGCTTTTTTTCAAAATATTTCTGTCTTCAGACTTATTTATGGGCTTTATAAGGGAATCGTATTCCGTATCTTTGTTCTCTTCAAGAGCAACTGTAACTTCAACAAAAGGCGCTTTGAAAAGTTTCATGATTCCTTTTCTTTTTACCGTTTTGACATTCATGGAAACGCAGCCTTCGCCTAGTTCTTCTCTCGCAAGATTCATAGCTTCATTTTCTGTTTTTGCCTGATACTTTTTAATAATCATTGCCTGTCACCATTCCGACCGATTGCAGTTCTACATTACTTTCTATTTCATTATATGAAATTACAATTAAATCTGCAAAATAATCTTCGCTTAATTTTTTAAAATATGTTCTGACAATGGGCGATGTCAGAATAATCGGAGATTTTCCGAGTTGTTCGAGTTTGCCGACTTCATTTTCGACATTACTCATAATCTTTTTGACTTTTTCAGGGTCCATTGCAATATACGAACCGTTTTCCGTCTGCTTGACATTACTCATCATCTCAGACTCAAGTTTGGGATCGAGCGTAACAACGCTTGTTGTTTCACCGGGTGCAAAAAACTTACCCGAAATTGCTCTTTTTAGCGATTGTCTGACATATTCCGTCAAAATATCCGTATCTCGCGTAG
This sequence comes from Lachnospiraceae bacterium, assembly GCA_045628965.1. Taxonomy (GTDB): domain Bacteria; phylum Bacillota; class Clostridia; order Lachnospirales; family Lachnospiraceae; genus UBA3766. Next base: position 45,568 of record JAZQQI010000056.1, on the reverse strand, counting down.
TTGCGGCGTGATCCGCTAAAGATTCAAATATTGTAAGCAAATCCCTTATCGATATGCCCTCTTTCAAAAGATTCTGCAAAACCTTCTGAATATCGCCGAGTCCGAGAAGCTTAGGAGTCAATTCGTCAATCAAAGCAGGATTCGATTCTTTTAAATTATCAACAAGTCTTTGAACATCCTGTCTTGTAAGAAGTTCGGAAATGTAATGCCTGATTATTTCGGTTAAATGAGTTGCAATAATCGAAGGCGGATCGACAACGGTATAACCTGCAGCTTCCGCACGTTCTCGCTGACCTTCCGTAATCCACAAAGCAGGCAAATGGAACGACGGTTCAAAAGTTGGAATACCCGACACTTCCTCAGTTACAAATCCGGGATTCATGGCCATATAATGGTCAAAAAGAATTTCGCCTTCCGAAACCTGAATTCCTTTAATTTTAATAATATACTGATTGGGATTAAGCTGAATGTTGTCTCGCAAACGAATAATCGGCACAACGGTACCAAGCTCAAGCGCTATCTGTCTTCTAATCATAACAACACGGTCCAAAAGGTCGCCGCCCTGATTAACATCAGCCAAAGGAATAATTCCGTAACCGAATTCGAGTTCGATGGGATCGACCTGCAAAAGAGAATTGACATTCTCCGGTTGCCTGATTTCTCCCGCCGCAGCTTCCTCTTTGTCGACCTCGGAAGTAGTTTTTTTGACTTCAAGATTGTTGGAAATAATTCTTCCGGCAACAATAAACAAAATACCGAATCCGACAAACAAAATAATATTTAAAGGAGTAAGAATTCCGAGCGCCATAATAGTCGCTCCGACAAGATACATGACTTTGGGTACTCCAAAAAGCTGACTGACAAGGACCGGTCCGAAATCTGCCTGCTTAGATCCTTTTGTAACCAGAATACCTGTTGATAATGAAATCAAAAGCGAAGGAATCTGTGAAACAAGTCCGTCACCGATCGTCAAAACCACATACTTTTGAAGAGCATCCGTCAGTTCCATGTTCTGAGAAATCATTCCCATCGCAATTCCGCCGACAACATTTACGGCAGTAATAATAAGACCTGCAGTTGCATCTCCTTTAACATATTTTACGGCACCATCCATGGAACCGAAAAAGTTCGCTTCATTTTGAATTTTTTCTCTTCTTAATTTGGCTTCTTCATCGGTAATCGCACCGGTATTCAAATCCGCATCGATCGCCATCTGTTTACCCGGCATGGCATCGAGAGTAAATCTTGCGGTTACTTCGGCAACTCTTTCAGAACCTTTATTGATAACAACAAACTGAATGATTATCAAAATAACAAATATAACGACTCCGATAATCAAATTACCGCCGCCTACGAAATCACCGAAGGTTTGTACAACATTTCCGGGATCGCCGGTAGAAAGAATAAGTCTTGTAGACGAAACGTTTAACGCTATTCTGAAAATAGTCGTAAATAAAAGGATTGTGGGAAAGAACGACAAATCAAGTACTTCTTTTGCGAACATAGTCGAAAAAAGAATAACAAAACCTGTAGAAATGTTAACGGCAAGAAGAATATCCAAAAGCCAATTGGGAATAGGAACAATAAGCATTACGAAAGCTGCCAAAATATAAAGTGCAACGCCGACATCAGCTTTTTTCATCTACTCTTCTTCCTCCTTTCCCGAATTGTCAATATATTATATTTTGCCTTGTAATTTATAAACATACGCCAAAATATCCGCAACGGCTTTATATAATTCGGGCGGAATTACGTTTCCCAATTCAACATTATAATAAAGCATTCTGGCCAACGGCTTGTTTTCGACAATCTCTACGTGGTTGTCTTTTGCAATCTCTTTGATTTTGGCTGCCAAATGGTCCGCTCCTTTGGCTACAACTATCGGAGCGTCGGCAACTTTGGCATCATATTTTATCGCTACCGCAAAATGCGTAGGATTAGTAATAACAACATCTGCATTAGGTATATCCTGCATCATCCTTCGTCTCGATGCCTGCAACATCTTTTGACGAATTTTACCTTTGATTTGAGGGTCTCCTTCGGATTGTTTATATTCATCCTTAACTTCCTGTTTGGTCATTCGCATATCTTTTTTGAACTTCCACTTTTGAAAAAAGTAATCGGCAAAAGCCATAATAAGATAAAAAGCAGAAATTTTGATACCCAAATTCACAACAATATCACCCATAAGCGATATTCCGTCAATCAAAGGCATATCGAGAAGAACAAGAATAATTCTCCATTTATCTTCAAGCGTCGAATAAACAAGATAACCGATAATCAAAAGCTTAAAAATCGATTTAACAAGTTCAGCCAGAGACTGTATGGAAAAAATTCTCTGTATACCGTTTATGGGATTAAATTTACTGAGCTTCGGCTGCAAGGTCTTTGCTGTCGGTTCCCATTTGACCTGAATCACTTCTGATGCAAATCCAACAATTAACGCAATCAAAAGAAACGGAGCCATAATAAGCAACGACTGTAATAAAACCTGCCTGAAATACACGAAAAAATACCAGGTTTCGTCGCCGCTTGATATATGCGATGCAACTTCAGGAAATTTTGTGTACGTATTATTAATCATTTCAAGGAACTGATTTCCTAACGTTTTAACCCAAAGTTTCAGAAATACAAACATTACAAGAAGCGTAAATCCGACCGCAAGTTCCTTACTTTTGGCAACCTGACCTTCTTTTCTCGCATCCTGAAGTTTTTTGGAAGTAGGCTCTTCTGTTTTCTCACCGCCCGGACCGTCTTTTGCAAAAAGCTGAAGATTATACGCTAACATTCATCATACCCTCCACAAAAGCTACAATAATCTTTTGCATCGAATTAAAAACAAGCTCGCTCATTTTGGGCAAAAGACCAACAGTAATAAACAAAACCGCAAGACCCGTAAACACTTTAAGCTGAATTCCCACAGAAAACATATTCATCTGAGGTGCAACTTTTGCAAGAATTCCAAGCACCGAATTCAAAAGCAAAATAACACACAAAACCGGCAGTGCAATTCTCATGCCAATAAGCATGTAATCCGAAAGAAACTTAATAAATGAAGTCATAATCGAATCATATTGAAAATTAGCTTCACCTATCGGTATAAGAACAAATGTCTCCGCCAAAGCGGAAATAAAATATCTGTACATTCCCGACAAAATCATAAGAAGCATAAACATGTACTGATAATAAACACCTGTTATTGTAGCCTGCTCTCTTGTAGTCGGATCCATCTGCTGTGCCATGGCAAAGCCCATTTCCATGTCAGAAATTCTTCCGGCAAACAATACGATTGACATACACGTGCTTGCCCCGAGTCCCAAAAGCAATCCGACCAAGGCTTCTTTTAGAACTACTATCGCAAGTCCAAGCAAAGTTTCAGGCAAAGCATATGCATGCGGCATTGTGACATAGTACAAAATTATCGATACAAAAAAAGAAAAACCGATTTTAACTCTGTTTGGAATATCTTTCATTGCAAAAAAAGGAGCCAAATAAATAAAGCACGTAATTCTTGTCAATATCAAAAGAAAATATTCAAGTTCTTCAATCGGAAATGAATAATCAATCATAATTTATCGAATATAAAGAGGTATGTCTGTCCAAAGTTTTGTCATATAATCGACCATATTGTTAAGCATCCAATGGCCGAGAAACATCAATGTAACAAAAATACCGAGTATTTTGGGGACAAACGTAAGCGTCTGTTCCTGAATGCTGGTAACAGTCTGAAATACTGAAATAACAAGTCCGACCACAAGCGATACCAAAAGGCAGGGAGCCGCGGTGATAATTATGCAATACAATGCATCTCTTGCTATAACAACAACATTGTCGGCAGTCATAATCCTTCGTTACCTCCCTAATAAAACGATCTGACAAGGTTTACTATTACAAGATTCCATCCATCGGCCAACACAAACAAAAGTATTTTAAAAGGCGTGGATATCGTCGTAGGCGGAAGCATCATCATACCCATACTCATAAGTATTGAAGATACAACCATATCAATAACAATAAACGGAATATAAATCAAAAATCCTATAATAAAAGATGTCCTAAGTTCCGACAATATGAAAGAAGGAATCAAAACCGAAGTAGGAACGGCTTCGGGATCCGAGCCATCCCATTCAAGTGAAGATATTTCCATGAAGGTAGCGACATCTTTAGCCTGTGTCTGTCCGTACATAAACTCCCTCAGCGGAACAAGTCCTGCATCGAGTGCTTCTTTAGCCGTAATTTCACCATTGTCAAACGGCTTAATGGCTTCTTCATTAATTCTTGTAAAAACAGGAGCCATTATGAATATTGTCAAAAATATGGCAAGTCCGATAAGCACCTGATTGGGCGGAGCCGTCTGAGTACCCAGCGCAGTTCTCGTAAAATGAAGAACTATAATAATTCTCGTAAAACTCGTAAGCATTACAAGTGCTGCCGGAATCAACGATATCGCCGTTAGAATAAGAACTATACGCAAAGAGCCGTTAAGCTCTCCGTTTCCGGAATCAAGCGTAACGGTAAAAGTAGATGGAGTCGCCCCATTATTTAATTCTTCATTCAAATTAGGTGTGATGGACTCTATAATGCCTTCTGCCGGTTGAAGCAAATCATCCGTCCCGGTAGCATATACTTTTACAGGCATTAAATACGACAATATGCCTGCCAATACCGGCAGGCATAAACCAATCACGATATATTTTGATATGTGTTTACATTTCATACCTATCGCCTATTTCTTTAATTTAAAATTCTTGGCATTCTGCAATATGGTATCAAAACTTAAACCGTCACTTTGAGAGTCATCCTTAATTATCAAACTATCCTCATTCAATTCACCTATAACGGTAATTGAATCTTTTGAAACACCTAATGCATAAGTTTTATCACCGATTTGAACAATCTGAATAAACTTATTGTTGGTTATTTTTAAGGTCTCAAGCACATGAATGTTTCCGGACATCATTTTACCTTTTTGATATCCGGCAACAAACTTTGTCGTAAATGCACAAATAGCCAATACAATAATAAATAATACAAACACGGTTAGGAACTGAACAAAACCGTTTGTTTGATTATTAAGTGCAAGAATCATATTATCCTACAACTTTCTTAACCGCCTCAAGAACACGATCCGGCTGGAATGGTTTAACAATAAAGTCTTTTGCTCCGGCTTGAATAGATTCAATAACCATTGCCTGCTGACCCATAGCAGAACACATAATAACTTTAGCATTTCCGTCCATAGATTTAATGTCTTTTAAAGCCTGAATTCCATCTTTTTCAGGCATTGTAATATCCATAAGAACAAGATCGGGCTTGAGTTCGCTGTACTTTTCAACAGCCTTCATACCATTTTCAGCTTCACCTGCAACAGTATAACCGTTCTTTGACAAAATGTCCTTTATCATCATTCTCATGAAAGCCGCATCATCTACTACTAAAATATTCTTTCCCATATTAAATCTCCTATACTCATTTTACTATTTCTGTTACTCGAATACCAAAACTCTCTTCAATAACAACAACTTCACCTTTTGCAACAAATTTTCCGTTAACTAAGACATCTATCGGTTCACCGGCTATCTTGTCAAGTTCAATAATAGTACCCGGTGCAAAATCAAGGATATCGGCAATCGATTTCTTGGTCCTGCCTAATTCAACCGTTACTTCCAAAGGAACATCCATAATCAAATTGATGTTTTCCGGGGAATTCGCCATAACCGAAGGCTGCGTAAATGTTTGGAATTGCGCCGGTTGTACATTTACATTGCCCACAGGAGGCATAGGATAACCCTGCGGAGGCATTGGATACGGATAGCCCTGCGGTGGCATCGGATACGGATATCCTTGCTGAGGCATCGGATATGGATTGTTCATCGCATCCATGTTTGCCTGTGGCGGAACATACGGTTGAGGTTCCGGCGGCGTCTGCATAGTTTCTTGTGAAGGAGCAGGTTCCGAAGAAGTTTCATTCGAATCACTGTTTTCACCTTCTGCAGATGTCACCTGATTGTTCATAAATACCTGATAAAGTTCTCTTGCAAAATCGAGAGGATACAATTGAAGAATAGATGAATCAATCAAATCTCCGATTTGCATTCTGAATTCTATTTTTACAAATGTCTCCGACAAAAACGGAGCAACATCTTCACCTTTTTTAAGATCGTTAATATCGATAAGCGAAGCTTCAGGTGGTGAAATGTCAATCATTTTACCAAGCATCGACGAAAGGCTTGTTGCAGATGATCCCATCATCTGATTCATAGCTTCCGAAATCGCACTAAGATGAATCTCCCCTAATTCACCTTCGATATTCGTTCCGTCACCGCCCATCATCAAATCAGTGATAATCTTAACGTCATCTTCTTTAAGAATAAGAATATTTGAACCGTCAAGTCCAACCGTATACCTGATTTGAATAAATACACACGGTCTATCATACGCTCCCATCAATTCATCCCATTTGATAATGCTTACAACAGGAGTCGTAATGTCAACTCTCTTATTTACAAGAGAATATAACGTAGTGGCACTGGTACCCATCGAAATGTTTGCAACTTCTCCTATCGCATCCTTTTCGATGTCCGACAGCAGCGTTTGATCTTCACCGCCACTTGCAGATACCGGCTCACTCGGTGCGGCATCGCCGCCGGATAAATCCATTCCGCTAAGAAGTGCATTTATCTCATCCTGTGATAATATACCGCCATCCAAAGATTTATTCCTCCTCTCTTATTACAGAAGTGACCTTAACTGCATATTTATCATTTATAGCACCGGCCACTGCAGTAAACTTACTTATATTTCCAACATATACTTCCAAAGCAGATTCAACATTGGTATCTAGCCGAATTATATCCCCCACAGATAAATTCGTAAAATCATTTACCGTGACAACCGATTTGCCAAGAAGACATTTAATCGGTACATCCACTCTTTTCAGCATACCTTCAATATAATCATTATAAACTTCTTCGGAATAATTGGTCATTGTAGAGAACCAGAATTTTGTATTCAGGTTATCTATAACAGATTCCAAAGTCAAAAAAGGTAATGCAACATTCATAAATCCTTCGACATCGCCAATTTTCATATTCAAAGTAACTATGGCTATCATTTCGTTCGGCGCAATTATCTGTGCGAACTGCGGATTCATTTCGATTCTTTCGAGCATAGGATTGATTTCTATTACATTTTTCCAAGGCTCTCTAAGAAGCTGCATGCATATTACAATTATTTTTTCAAGAATTGAAAGTTCTATTTCCGAAAAATCTCTTGTTTTATCAATAGTACCGCCTTGCCCCCCGAGCATTCTGTCGACTATTGAAAACCCAAGGTTTGACGTTAAGTTCATAATTATATCACCCGGCAACGGTCTGAAATTAATAATTGACAGAACCGAAGGATTACCAAGTGAATTGGAGAATTCCGAAAAAGTAACCGTTTCAGAATTTGCTACCGAAATTTGAACATTTTTTCTTAAATATACCGGAAGATTTGTGGATAAAAGTCTTCCGTAATGATCAAATATAAGTTCCAGCGTACGAAGGTGTTCTTTTGAGAACTTTGCGGGTCGTTTGAAATCGTAATTCTTTACGGAAGCGTCATTAGACTGCTCCTTCATTTCGTCTACGTCGATTTCGCCGCTGTTTAATGCTTTTAGCAGATTGTCTATTTCATTTTGCGACAGTACTTCGCTCACTAAAGTTCACCCTCCTTTCGTATGAATATTTGAAAGTGATCTTACTGGAACACAATATCGCTGAAAGAAACATCAAATATAAATGTTGAGCCCGAATACTTTTCCTGAACCTTCTTAAGAATTTCTCTCTTAATATCGTCCTGACTTACTCTGGCTTCATCGATTGTATAAGCGGAAATCGTATCGTTAATTATACTTCTGAAAATATTTTCATTATTTGCGACTCCCGCACCGTATTTCTTGTAATCTTCATGAGTTATATCCATTGAGAAGAATACCGTAACCATACAATAATGTGCTTCACCGTCAGTAGGTTTTAAAGCAATTGTCATTTTCTCGGGTATAGAATAAGTTTCGATATTTTCAATCGGCACATTAGCGCTTTCAGTCGATTCGGAAGCACCTGTGCCAAGATCTATACTTATTGCATTGGCAACATCGGTAACAACTTTTGCAGTCTTTTGATTCGTTGTCATCACTGAGAAAAGACAAACACCCGATAAAATCATATTTATAACGGTACATCCCAAAATTAAAATCGATAATAAATTTTTTTTCATTTTATCCCCTCATTAATACGTACTGCTGTATATATTATAAATTCTGATTTCAACTCTTCTGTTTAAAGCTCGACCTTCCGCTGTGGAATTATCTGCAATCGGAACATATTCTCCTCTTCCGGAATGTTTAATTCTCGAAGGATCGATGGATGTATTTTGAATCAAATATCTAAACACACTTATGGCACGGGCAGACGATAGTTCATCATTATCGGAATATTTCGCTCCCTTCATGGGAACATTGTCTGTATGACCTTCAACTTCAATGATGCCTTCGGAATACCTTTCAAGTATTTTGGCAACCTGCGCCATCATATTCAATGATTCATCTTTTAACTTTGCATCACCAGAATCAAAAAGAAGCGAACCGTTCATCGTAAGAAGAACATACTGAGAATTAAATTCGACACCAATTTCTTCTCCGAGATTCTGTTCTTCGATTGCCTCTTCAATTAATTCAGCAAGTTCTTCACTTGCGGCAAGCATCTGATTCTCATATTCTTCCAAAGTATCATTAATCTGCTTTTCGGAATCTTCGGCTTTACCCATTGAATTAACATATTCATCAAGGTTACTCAACTGACTGACTCCGTTTGATATAAGAACTCCGTCTCCGATTGCCTGTCCGCCCGCAGTGAAAATCGAAAATGTATTTGCAAACGAAGCTGCAACAAGTTCGAATTTCTGAGCGTCTACAGTAGACATAGAGAAAAGCAAAACGAAGAAGCAAAGAAGAAGGTTCATCAAATCGGAGAATGTCGCCATCCATGCAGGCGCCCCTGCAGGCGGATCTTCCGGTTTACGTTTAGCCATTCTCCTCACCTCCTCCTTCTTCAGAAGAAGCAGCGGCTCTTTCGCTCGGAGCAAGGAACGACTTCAGTTTCTCTTCGATAACTCTGGGGTTCTCTCCTGCCTGAATCGAAAGCAAGCCTTCAATCATAATCTCTTTACATCTGATTTCCGTAGCATTATTAGCCTTAAGTTTGGACGAAGTCGGTGTGCAAATCCAGTTAGCAAGAAGCGAACCATAAAATGTTGTAATAAGAGCAACCGACATCGAAGGTCCGATAGCTGCGGCATCAGACATGTTCTGAAGCATGAGGATAAGTCCGATAAGAGTACCGATCATACCCCAAGCAGGACCCATGGCTCCCAAATCGCTCCAGAAATTTATATTCTGCTTATGTCTGTCTTCCGTACTAATAAGTTCCGTCTCCATAATTGCACGAACAAGATCGGGATCGGTACCGTCGACAATAAGAAGAATTCCTTTCTTCATAAAAGCATCGTCAAGTTCGCCCGAAACTTCTTCCAAAGCAAGAAGTCCTTCTTTTCTTGCAACATTGGATAATTCAATTATTTTGGATATCATCCCCGGAACATCCTGTTTAGGTGTTTTGAATATCAAAAGAAAGCTCTTTAATCCACCTATGAAATCTTTAACGCTCATCGATGCAAGAATAGCAAAGAAAGCACCACCATAGGTGATAAGAACCGATTTAAAATCCCAGAAATATCTAATTCCCGCTACACCGTCATCACCTGTCATGATACCCATAAGCATCATGGCAACGCAAACGCCGAGTCCGATAATCGAAGCTAAATCCACCTTGAAACACCTTCAAATTTTTATGCAAAAATGTATTTATGCATAAAAATCCTTTCTATACGATTTTACTAAATTTTTAATCTCTTGTCTACCTTCTTTTACAATTATCTTGCGTCCGGAGGCAAGTACAATCACACTATCTGGTGTTTCGTCGACCGTTTCGATATAATCTTCATTAAGAAGAAATTTCGTACCGTCAAGTTTTGTTAATTCAATCATCTTATTCCTCCGAAAAATAATAAAAATACCAAAGCCGTAAGCCTTGATAAAAATGACTGTAACCGGAGAGCCAAAAGCCCTCCGGTCAATTAATTTATATATTCATTATCTCTTAAGATTTACAAGTTCTTCAAGAAGTGTATCCGAAACAGTAATTATACGGCTGTTTGCCTGGAAACCTCTTTGAGTTGTAATCATTTCGGTAAATTCCGAAGACAAATCGACGTTAGACATTTCCAGAACACCTGTTGAAATATATCCTCCGCCTGCGGTAACATCAACACCTATTCCATCGAATTCGCCCGAGTTAAGTGTTGCGGAATAAAGGTTATCGCCTTCTTTCTGAAGGCCGGATGCATTTGCAAAAGATGCAACGGCTATCTGTCCGAGAAGTCTTGTCTGACCGTTATCATACGAAGCATAAATCATACCGTTGTTCTGAATCGACACGCCGGAAAGATTTCCGAGTTTACGTCCGGAACCGATTCCCTTATCATCACCGGAAACCATCGCAATCGTTGAAGTACCGTTATTGTTAAACATTGATGCTTTTGAAAAATCAATCGACACATCACTGAAATGTGAAAGATCTACCGTCTCACCGATAAGGTTCGTGGTCATTTCAGCAAAGTCAAGCGTTACCGCATCTCCGCCGTCAATCGACTTAAATTCACCTGTTCCGGTATCAAAAATCAATGTGTTTCCGGAAAGTGTTTCGGTTGCTGTAACCTGTGCTTTTCCTTCATTGGAATCGGCTACCATATAAGTATACTTTACATTCGGGTCATTTTCATCAAGTCCGTATGCTTCGGCCTGAGAAATTTTCTTTGTAAAATTCTGACCGTCAAAATCAGTTATCGCATCAAACGTGAACTCCTGAGTAAATGTAAAAGTTACAGTTCCTTCAGCGTCAACAGTTACGTTAAGATCGTCAAGATTACCCTTCTTCAAAACGGCTATCCAGTCATCTTTTGCATCCGAATACGTAGGGTCTGTAGAAACAGGCGTTGAAGTAAGCTGCGTACTGTGAAGCGTAACATTAGGGTCACTGAAGTAATAATGTCCTGCCGCACCACCCGTACCCGGTACATAAATCATACCGAACGCTTCTTCCATATCGTCTTTGGTAAGAGTTCCGCTGCCTATAAGAGTGAATTTTTCCTGACCTGAAACCGAAGGATCGAATGTTCCTGCAGTAGCACCGGTAGGAATAGTATAAGTAATTCCCGGAAGTTTCTTGTCGTCAAAATCCGCAAATGTTTCGGATAAGTCAGTTTTCTTTCTGTATCCGTCTGCAGGATTTGCAACAGTTGAATCATATGTTACGCCGGGCATAAGTTCATACAAAGTAGTTGTGGTATTAATTGTATCCTTACCGAATGTAGCGATATCTTTAATGCTTCCTACTTTGTAAAGATTTTTCAAAGAATTGTTATTAGAATCAAGAATATCGGTCATCTCAACGTTATATATGCCTTCTTCTTCCGTGTTCTTAATAGCAAACTTTACAGTATAAGAATATCCGAGTCCGTCATAAATAGCTACCGAAATAGTTTTACCTACGCTTGACGCTGCATTTGTATCGTTTTTATCAAGAATTCCCGAAACATATGCCTTAGTTGTTGACTCGGGCGGATATGTCATATTGTCGGGACTCATAATTCTTAAAGCTCTGACTGTATCCTGTTTAATTGTCTGAGTCTCTTCTTCAACACCCCAGCCCATAACATTGTAACCTGTAGATGTTGTAGCAAGATTTCCGGCTGCGTCAACATAGAACGAACCGTCTCTTGTAAAGAAATTATCATTTCCGTTATTTACGATAAAAAATGAATCGCCTGTAATCTTTAAATCAAAAGGATTACCGGTTGTCTGCGATGCACCTGCAGTTGTGATAGCAGTAGAAATAGCGCCGCTTGCAACACCAAGACCTATCTGCTTGGCATTCGTTCCGGCAGTACCCGTTGTAGCGTTGGGTCCTGAAGCAGACTGAGTTGTCTGATACATAAGTTCCGAAAACGTAATAGACTGCGATTTGTATGCAGTTGTGTTAACGTTCGAAATATTATTACCGATAACGTCCATTTTGGTCTGATGTGTCTTGAGTCCGGAAACACCGGAATAAAGCGATCTCATCATAATGTTTGTCCTCCTATTTTCTAGGACGGATGCTTCGGGCATTCACCCCGAAGCATTTAGCTTCCCGAAGGTCCGGCTAAGCGATTACCGCTCCGTCTATATTAGTAAAAATATTATCATCCGATTCTTTCGAATCGATTGCGGTTACAACCGTGTTATTCGGAACATTTACAATAAATGCCAATTCATCGACTATAACCAGTGAATCTTTGATTCCTTTTTCATATGCCTTATTAAGTCCGTCATTTAATCGGCTCATTTGCCCGTCGGATAAAGTAATGTTTCTCGTTACAAGTCTTGATAATGCATGTTTCGAAAATTTAACTTCACCCCTGTCGCCTTCGACTTTGCTTCTTAAAATATCCTCAAAACTTTGATTTTTCAAAGAAATGTCGGAGTAACCTGAAGTTTCAATGCGACTTTTGCCTTTAATAACGTTGTCTTTTATAGGTATTGATGAAAGGAATCCGTTTGTTTCAATATTCATATCGGATTACCTCCGTCAAATATTAACTCTGTCCATCATCTTCTTCGTCGGAATCTTCAAAAAGACCGTCAATATTATCATTACCTTCTTCACTTTCTTTTGCGGCCTGTTCGGCAGCTTCCGTAATCAGTTGATCTGCCTTGTTTCCGTATTCTTCAAGTTTTTCTTTCAAATCCTTAGACATAAGAGAAACCTGATAATCAGAAAGAGAATTATAATAATTGAACGCCGTCATAATGTTTCCGACATCGTTTAAAGTAATAAATTCAACCTTCGGAAGTTTATCTACAATCTTTTTAATCTCTCCAATTACATTTGTACCGTCAAGATATTCGTCATCAATAACCTGTTTGAGGTCATCAATCGAATATAAAGAGCCGTCAATCGAAAGATATGCATTAGTCTTGTTATAAACAACCTTTTCTACGTAACCTTGAACCGTTGTGGTTTCACCGTTATCCTTCTGCGTTTCAATAATAACTTCTTTGCCGACTGTTTCAGAAGCTCTTGAAAGGTTAAGACTGCCTGACATATTCTGCATCTGTTCAAGTTCGGAGAAAGTAGCATATTGTGAAACATATTCCGTATTCGAAGTGGGTTCCAACGGATCCTGATACTTCATCTGAGCAACCAAAAGTTGAAGAAACGCATCCTTATCCATTTCCGAACCGCCTTTGGTTTTTTCGGTTTGGTTAGTTTTCTGTGTTTCAGTACTCTGATTGGTATTTTGTAAAAGCTTTCCGTCAACATACTGTGCCGTCAAACTCATATTAACCTCCGTTCTACGCCTGGTAATCAAGCGAATTTCCGTTTGCAGTCATCATTTCAACCGCAATTTTTTCATCGTCTTCAAGTGTCTCGACATCTTCGTTATCAAACAAACCGTTTATATTGATTCTTCTTTGAGGAAAATCTCTTCTTGCAGTTTCATTTTCTTCATTTTTGGAATCGCTTTGAGCATTTTCTTCAAAACCGTTTGTAGAAACTTTTACATCGATATTCTCAACTTTAACGCCTGATTTTTCAAATTCCTTTTGAAGTTCGATAAGTTGTCCTTCAAGCACCGATTTAATATTGTCGTTTTGAGTAATAAGTTCTGCGCTCAAAGCACCTTCGCGTTGAGACACTCTAATCTGAACAGTGCCAAGCGATTCAGGTTGAAGTTGAAGCGTAACTTCTTTTAATTCTTCGGTCGAAACGCTTCTGACAAATTCACCGATTTGATCATAAATACGCTGTGCATCCAAAGTTTCGTTAAGTTTCTCTCCTTCGGTTCCAATTTCAGAATCCGCTTGATTAACCTGCGAAAAATTGTTTTGAACAACATTCTGTCTTTGATTCAAAGTATCGTTATCGGATGATTCGTCTTTATCAAAATCTTTTCGTGTCTGAGAAACCGACATTGCTTTTTGATTATCAACAGAATTAATTTGGCCATTTTCAGCATCGATGTCATTAACTTCAGATTCAAACAAACGATTCTGCAAATCTAACTCATCAAATTCTTCAACATCTTCGTAATCAAATTCAAGTTGAGAAATCAATTCTTCCACTTTTGAAATCACTTCATCCGAATCAGAATCCAAATAATCAGATGCTTCATCAAGAAGGTTCTGAGCGAAATCTTTGATGTTTTCAATGTTTTCATAAAGCTGTTCGTTTAAAAGAATCTCCGAAGAATCTTCAATTCCGCTAAGACCGAGAACTATTTCGCTGACATTTTCGGATGAAAGCAAATCGTCAATATTAATGTCGTTTGTTTCAAAATATTCGATTACTTCATCCGCAGGAATTTGAAGTGTTTCCGAATAAAAATCAACAAAAGCGCCAAATGTCTCAAATACAAATTCAACATCATCTTCCGATAAGTTAAAATCCTTTTTGTCAGATATCTTTGAATCATCCGAAACCTTTTCATCAGTTTTAACCGAATCACCAGATTTTAAATCATCTTTCTTATTGTCGACCGAAGAATTTTGACTTACCTTGGAATCATCATAAGTCTCTTCGTTTCTTTCGACATTATCCGAACGTTTTTCCGTTTTGAGTTCATCAACGGGATTAACATTTTTTTTGGAAACATCTTCAAGCATTTCGGAATTCGCTGCATCTTCAAGAGTTTTCAAGAAGTCTCCTTCTTTAGAAAAGCCCTTTTCATTTTCGCACATTCCGTAATAGATTTCATTCATCAGGTTGTTAACAGCCTGTGTTCCCATATCGCATCCTCCTTTCATAAAATACTCGAGAAAAATCTCTACATATTTTATCGAAAAGAATAAACAATTTCTTTAGCCTATTTTACCATTATTTTGGTAAGCTTAGCCGCAACATCGGCATCCATTACGCCCATAATTTTACCGCGATCGTCAGTATTCATGGCATTGAGTATTTTGGCAGCCTTTTGTAAATCATCAGTCATGGCTTCTATTTTTTCGGCCGCCTGTTTGGGTTTCATTGCAGCATATGTTTGAGCCATTTCTTTTACGTCATCATCAACATGTTCCTCGGTAACAACCTGTTTGTAAATAAATTCAGCCGTATCGGGATCAATAGATTCATAATATTTAGCAAATTCAGATGCTCCGGGTCCTTTTTCCGAATAAACGACTTCCTCATAAAACTGATTCTTGATTCTTTCGAATTCAAGCTGATTGCTCTCAAAAGTTTTAAGTCTGTTTACTTCAGTCGTCAAAGCATCAATCTGTTCTTTATTGATTTCGTTTTCGCTTTGAATATCGTTAAGCTGTGTTTCCAGAAGTTTGATTCTGTCTACAGCTTCGCTCAAAGAAGTATATCCGTAATAGTTTTCGGGGATCGTCGTCTCCGTGACCGAATCTTTTGGAAGAATCTTATTGACAACCGGAATATCCTTCAAAATCGGAGCAAAAACATTAGTGCCGACACCGCCGATATCAAGTTTTACAACAAGACAGAATATCGCAATCCAAACGGCGACAAGAATAAGCGTTATAACAATCGCGCCGAACATACTTCCTCCGGAACTTTCGTCATACAAATCAGTCTCTCGCTTTGAAAGTTCCTTTGCTTTCGCTTTAGCTTCCTTTTTTGATTTCTTTTGTTCATCCTTGAGTTTTTTACGTTCGTCGGCTATTCTCTTTTTTTCTTCTTTTAACTTTGCTTCTTCAGGTGAAATCGCCATAATCAATCCTTTTTAGTATTCTTTTCGGCAAATCTGAAACTGTTGAGTTCATCAATCTCTTTGCTTTCCTTCTTGCCTTCTTCACTCATAAAATTATCAAAATCGTTTTCTTTTAATTTCTCATAAATCCTTGTCTCGGTTCTTGCATCCATCATCTTTTTTCTTTGAACCTCAACATTATTGCGGGCAAGATTTACTTCTCTTTCCTGTTTAACCCTTTCATCCTCAAGAACTTCCACCGCAAGTTTATTTTTTTCGATTTCAACGGGGTCAATCGAAGAAAGTCTCAGTTTTCTGCCTTCTTCAAGATATTCTTCTTTTCTTTTTACAATTCCCGCAAGTAATTCTTCTTCTTCAAGAAGCTTAAGATTTGCATTGGCAAAATCCTGTTTGGCCTGTGTCTCAAGTTTCTCCTTGATATCAAGAATTCCCTGCATTTTAAACTTATAAACAGCCATAATCAAACAAACAATTCGCTCATCATTTTGACCGATTCTTCAAAAGTGAATTTTTCTTCCGTATCCTGACATAAAAAAGAATTTACTTTGTCAATATAGGCTATAGATTCGTCAATCGACGGATTAGAGCCTTTTTTGTAAGCACCGATATTAATCAAATCTTCCGCATCCTGATATGTCGCAAGAATATTTTTAATTCTGCCCGCGTCAGACTTTTGAGACTTGTCCGTTATTGAGGACATACATCTTGAAATCGATTGCAAAACATCTATCGCCGGATAATGATTCTTATGTGCAAGCTTACGGTTCAACATAATATGACCGTCCAAAATGCTTCGTGCAGTATCGGTAATGGGTTCGTTAAAATCATCACCGTCAACAAGTACTGTATAAAGACCTGTAATCGAACCGCATTCGTTTCTTCCGGCTCTTTCAAGAAGTTTAGGCATTTCCGCATAAACAGAAGGTGGATATCCTCTCGTTACCGGAGGTTCTCCCGAAGCCAAGCCGATTTCTCTTTGTGCCATCGAAAAACGTGTCAGAGAATCCATCATCAAAAGGACATCTTTTCCTTTATCTCTGAAATATTCCGCAATCGCTGTTGCCGTTTTGGCGGCTTTATTCCTCTCGAGCGCAGGCTTATCACTGGTGGCTACAACGACAACGCTTCGCCTCATACCTTCCTCACCGAGGTCTCTTTCAATAAATTCCCTGACTTCACGACCGCGCTCGCCAATCAAAGCAATAACATTGATATCTGCCTTGGTATTTCTTGCAAACATGCCCATAAGCGTCGATTTACCGACACCGGAACCGGCAAATATACCGATTCTTTGTCCTTTACCGACCGTAATCAGACCGTCAACCGCTTTTACCCCCAAAGGCAGAACCTCATCGATAATCTCTCTTTTCATAGGATCCGGCGGAGCATTGTCAACACTGTAAGTAATACCGGACGTAAACTCTCGTCCGTCCATCGGTCTTCCCAGTCCGTCAAGTACTTCGCCGAGAAGGAAATTCCCCACCTGTATGCTTAAAGGACAACCTTCATTTTCGACAAGACATCCTATTCCGATACCTTTGGTGTTTTCATAAGGCATAAGAAGCGTTTTGTTATCTTTAAAGCCCACAACTTCGGCCATAATATATCTGCTTTTTGACGAATCGGCATATATTTTACAAATATCGCCGAGCGTCGCGTCAGGTCCCATCGATTCAATAGTCAGACCGACTACATTTATTACTTTTCCGAGTTTATTAAAATATTGTTTGTATAATGCTTCTCTGTATTTTTCGGAATCCATAACTTCTTTCTTTCATCAATCCTTGGAAAAGCTCAAAACCTGAAGCGTTTTTTTGAGATTCTCCATATGAGTGGAAACAGAACAATCATATATACCGCTCTCAGTCTCAATATATGCATAGCCTTGCGAAAGTGATTTGTCTTCGGCAAATTCAATGTTATCGGGACTGATTCCGGTACCTTTGACAAATTCTTTCTTTTGCATTGCAAAAAAATTAAAATCTTCGGTAGAAAGTCTGATAAGATATGTTCTCCCCGATTCAAGTGAAGACAGCGTGTTCTTGGCAAGGTTATAAATCACTTCTTTTCTGTCAGAAAACTCAACATTAAAAACGTGCTCGTACACTTCGGTCAACACATCGACAAGTTCGGGTTCCAAATCATCTATTTTACTTTTATAATCATCGTTTAGTCTTTTTCGTTCTTCTTCAATCAGAGCTTTCTCATTCTCCAAAGCTTTTCTGCCTTCACTCAGCCCTTGCGAATAGCCTTCTTCTCTCGCCTCTTCGTAAGCTTTTCTTTTAATTCGTTCAGCTTCTGCTTCAGCGTTGGATACGATATCTTTGGCATCATTTTGAGCCTTCTCAATCAAATCGGATACTTTATTATTGGTAATTCTTATAGAATCCTTTGTGCCAATATTTTCCGAAGAGGATTCATTGGGGACAAAAGATTTGAAGCCGTTTTCATCCTCTTCTCCAAGAAGCGAAGCAACATTATCGGCCGACATATCTTTCATAAGATCCTCGTCAAAATCCGTATCATGTTCGAATATAACATTGTTGGCAATAACATCAAGTTTCTTTGCAACAAGATCGTTTGATTCGATGATACGAACCTGTTCTTCTCTGTTGACGAAAGAAGACTTATATAAGTTGTTATACAATTATCTCATCTCCTCCGCCTCTGGAAATAACAATCTCACCGGAATCTTCAAGTTTTCTTATAGTATTAACAATCTTCTGCTGAGCTTCTTCAACATCCTTCATACGAACAGGCCCCATGAAGTCCATATCTTCCTTAATCATAACAGCAAGACGCTTGGACATATTGTTGAATATCGCAGTCTGAACTTCCTCGTTGGAGCCCTTAAGCGCAATAGAAAGGTCATTGTTGTCAACATCACGAAGAACACGCTGAATAGCTCTGTCGTCGAGAAGAAGAATGTCTTCGAATACGAACATTTTCTTTCTGATTTCGTCTGCAAGTTCGGGATCTTCGATTTCGAGCGTTTCCATAATATGTTTCTCTGTTCCTCTGTCAACGTTGTTGAGGATTTCAACAACATGATCGACACCGCCGATAATTGTGTAATCCTGGTTGACAAGATTGGCAAGTTTGGACTCGAGATTTTTCTCAACTTCTTTGATAACGTCGGGGCTCGTTCTGTCCATTGTCGCAATTCTTTTTGCAACATCAGCCTGTCTTTCAGGAGCAAGTGCTGACAAAATTGCTGCGCACTGATTCGGTCCGAGGTACGAAAGAATCAAAGCAATTGTCTGAGGATGTTCATCCTGAATAAACGACAAAAGCTGTGAAGCATCTGTCTTTCTTACGAATTCAAAAGGTTTAACCTGAATAGAAGCCGTAAGTCTGTTAAGGACATCACTTGCCTTGTCGGCGCCAAGTGCTTTTTCAAGAAGTTCTTTGGCATATCCGATACCGCCTTCGGCAATATATTGTTGTGCAAGACAAACTTCATAGAATTCATTAATAATGGATTCCTTAACCTGAGCGGAAACCTGTCTTGTATTTGCAATTTCAAGCGTAAGTTCTTCAATCTCTTCTTCTTTAAGATGTTTAAAAATACTTGCCGACTTTTCGGGTCCGAGAGAAATCAGAAGAATTGCAGCTTTTTGAACACCTGAAATTCTATCGCCTTCGTTTTTCATCCTTTACCCCCAATCTTCACTGAGCCAGTTGCGAAGAAGATTTGCAACGGCTTCAGGATTTTCATCAACAAATTTCTCAATCATTCTTCTGGTTTCGGATTTAGATTCCAAATCAATATCTTCAAGTTGTTCTTCCGGCATACTCTGCAAAAGATTCTCAACAGACAGTTCTTCCGGCTCTTCATCCTCTTTGTTCTTCTCAGTCTTAAGTGAACGAAGAAGTACATAACCGAGAAGCAAAAGAATAATTATAATCAAAGCGATTTGAATAATCTGCGTCCAATTAACATTCATAGCCTCTTTATCTACATAAAAAGGTTCTTCATATGCAACAATAGTAATATTTCTGTCTGCTATTCCCGAAGCATGCGAAATCAATTCATAATAATCTTCGTCAACTTCTATTTTGGTTCTGTCGGAATTGGCAAGCTTATATTCTTCCCAAGTAATTTCATCAAGAAGTCCCTTCGCTTTAGCATCCTCTTCTTTTAACACATTAAGCTTAATCGCCGTTACGGCTATCGAAGACTCATCATAAATAATTCCTCCTGCAGGAATCGACTGTAAAACCGTCTCCGTATTGGGAAGATAATCTTTTTCGTACTGAGTTACGGTGCTGGAGCTTCCGCCTCCGTTTTCATAAACATACGTTGTTTCAACATTGGTGTCTGTTCCGGGCACAAGACCTCCGCCGCCTTCATTCTCGGATTCATAATTAGTTTCATGCGAAAGAAGCCCCTGAGTCTGACCGTCAGCGGGTGTATATGTGGTGGAAGTTTTCTCAATTGTAGAGAAATCAAGAGAAAGACTCGGCGCAACAACAACATAGTCAAATTCATTGGTTCCCAAAAGAACATTTTGAACATCGTTCTTTATTATTCTTTCTGCTTCTTGCTTTAAAGACAATCTGCTTGAAGCAAGTCCTCCGACGCTCGTCTCATCTCCGCCCGAAAACAAAAGATTTCCGTCCGAATCAATAATTACGATGTTGTCAGTAGTTGCATTTCCAACAACCGTCTTGGCCATTCTTGCAATGGCAGCGGCATTGTCAACCGTACATTCTCCCGAAAGAGTAAGCATAATCTGAACCGATGATTCTTTGTTATTCTGAATAAGCGTACCGTCATTCTCGGGAACGTACATATTAACGCTTGCGCTTGAAACAAAAGACATGTTCTCAAGGTCATTCGTCAATCTCTTCTCTCTGTAAGCTGTATATAATTTCTGTTTATCGCTTTCGGTAGTAGACAAAGAGCCTCCGACAATACTGTCCAAATCGGAATACGATGATGTCAAAATATTATTGGAGCCCAAAAGAATATTAGCCTCCGAAAGCCTTGTTTTATCAACGGTAAAAACAAGTCCGGAATCCGATACCTTATAAGCAATTTCATTCGTTTCAAGAATGTTCTTAACTTCAGCCGCCTGGCTCGTATCTTCGCATGTAACAAGATTTACATATTGCGTCCTTGTAACAACGGTTACAAGTATTGCAAAAGCAATAACAACACCGAGCGCCACAGCTATAATTAACGTTTTTTGATTCTTAGTGAATTTATTCCACCATTCAAGAAACTTTTGCGGAAGTTCTTTTAATTTGTCAATAAGTTTTTCAAACATTGACTTTGTCCCCTACTCTTAAATAATTAAAGTTGCATATTCATGATTTCTTTATATGCTTCCAAAAATTTATCTCTTACGGCAACCGTATAAGAAAGCGCCGTGTTTGCTTTTTGAAGAGCAATCGTCAAATCATGAGTTGATTCCGTTTCACCGAGAGCAAACTTAATCTGCTCATTCTCTGCCGAAGAAAGATACGCATTTGTCGTATTAATATTGTCGATGGCACTGTTCAAAAGTGATGAAAACATATCCTTTCCGTCAGTGCCCTGAGTCAAACCCTTTTCCTTGTTAAGAAGATCAACGGCCGCTGTATCGAGACCGTATATTTTACTTACATCCATTTATCCTATCCTCCGTTAACCCTTACCGATCTGAAGGCCTTGTGATAACATATTCTTTGTTGCATCAACAACAGTAGAATTGGCCTGATACGATCTTGAAGCATCAATAAGATTCGTCATTTCTTCAATCGTATTTACATTAGGATAATAAACATAACCATTTTCGTCGGCATCCGGATGTGAAGGATCATAAACTTTCTTCAAATCGGATGGATCTTCCTGTATAGACGTAATTCTTACGCCTTTGCCGATATTGGACGACAAATCTGATGTCGATTTGCCCAAAACCGAGGAAAAAGCAACACCGTTATTGCCTTTGGCCTCAAATGTCACAACCTTTCGTCTGTACACTCCGCCATTTTCCGTACGTGTAGTGTTGGCATTCGCAACATTCTCGGCAATAATATCCATTCTGTATCTCTGTGCAGTCAAACCTGAAGCAGATATATCAAGTGCATCAAACATTCCCATAAACTAGCCCTCCTTATCTGCCAATAGCCGTCTTCATATTCTCAAATTCACTGTTGATACTTGTCAAAATCCCCTGATAATATAACTGGTTTTGAGCAAGATAAACATTTTCGGTATCGATATCAACATTGTTTCCGTCAAGTCTGTAACTGGATTCGGTAGAATCCGTAAAAACCGTCGGCCTAATCGTCTTCAAATCGATATTATGAATTTTCTTATCAAGCGTTCCTTCGCTTGCTCCGAGAATCGAAGCACGAAGAGCATCTTCAAACGCTACATCCTGTCTTTTATAATTAGGTGTATCGTTATTGGCAATATTATTGCTGATAGCTTCATTTCTTAACCAACTGCCGTCTGCAGCCTTATCAAGCACATTAATATAATCAAAAACATTCGTATTAATCATAAGCTCCTCCTAAAATACTAAATAGGCACAATACACCCACCTTATTTAATTATATAAAAATCGTGCAAAAACACAAGAGAAAATACTCAAAAAGCACTTTATATTGTGCTCAATCCACAATTAAATACAAGATGAATATCACGGAAGCCTTTATTTATGCGTGTTTTGGAGCAAATCAAAACCACAACATATTGTAAAAAAAATAAAAGGACCCAAAAATAATTTTAAGTCCTTTTAAATATACGCTTCCTTGCGCCTTATATATGTTGTTCATATATATTATCGTCAAAAAGAAAAATAATTATAGAGATGAAATAATATATTCATCAATTTTACTTGCATCGGTACAATTATGAACAAGACCGTCAGCAGTCGCATCCGAACCGTCAATCCATACTACAACTTTATTATTCAGTGTTTGAACATACATTACACCGTTGCTTTTGGCTATTTTTGATTTAAAAAGAGGTTGAAAACCTACACTGCTGCACGGTGTACCAAGCGATTCGCTGACCGCAAGTGCAAATTTGGTAGTATCGTCATAGCCTTGAAGCTTATACGCCGTTCCTGATTGAATCTGATTAATCTGAGCAACGCTATCTTTATCAATAGCCGGGTCAGAAAGGCAATCAACCATTGAATAAGTAATTGCATTAGCAACAGAGTCACAAAGTTGCGTATCGGCAGAAATATTCGTCTTTTCGACATATCTCAAAAGTTGCGGTGCCATAACTCCGACAAGAATCGCCATAATAGCTATTACAATTATAAGTTCTACAAGCGAAAAACCTTTATTTTTCATAAAGTACCTCCTCTAAAAACATAACCCTTATTACCATGGTAACATTCTTAAAGAATCACGTCATTACTTGTTTATTGCCATATATTATCATTTCATGCAAAACAAACAAAAAAGCTCTTAATACCGAAATCTCGGTAATAAGAGCTTTCATAATTAATAAGTTATTTTGATTCAGGTTTTTGCCAAGACATGTAATCACATTCAGGAGCACCCTCGCAACCATAATACCTTCTGCCCTTTTTGGTTTTTCTCACTACAATATCTTTACCGCATTTAGGACAAGCAACTCCGATTTTTTCAAGGAATGATTTAGTGTTCTTGCACTCAGGAAATCCCGGACACGCAAGAAACTTTCCGTGAGGTCCGAATTTAAAGACCATATTACGTCCGCAAATTTCACATATTTCTTCACTGACCTCATCCTGAACTTTAACATGCTCAAGCTCCTTCGTAGCAGCATTTACCGCTTCATCGAGATCAGGATAGAAATTGGATACAACAGTCTTCCACTGAACCGTGCCCTCTTCAATTGCATCAAGAAGCGCTTCCATATTGGCTGTAAAATTAACATCAATAATCTGAGGAAAAGCATCTTCCATCATTTTATTAACAACATCGCCGAGTTCCGATACATAAAGATTCTTATTCTCTTTAATAACGTAATGGCGTGCCATAATTGTTGTAATCGTAGGAGCATACGTAGAAGGACGACCTATTCCCTGCTCTTCCATTGCTTTTACAAGTCCTGCTTCCGTATAATGAGCAGGTGCCTGCGTAAAATGCTGCTCGCTCTTAAACTCTTCAAGGCTTAATTTCGTCTTCTCATCTATCTTATTAAGTATATTGTTCTTCTCATCTTTTTCGTCATCGTCAGACATATATACGCTTCTGTATCCGTCAAAAGCCACTTTAGAAGCCGTATCCTTGAAAACATAATCCTTTGCACCGATTTTTATCGACACTGTCTCAAATACGCAAGGCGCCATCTGAGATGCAAGAAATCTCTTATAAATCAAAGAATACAATCTAAGCTCATCTCTTCCAAGATACTCTTTCATTGCTTCAGGAGTTCTCATAAGATCCGTAGGTCTTATAGCTTCATGCGCATCCTGAATCTTCTTTCCGCTCTTATCTGCCTGCGGATTCGGATTAATATAATTCTCGCCAAATTTCTTTGTAATATAATCTTTGGCGTTCTTAACAGCTTCTTCAGAAATACGAATAGAATCAGTACGAAGATATGTAATAACACCGACTGAGTTCTTTCCTATATTAACACCTTCATACAATGACTGTGCAATTCTCATCGTCTTTTGTGTTGAAAATCCAAGTACCTTACTTGCTTCCTGCTGAAGCGTAGAAGTCGTAAAAGGAAGCGGAGCATTTTTCTTTCTTGTTCCGTTTTTAACTTCAAGAACTTTAAAAGAAGCTTTGCCTATATCCTTTATAATCGAATCTACCTGTTCTTTGGACGAAAGTTCGAGTTTTTCATCATTTTTTCCATAAAAAGATGCCAAAAGAGGCTTCTTCTCGCCTGCAATATCAAGCATAGCCCCAAGAGTCCAGTATTCTTTCGGTTCAAAAGCATTAATAAGCGCTTCTCTGTCGCAAATCATCTTAAGTGCAACAGATTGTACACGGCCTGCAGAAAGGCCTCTTTTAATCTTAGTCCAAAGAAGAGGTGAAATTCTGTATCCAACCATTCTGTCAAGTACACGACGTGTCTGTTGAGCATCAACTAGGTCCATATCGATATCTCTGGGATTCTTTAAAGCTTCTTTTACTGCAGATTGCGTGATTTCATTGAATGTTATTCTCGAAACCTTCTTATCCTTAAGATTCAAAGCCTCATAAAGATGCCAGCTTATAGCCTCTCCTTCACGGTCGGGGTCAGTTGCAAGATAAATCTTGTCAGCTTTCTTTACTTCTTTTCGAAGCATAGAAAGAACATCTCCCTTTCCTCTTATCGTTATGTATTTAGGATTGTAATCTTCGTCAAATCCAAGCTGGCTTTTAGGCATATCTCTGACATGGCCCTGAGAAGCAACTACTTCATAATTCGAGCCAAGAAATTTCTTAATTGTTTTGACCTTAGCCGGTGATTCCACGATTACAAGATATTTCGCCATTTCATTCCTCCGATAAATTGCAAGTTCATCATTAATATACCTGCAAATAAACACTATACATTATATTCAAATGCCCCATTTACTTACACAATTAAAGAAGATACACTAAAATCAAGGCAAATGCAAGTAAAAATTTTATAAACTGATATATGCAATCTCATTTGAATAAAAAAATCTCTGTCGGCTCAAATGAACCGGCAGAGAAAAATTGAAGAATAAATTATTATTAAGCTTAATCAAAAAACTTGATAAGCATATTAATAGGAAATGTTTTTTTCACTAATCTCCCCAAAACTTTAGGAAATGTTTTCGTAAAGTAATTCTTAATCATCTTAGGAAAAAGTTTTTTAAAAGCCAGGCAAAAAGATTTCTTTGCAACAAACAAGCAGAAAGGACCGACAATCAACGTAAATATCCACTTATTTACAAAGAAATAAACGGAAACAAATGCCTTAAAAAGAAGCTTCGTCAATGGATTATTAATTAATTTATATATGGCTTTAACAGTTTTAAACATATATTCGCCCCTCTTATACATAAGTTTATTAATAATTTAACGGTTCCAAGTTTAACTTGGAACCGTTATTAATTTAGTTAGCTCTAGATAAATCCTGACTCTTAGTTATTTGCATATCATAATACTTTTTATATGTTTTATTAGATCCATCATAAGAAAACTTAATATTTAAATTGAATCCCAACTTTGTTTTTCCATCATAAGCATTAATCACTTTACAAGCATCATTTTTCGAAACAATGCTCATTCCACCAGAACATTGATCAGCACTTAAGCCATAACCAAACTGAAATTTACCTACTGAACCCCAATTTATCTCGTTTGAAACTGAAGCATTATTTTTATATGCCGATTTTGATTCATCAACTTTAGAAAGTGATCCTGACATAGTACAAGTATTAGATTGGCCTTCAGCGCTATATATAATGTCATACGAAACACTGCCGCCGATATTTAAAAACTCTTGAACATTTATTCCCTTAACATTAATATAAGTAGTATTTCCACCTGTATTCTCATTAACATTATCTGGTGTAATAAGCAATACACCTTTATCAGTATATGAAGCATATCCTCCATTATGGTCCGTTTGAGCCTTCGCAGGGTCATTGAGATAAACAACAACGGGATCAACCTCAAGTTTTATTTTATTCGAACCGGAAGAATCAGCAAGATAAACTTTATTATCTTTAACGGAAATACCGAAATCAGCAGGTGTGTTATAATTATCCTTTAATTTTAATTGATAAACAGGCTTGTCAAACGCTTTTTTCGAAGTAGTATCAAGAATAAAATATTTTTCTGCATCTTTAGACAATGAATACCCTTCAGTAATACCATATTTGGCAGACAAATTAATAGTCTCGCCTCTGTCTACAGTAAGAACATCTTTGAACTCGCTTTCAGTATTAGTAGTAGTAACTGAAGTATCAATATTATTCTGCAACAAATCCTTAGAAATATTATTCTCAACGTTGTTTCTAAAAGTAACATTCTTTGTGGAATCAAATACCTGATCCTGATTCTTTATCTTCAATGTAAGTTTACAAACATTATCTTTATTAGCAATACCGTCAATCTCAAAGAATTCAACATTATCCGCAAGCAATTCTTTTTCACCGTCACTTGGTTTCAAATACAATTTTCCTGCAAGTTCATCATACATAATTTCCATAGTATGAGACTTTGAAGCATCATCATTGAATTTATAGCATTTGTATTTTGTAGAATCTACATCATCATATATATAATAATTAATATTACTTGTTGCATCCACAAGAAGTTCTTCAAGCTGATTTGTTACAATTTGAACCTCTTCCTGATTCTGTGCTTCAAATACACCTTTTTGATAAGATTTAGATGAGGTATTCATCATACTCGTTACGCCTACCATTACAATAGAAAATATAGCAATGGTAAGAAGCAATTCTACAAGCGTATAACCTTTGTTAGCTTTAGTCATATCGCACCTCCTTAAATTACAATTTCAGGTTTACCGGTTAATTTGTAAATTTTAACACCGGCAGTACTCTTATTTGTATCAAAGTTAAAATTAATACATCCTTCGGTCACTTCACCTGAAGACTGTTTAAATTTAGTTTTAACCAAAACTCCTTCAGCCATAGTTCCTTTAGTACCATCCTTGTTAATATAGCTGACGCTGACTGGAGAAGTAGCAATCTTATCCCATTTCTGATTATCAAAATCAACTGTAGTAATATCATCTCCTACATAGCAATACACAGAACCGTTCTTGCATGTCATTGCCAAAACACCTTTATCCGTTCCTTTAACTAACGAAGCAGTTCTAGCCTCATTAACACTCGAAAAAACCTTCTCAGCCGACCTGTTAACATTGCTTCGGTTAATCAAACCTATAGTCAAAGTAAACACACCAGTAAGAATAAGTGCTATAGACATTACCAAAACAAGTTCAATGTATGAAATACCTTTATTATTTGTTTTCATATTATATCTCCTATAATTCTATAACACCTAAATTTTAAACATCCTTAAACCAGTTTTGCATATATATAGCAGTCTGAGATGTTGCAGGCTTTGAAGAATCCGAAGATTCAATTGAACAATTAAGCAATTTTTGAACAAGTGAATTAGCATCCAACTTTTCTTCGGCTCCCTCATCATTAGTATATGTTGCAACCTTAAAGAAATCACCAATTGACATATCAACCTTATAATCGCCCTTTGTGGTGTTAAAATCATAATGTTTCTTATGAACATCCTTGTCATATCCATATGTAGATGTAGAACTTGAAGGGATTGTAAGCCAGTTAAACTCTTCCGGTCCTAACTTAGAATACGTAATCGAATGAACTTCTTTAGTTTGCAAAGGAGCAAAAGAAATCATAGTCGAATTAATATTAGCCTCTTTAATGTCAATCGGTCCTGTTTGATTAGTAAAGAAAATTAAAGAATTTTGCAAACCACCATTAGTAGAAGTATCACCATTTTGATAAACTTTAATAGTTTCACCATAAAATTTATCGGTACTTAACAAACATTTTTCGCCAGTAGTCATAATTCTAACATCAATAAGATTTTTAGATTGATTAGTGACATCATTCAAAATATTATTAAGAATACCATCATTAGAAGCATCAGTATCATTAAATCTCATATATTTGGCATATACATCATATGAATCTTTTTTCTTCAAACTCTTAAAGTACTTATTTGTATCAGTAAACGCATTATTATAATAAGAAGAAGGATATATATGTTTCTTTGCATTACCGTCAGATATAATAATACCGGAAACTGCGCTGTAACCAGGAAGCTTCTCATCTCTAACCATAGAAATGCAACTATCATCAGTCATTATAAGCGCTCCCCTGTCTT
Source organism: Lachnospiraceae bacterium (assembly GCA_045628965.1). Classification (GTDB taxonomy): domain Bacteria; phylum Bacillota; class Clostridia; order Lachnospirales; family Lachnospiraceae; genus UBA3766. Next base: position 16,894 of record JAZQQI010000056.1, on the reverse strand, counting down.
TAATATAAATGTTACCATATACCGTAAGATTACAACCGTTAAGATAAAGACTTGAATTACCATCAATGACAATATCACCGACTACAACAAAATAGTCACCCATAACATTGCATCGATTATCATGTGCCAAAGAAAGTGCAGCACTTGCGCCGGTTCCGCCGGAATCAACAGGAGTGGTAATTTTAAGTGTCTTATTATATGCAAATTGTGCAGTCATAGTATTGCCATAAATATTAATTGTCGAGAAATTAGAACCATCAACAATAAGTCTGTCATCCATAAGAATTGAAAAGTCACCAACTCCACCGACAGCCTTTTTGCCTCCGCTTGTTCTGGAAATATTAATAACAATATCAGTCTTTATTGAGTTTTCAAAATGATCGTATCCGTTATAATCATCATTCTTACTTGTTTCAGTTACTTCAACATTCTTAAAAACAATCTGATAAAGACCATCACTCATTTCAGAACCGGTAAACGCTTCCCATTTATTTTCAGCATTGAGTTTATAATATTCAATCGCATTATTTGAAGACGAAACATTAATATCATATTTGTAAAAATCATCTGAGCCCTTAGTAAAACTAATATCAGCATTTTTTGCATTACTTGAACCGCCTACCGTTCCAATTGTACTTGCACCTTCTGTTGTCAAAATAGTAGCAAGCGCTTTACAATTATAATGTTTAGTATCAGCACCGTCCTGATATGTTTTTATAATCGTAAGAGGGTCATCTGTTGTTGTGAAGTTTGAACGAAGCTTCTGGGTCATCTTCATAACATTACCTTCAACGTTATAGAAGTTCTTCTTAGACTCATTGTTTGCAACTTTCATTCTATAGTTTGATGCACTTATGTACAGTAACGAAGTAGCAATGATAGAAATAAAAGTAACAGCAATCAAAATGGAAACCAAAGCAGCGCCACGATTGTTTTTTGAAATTATTTTTTTCATACTATTTCCCCTTTCTACACTAAAGTATTTGCAACCCTGGTGGTTGATTCAGCATATTTCACTTTATTGCCATCGGCATCAAGCTCACTGTGATCGAAAACCTGAACCTTAAACGTACCGGTATAATATTTATCCGTAGATGTCGGTAGATTCATTGATACAACAACATCAAAATGATAACCGTTATATTCAACATCCGAGAAAGACATCTTACTCGAATTACCACTACAACCTACAGCAATATATTCGGATCCGGGATATACATAATACATAGCACCACACTTAAGTGGGGTTCCGTTGTTAGTATATATATCAGCAAGACCTTTTACTTCCACCTCTGTTTTGGTAGCATCCTTATACTTGTAAGAATTATAAGTTTTACTTGCCGCATAATCCATCATCGATGTTAATATGTCTGTACTTGCAAGCATCTTTCTGGATTTTAAATTTAATCTGTAAGAAGCCGCAATCGAATTGAATATCGGCGTTGCAATCAAAGCCAATATACAAATTGCAAGCATAACTTCAAGCAAAGAGAATCCTTTATTCTTTTTGTTTGGTTTTAACTTTGCGAATAATTTTTTCATAATTATCCTCCCGTCTTTTGGACTTTTATAAAGAAATCGTTATATACCATATCCTTATAAAAATTCAAATGATTTCTTCGGTTTTTGCGAAGCTTAATCGCTTCGCAAAAACCATAAATAACATTGTTACTCTTCAACAGCATTCTCTTCAAGTACCACTTCTTCCTCGTCTTCAGGGAATGATACATCAGGGAAAATCATTTCAACTCCATGGTTGAATGCAGGAATCTTAACAGATTCAATAGTTCTGCCTTCACCGGAAATAGCAAACTGATCAAACATGAACGATCCTTCAATGTAACCGCTTTCGTTCATATCCATTGAAATATTGGAGATAAGCATCTTGTTTTCATTATTAAATATGTAATCAAGAAAAGCTTTAGCATTTTCATAATCAACATTATACGTAACAAGTACAGAATCCTTATAAGCATCAAGTCCTTTAACAACCTGATTGTTCTCATCTACCGTATCATCCGTAACATGTGTAACCTCTTCTTCCGAAAATGTAAGCACTGTCATCTTCATGTTAAATTTCTCTTCGCAATCAACAAGGAACATGATTGTGTTTTCCTGAAGAACTCCGGGTGCAAAACCTTCAAGAAGTGCAGTTCTTGCTTCAGTATAATGCTCAATTTGAGCTTCATATGCACTTTTCTTAGCGTACAAATCTTTAAGATAATTATAACGTTCGTTAAGGTCTTCAAGCTGAGTGTTCAACGACTTGGTTTCTTCCATCTTAGGTTTGATGAATAAGAAAATAGGCAAAAGAACAATCGCAAGGAACAAAACGCCCAAAAGTAATTTTTTGTCTCTATCTGAAATCTTCATTACTCTTCACCTCCTGCATCAATTAATTCATCAGTAGATACATCAAGTAAATCGGGATCTACAGCTTCATCAGTACCCGGTGTGAAATTAGGATCCTCAATAACAAGTGTAATTTCATACTCATCTGTCTTATAAGCCACATAATAAGGATTGGGATCTTCTATTGCTTCAGGCGGGATAATTAATCCATCATCAGTTACAACAAGACCATCAATCATCTTATATCTGATTGTTCTGTTGGTTTCTTTATCTGTAAGTTCAATCCAGGGTTCATTAATAGTTACAATACTATAATCCGTAATATAACTAATTCCTTTGATCTTTACAATCAAGTCAGCGATTTCTTCTTTGCTGTGTGTTTTAACTTTGAACTTAACAACACCATCAGCAGCAGTAAGTTCATCAATACAAGTATCTTCAGTGAGGTTCTCTTCCAAATCCTTAATAAGAGTTGTAAGCATAATATTGTCAGAGTGTGTTGTATCCGTAAAGCTCTTAACAATATTGTAAGCATCCAATGTTGCCTGATACTTATCTGCTACTTCTTCAGCTACCTTCATCGTTTCGATAGCTGCCTGCTTGGTCTCAACATCCTTCTGCGCAATAACAAGTTTAAGGTAAGTTGCTACAGATATCGAAATCATTACAATCGCAGCCAAAACAATCAAAGCAATAAGAATCTTATCTGCATTTGCGCTTGCCTGTTCTTTTCCTTTGTTCTGGTCAAGTTTAAGTCCGATAGGATTAAGAACAGCACCGAAGCAAGCGAGGAATCTAAGAGCCTGGTCAGCATTAAGATAAGACTTCTGAGATACCTTAATACCTACAAGCGAATTAAATCTTGTAACTTCAGCGCCAAGTTCCTGCTTCAATATTTCATCAATACCGGCAATCGATGCACCTTCACCGAACACCTTAATACCGTCAATAATTCTCTCGGGATTACGTGATCTGTGGTATTCAACAATACGTCCGATAGAAGAAATCAAATATCTTACCGCTTCGGAATACTCTTCTTCACTTACCGTTCTGTCGAGTCTTGACTTATCTTTAAGTAATTCAATTGCTTCCTTCTCAGTAAGCTTCTTGATTTCCATGATGGAATTAATAACAGCATTCTTACCGTAAGGAACCGATCTTTGAAGAATAATATCTTTGCCGGCCATTACGTTAACGAATGTTGCATCCTTTTCAATCTGCAAAACGAGGTTTGTTTCGTCCTCATTGCTGCTCATCTGCAACTTCAAAAGCTGCTGAACAGAGTTTCCTACATAATCGATGTCATATACAGACAACTTAAGTTCATCAGCAAGTTCATAGTAACCTTCAACCAAATCCGTAGGAGCAGCGACAGCGTTTACACGAAGTTTCTTTCCTTCTTCATCCTGAAACGTCTCCATGACATTGTGAGCAAAGATAAAATCACCTGTTGCCGACATAGGAAAGTACTCGCCGGAATTTGCATTAAGAATCTTTGCGACATTCTTTTCTCCCTTAACGAAAGGAATTACTACTTCCTTACTTGCAATCTTCTTCGAAGAAATTGTAAAGACTGCTTTTGCTTTGTTACTTTTACCAATAATCTTACTACGTATTGCGCTGGCAACTTCAAGCACGTCTGTGATATAACCGTCATCAACGCATCCATTCGGAGTACTAACTTCATCAACGCTGTTAACCAGCATGCTTGTTGGAGACTTTCGCGTAGCGTCTACAACTCTGATGACTTCGTTTCCGATGTAAATGGACAATAATCTTTGATCCATCAGTTTCTTCCCCTTTCAAGAGTATTTTTTAACTTTATATTTCAAGCTTGTCGCTTTGAAAATACATTAAGCATGAAGAAGTGAACTATACCATTCTATAAAAGGAACTCCGAATAATATTGCAAGGTATGTTCCTAAACACAAGTAAGGTCCAAATGCCAATTCATGATTTTTATTCTTGCTGACTTTAATTCTAATCAGTTCAACAATGCTTCCGATTGTACATCCAACAGCTGTTGCAAACAGCACCTGCTTCCATCCGAGAAGAAGTCCTGCGACTGCAATGAGATACACATCCCCAAGCCCCATCCAACGTTCTTTCGAAATAATTACTATAAGAAGAAAAGGAACGCTGACTGCAAGCATACCAATCAAGTAATACAGCCAATTATTATAATCAAGAGCCAGACGAACCGCTCCAAGGATTCCGATAAATATGTTCAGTCCCAAATTGATTTCCTTGGTTCTCCAGTCAATAACAGCTATAACTATCATGCATGACGCACATAAGCAATACAGTATGGTCTCATATTTGAAGCCCCAGACAAAAAGGATTGCCATCCACAAAAGCGCGTTACCTAATTCAACTATAGGATACTGAACCGATATCTTAGTTTTACAAGATCTGCATTTGCCGCCCTGTATCAACCAACTGAATAACGGAATCAACTCGTACCATTGAAGAACATGTCCGCATTTCATGCAATGAGACCTCTCAATTGCGATATCTTCTTTAAGAGGAATCCTGTAAATGCATACGTTCAGGAAACTTCCGATTAACAGTCCAAGAACGAATATAGCAGATACGGAGCATATAATAACTTTACTTCCAAGCTGCAAATAATCCAACATGGCACAACTCTCCCGTCACACTTCTACCCAGTTAAAATGATTATACCAAAGAGGATAACATAATTCAAGGCGATTGTCCTTTCTGAAATATTAAAATTTTATAAACTATAAAGTTAAAAAAACATTTGGCAAAGTTCATAATGACTACGCTTCATCATGAACTTTGCCTTTTGAAAGGGTAACTTTATTTAACAAATATTACTTTGCTGTCGCCATCAAGCGTTCCTGCATCTGTAGCAGTATATGCTTTGTTTGTTTTACCGGTATTGTTACTGTTGTTTATCCAAACGTATAATTCGTTGTCATACATTTGGCAGCAAACAACACCCGAATCCTTAGCAAGTGATGATTTCATATGATTTCTGTTGTCGTTCTCATCAAAAACGTTATAGCCCATTATTTCCGAAACACTATCAGAAAATTCCGATGTCGAATATCCGGCTAAGAAAGATGAATCTATTTCGCAAACGTTACCGCTTCTTAACATATCAACGTGTGTCGAACTGTCATCCGTAGCAGTAACAACATCAGGGTCAGAGCACGCTATCATCACAGCATCTTTTATACTGCTGCAAAACTGAATATCCGATGACACATTTGCCTTCTCGATATAAGTATAAAGCATCGGTGCCGCAAGCCCTACAAGAATTGCCATAATAGCAACCACAATAATTAATTCTACCAACGAAAATCCTTTGTTTTTCATAGTTTCCTCCATATAAAACACATTTTGTTCTATATAGATATGTAAAAAACTTCTAATCTTAGAAATCATTTATATATCCATATATTGTTCCTTACAAATAAATTCTAACACTTTAAACACAATTGTCATTACTCGTTCATTTCAAAAAACTCTTTGTTTATGCGCATTTAAAAGAAAAAAGAGGCAAAACGCCTCTTAATTCATATATTCTTCAATCTGTTTTTCAATTATTTCATTTATATTAAGTCCCGAATATATCGCATAAAACATTTCAGCTGATTTATTCACCGCTTCATCAATTCTCCATTTCGGTGTGTATCCAATCTTCTCTTTCAAAAGATTACAATCCAACCGAAGAAAACTTGCTTCATGAACATCATCATCGTCCTTCTTCACACCGGCAGTTCGCAACAGCTCTTTTCCGGATAATTCATTCCATTTATCACAAAAGATTGTTGAAAGACACCCAACTGTAACACAGTCATACAGTTCCGGGCCTATGTTATAATTTCCTGCAAAAGAATCATCTTCATACTGCCTCTTCGCAACCAAAAGATAAGAAAAAAGCGGCTCAAGCACATGTTGAAAAGGTCTAACGGCATTCGGATTTCTAAGTTCAACATTTTTGCCTTCACATGCAGCCCTATAACAGTCAGGGATAATTCTGTCTTTTGCAAAATCACCGCCTCCGATAACATTGCCCGCCCTGCATGTCGAAATCGAAACATTTCGTTCGGAATTTTCAAAAAAAGACTTTATATACGAATACGTCACAAGTTCAGAACAAGACTTCGAATTAGAATATGGATCTCTTCCGCAAAGCCTGTCATCTTCTTTAAACGGAACGTTTAGTTCCTCATTAAGATACACTTTATCAGTCGTAACATTAACAACCGACTTCACCGAAGAAGTATTTCTGATACACTCCAGAACATTTACCGTACCCATAACATTGGTTTCATAAGTCAAAACCGGATTCAAATATGACTCTCTCACAAGAGGTTGCGCAGCCATATGAAATACAATTTCCGGCTGAACCCTGTTAAAAACATCTTGCAACTTATTCAAATCTCGAATGTCTCCGATCACAGAATCCATTTTCTCGGACAATCCGCATAATTCATACAGCGAAGGTGATGTAGGCGCTTCAAGAGAATATCCATGCACCTCAGCTCCAAATTTCAAAAGGACATTGCAAAGCCACGTTCCCTTAAAACCGGTATGCCCGGTAATCAATACTCTTTTATTTTTATAAAAATTCGTTAAATCCATAAATCAACCTAATATTCATAAATCTTTAGATATCTTCAAACAAATCATCAATTCCAAGCAAAATTGCGCCATCTTCTTTTGCATGTCGTACAACCGAATCATCATATCCGGATTTGCTGATAAACATCATTTTTTTATCTTCTATATCGCCAAACGCTTGCATAGCATTCACCAAATCTATATATTCGCTATGAGGCATTTTTTTATTTGTAAATTTGCATTCCACAAAAAGTGCTTTATCACCTGTCTTATTAACCAGCAGAATATCGACATCATCCTGCGCTTTAATGTACGGATTATTGCCCCACCACTTACCTATTTTATAAGGAACAAAATCCATCTTTCCCGATTTTACTCTTCTGATAAGATACTCCACACAGATTTTTTCAAACATATCTCCCATATAATTTGATATGTCATCCATAATCTCCTTTGAAGCATTATGAGCCCCTAGCATTTCATAATAAGAATTATTGGTAAATTCATATCTGAACCAGAATTTATAGAAATTGTCTTCGATTACATATATTCCTTTTCTACTTAAAGCACTATCACCGCAAGGTACAATCTTCTTTACAAGTCGCATCGATTGTAACGTTATCAAATACTTTGATACTTTGTTCACATCCTCATGAATAAAGTCAGCTATTTCGGAAACTTTATTTTTACCGTTTGAAATTGCCGTCAAAATACTGTTATAAACATTCGTTTCACGAAGTTCAGCTTTCAGCATGTTCAAAGGCTCTTCATGTAAATACGAACCATTTTTTATTATTTTATCGGCGATATTGTCTTCAAGAGATAATTTATCATCAAAAGCTTCCAAATATCTGGGAACGCCACCCAATATTCCGTAAGAAATCAATTTCTGCTCATTTGAAAAACTTTCAAAAAACAGGCTACTGTCATAATAATCAAAAGGAACTATCTCAAGAGAAGAAGTTTGCCTGTCATGCAACGGACTTTTATTGCCCATAACATCAGTTTCCATAAAGCTAACCGATGAACCGCACAAGATTAAAAAAATATTTGAATTATTTTTCCAAAAATGATCGATTGTATGTTGAAGTATAGACTTAATTGAAGGATTCTCTTCCGCTAAAAACGGAAATTCGTCTATTATAATAACCGTTCTTTTATCAGCCTTAACATCAATATATTCAAAAGCATCTTTCCATGATTTAAAAGCCGAAATAAACATTCCGTCAAAATGCAATTGAATCATTTTAGAAAACTCTTCAAGATTAAGAGCATCATTTTTAGCTTGCGCGGAATAAAAAATCGCGTTTGCGCCTTTCGAAAATTCCTGCAAAAGAGTCGTTTTACCAACCCTTCGTCTTCCGTACATAACAAGGTATTCAAAAGAATCACTATTATATAAATATTTTAATTGATTTAGTTCTTCAATTCTGCCTATCATGAGTTTTCTCCTTTAACTACTCACGAGTATACTACTTTAGAGTAGTTAAATCAAGAACTTATTCAACCATCGGCACGATCATGATATTTTGCAGTTCATCTTGAGGCAAGAAAGGTGCCAAATCTTCAAGCGGCGGGCTCACAAGCGTGCCATCATCCAATCTTTTCGTACTGCTTTTGGGTTCCCAAACCTGTTCTGTCCCCGTAAATACTTCCGTTATAACAGGTCCGGTCATATTAAGTACTTCCTCAATAATACAATTCATCTGAGATGTGTTACAAATTTTACGATACTCGTAACCGAAAGCCGAAGCAATTTTCTCATAATCAGGGAACGATATATCCGCAGATTCCGGTCCTATTCCAACGTGGGAATGTTCGCTGAATAAATTATTCTGTGTAATTCTTATTGAATGATATCCGGAATTATTGATTATAAAAATTTTAATCGGCAAATCATTAGAAATAATAGTCTGCAGCTCCTGAAGATTCATCATAATACTTCCGTCGCCTTCAAGACAAATCGTTTCTTTCTTTCCTCCGCCCAAGCACGTGCCTATTGCGGCAGGAAGACCGTAACCCATGCTGGCAACGGCGCTATTGTTAGCAAAACGCGAACCTTCTTTAATTACATAAGACTGACTTCCGGCAACACAACATGCTCCGTTTGATACCGCAGTCAAACTGTTCTTTGGAAGTGCTGCGCTAAGAGACTTAATAAAGGCATAAACATTAACATAGTTTTCGTTAATGACATATTTCTTTTCATCAACAACCGGATAATCCTTTTTCCATTTACTTGCAATCTCGAGCCACTTATTTTTTTCAATAGGTCCTTGAGAAAGCAGTCCTTCATAAAGTTTAGAAAGAAAATCTTTCGCATCCGCCCAAATCGGCATATCAACATGAATTGTTGGCTTTTTCATTTCAGCCTTATCAATGTCAACCATAATAACTTTGGCTTCTCTCGCCCATGTTTGCCAATTATAGCCGACTTGTCTTATAGAAATCCTCGTACCGATTGCAAGAATCAAATCAGCATTTTGAATTGCCCAGTTGCCCGGTCTGTCGCCCATATTTCCAGCTCTTCCTATATAGAGAGGATTGTCATCTTCTATCAAATCAATGGCATTCCAATAAGTAACAACCGGAATACGCAAATAATCCAAAACCCTTCTAAATTCTTCATAACCCTTAGAAAGACGAATTCCGTATCCCGCATAAAAAACCGGTCTTTCCGAAGTCTTTAATTGTTCTATTACAGAGTTGATAACAGAAACATCAAGTATAGGAGGCAAGTTAGAATCATCTTCACTCGAATCATAACCTTTAAGATTATCGGTTTCGATATACATTCCCTGGTAATTGACGGGAACATCTATCCATACAGGTCCTGGTCTTCCGACATTGGCCAAATGCCAGGCTTTTTCAAGCATATATCTTATATCATCAGGATTTTCAAGCATTGCTGCATACTTTGTCATCGGGCTTACCGATTTGACTATATCGTACTCTTGATCTCCCATCGCTCTCAATGGTTCCTCTGTGAATTCAAGAGCAAATCTTGCGGTAGTATCATATCGAACCTGGCCACTCACAATAAACATAGGAATCGAATCAAGCCATCCGCCAAGAACTCCCGTAATCGCATTTGTACCACCGGGTCCGGTTGTAACACAAACAAGAGCAATTTTTTGATCAATCCTCGCATACGCTTCGGCTGCCATAGCACAAGCCTGTTCATGATGATTATAGGTCACATGTAGGCCTTCTTTATGACCGAAAGCATCATTAAGATGCATTGCGCCTCCGCCAACAACGGAAAAGCAATCTGTCACCCCGTGCTCAACCATAAAATTAGCTATATAATCTGCAAGTCTGATTTTCATTATAAATTCACCTCTATACAACAAAACAGTTATAAAATACTGATATTCATCCAAAACAAGCAAAAAATTATTATTCTGCCCACCCAAATAAACGAAAATATCATCAAGTTGAGTAAAAAGCTTCAAAGTATTACATACTGATTTAGACAAATAATCCACATTGCCCTTATATGTACTTTTTATACACTGATGATTAATTACTATACCATCAAAATAATCTGTAGAATGACAAATAAGCGTAGACTTACCAATCCTACGCTTACCGTATATCAAAATTACAGATTTTGAATTCGATTGAAATTCATTTCGTAATTGTTCTAATTCTTTATTCTTCCTATAAAAATCGCCAATTCACTTTACCGAAAAATTTTTCACCTACTTTTTATTCAGTATAGTTCAATTTTAGGCAAATCGCAATATTTACTCATATAATTTATGAGATTATCCCCTTAAGAATTCCAAAACAGAATTACTCATATAATCAATCATTTCATCTGTCATTCCGGGATAAACTCCGATCCAAAACGAATTGTTCATAATATAATCCGTATTCTTTAACTCTCCGACAACTCCGTATTTGTTAGTATTTCTAATTTGATCAAAGCAGGGATGCTTAATAAGATTACCCGAGAAAAGAAGTCTCGTCTGAATATTTCTATCTTCCAAAAACCTTGTAAGTTCGTTTCTGGAAATTTTCGTTTCTTCTTTTACTGTAATCATAAACCCAAACCAGGAGGGATTCGAGTCTTTAGACGCTTCAGGCAGAATAATCTTATCAGTTATATCCTTTTGATTCAAAGCATCAAAAAGTCTTTTATGATTCTCTTTTCTTTTTTCAACAAAAGAAGGGAATTTTTTCAACTGTTCTACACCGATAGCAGCCTGCATATCGGTAACTTTAAGATTATATCCGAAATGACTGTATACGTATTTATGGTCATACCCTTTGGGAAGTTCACCAAACTGTCCGTCAAATCTATGTCCGCAAAGATTATCCTTTCCGCTGGGGCAAATACATTCACGCCCCCAATCTCTGAAAGAAAGAATCAACTTATGAAGAAGTGGATTGTTTGTATATACACAACCGCCCTCGCCCATAGTCATATGATGAGGAGGATAGAAGCTGCTTGTTCCGATATCTCCCCATGTTCCTGTATATTTGGTAACACCATCAATCGTATAAGTCGACCCCAATGCATCGCAATTATCTTCTACAAGCCAAAGATTATGTTTATCGCAGAATTCTTTAACGTTCTTTATATCGAAAGGATTTCCGAGAGTATGTGCAATCATTACAGCTTTGGTCTTCGAAGTATACGCTTCTTCCAGTTTAGATACATCAATATTATATTCGGGAATCGTAACATCCAAAAATACCGGTACCGCGCCATACTGAATTGCCGGAGTGACTGTTGTAGGGAATCCGCAAGCTACAGTAATAATCTCATCCCCGGGAAGAATTTGACGTTCCTCAAGTTCCGGTGCCGTGAGCGCCATAAAAGCCAAAAGATTCGCCGAAGAACCGCTGTTAACAAGATGTGCATACTTTACGCCCGACCATTTAGCGAATTCTGTTTCAAATTCATTTGCAAAGCGTCCGGTAGTAAGCCAAAAATCAAGTGTCGCATCAGTTAACGCGCACATTTCTTTTTCATCAAAAACACGGGCGGCATAATTAATTCTGTCACCCGGTTCAAATTTATTATCTTTTTTTATAAATTTATCATAGTATTCAGAAACAAGGCATTTAATCTGCTCTCTTGCTTCGCTTTCTCTATTCGATAAAGTCATTTTCAATCCTTCCACTTCTTCCAAGGCGCATTTCCGGTTTCGAGAAGTTTTTCAAGCATTTCTTTTTCTCTCAAATTGTCCATACATTGCCAATAGCCCCTATGAACATATGACATCAATTGCTCTTCCTCAACCAGTCTTTCCATCGGTTCTTTTTCAAAAACAATATTGTCTCCTTCAATATAATCAAAAACCTTTGGTTCCAAAACCATATAACCTGCATTTATGGGAGCCGAATCCGCAAGATTCTTCTCACGAAACGATTTGACTGCATTATCACCGCCGATATTCAGAACGCCTTTCTGCTGTTCAAGAAGAACCGCAGTAAGTGTCGCAAGTTTTCCATGATTTTTATGAAACTCTACAAGCTTTGAAATATCAACATCACATACCGCATCACCATAAGTAAGCATAAATGTTTCGTCGCCTATATAATCTTTGATTCTTTTAACACGACCACCCGTCATGGTATTAAGTCCCGTATCGACAATTGTCACTTTCCAAGGCTCAACATTCGACTTATGAATCGTTAATTCGTTCTTACCCGAAGTATAATCATAAGTAACATCGCATTGATGCAAAAAATAGTCATTAAACCACTCTTTGATTTTGTGCTGCTTATAACCCGCACATATAACGAATTCATTAAATCCGTAATACGAATACTCCTTCATTATATGCCAAAGAATCGGCATATCTCCGATTTCTATCATGGGCTTCGGTCTCATATAACTTTCTTCGGATATCCTTGTGCCGTATCCGCCGGCAAGTATTACAACTTTCATTCCCCCACCTTTTTCCTGTCATGAATATTAACATTATCTTCAGAAAAGCCGTCAAAAAACTTTAGCGAAGAATTTTTCTTCATAAAATTGACAAACGGCATATACGCAATGTCTGAATCAATCCTAAAATCTTTTGCATATTTACCAAGATGATTGATAAAATCATTGCAAAAATCTTTAATTCCCATATGAATGTCATTTACTATAGGAACATTAGAATGCAAATCTCTCTTCTCTCTAAGTACATAGGCTTCGCCGTCTTTTACCTCATAACCGACAACAGAATTATCAAGAGAAGTATATGCATATTCCATAAAATACAAATTGTCAGATGCATGTATTTCTTTTTTGCCGACAAATGTGTTTTTTATTCCGATAAACGGACCAAATATGTAGTTTTTAATCGTACCGTCCATTATAAAATTTTGACTTATATACGAATCGGAAGATCCGAACATCGCGCCTTTGACTTCAATATCTATATTTTTCATTTCAAGATATTTCTTTACAAAAATAATCGACGTTCCTCTCCATCCCAAATCAACAATCACAATTTTTTTCGAGTTTCCTATAATGCTTCCAATGTATTTATCAAATGCTGCAAGGTACTTTTTATAATTATCCAAAATAATCTTAGAATTCTCATACATCATCTGTTTAAACTCATACCATTTTTCACGCGTCACAATTTCGTCATTCGCGAAAGGATTACCGGAAAACGTATCAAGCGATACATTTATTCCAACAGAATCAAACGCCATTTGAATCGTGTAATTTTTATCAAAAAATCTTCTTTTAAAAGCATCCTCGAGAAAATTATCATACGAAGCCGCAGCTTCCAAAGGAAGCAAAGCCAGTCTGGATGTTTCAAAATATTCACTTTGAGAATCCGGATACCTTAAATCAAATATATCTTTTACTACTTTACAATCTCTGCCAACAAACAAAACTTTAGCGTTTATATCCGAAAGACAATTATCTTTAAGCCAATCCGCAAAACCTAACGTTAATGCTCCCAAATACATGTAACCGTACTTGTAATATTTCGATTTATCATCCATCAGTCCGGAATAACGCTTAGCATTAACAATTCCGGATACAACAGAGCCTTCTAAATTATAATCAACATAGGCTCTGTATTTATGTCCGATTTTATTTACATTAGGCAAATAAAACGTGTCAAAACCGTTTCTTTTAAATTGTTTAATATCCCCTACAGGATTATCACCGATATGAAGAATTTTTTGATTGGGATACTTATTTATTACTGATTTTTGAAGTTCCCCGCTCATTTTATTGCAAAAGTACTCACAAGATACGATTATATCATCAAAAACATACCCGTTATTTTCAAGCAATTCTTTTAGAAACTCGGAAGAATGATACATGTCTGAGACACAAATCATTTTTTTCCCTTTTTCCTTTGCATATTGATAGATGCGAAAAGCTGTATCATTTTTAAAACAAATATTCAACTCAGTCTTTTCTTCAACAGTATAATCAGCCTCTGTTATACCATTGTTCATATGATTTATATAATCATAGATTATTTTACAATTTGCAAACTGTTTTTCATTAAAATTCTTATTCTTTAAATTATTTTCCGCTTGAATCCTCATGCGTTTAAAGTCAGGGATTTGCAAATCACGTTCCACAAAATAATACAAATCGGTCGGTTTTGAAACAGGCCTAAACAGCAATGTATCAAATATATCAAACGACACAATATCCGCATTATCAATCTTTTTAAATATCAAATTATAATCAGGAGAAAATTTACCTTTCAATTCATCTCTTCGTTTACTTTTTTTAGCATTATACGAATAATACAGTTGAGAAGCAGCAAAAAAAGACAAAGATCTCACATCTCGTTTTATATAATAAACCGAGTTCTCCTCATACTTTTTTCTTTTATATATATCATTAACAAGGAAATTCTCCCAAATCTTATATATTAACGACATAATTAACCTTTCCATCCGGGAACATAAACAGGATGAAGACCGCTTTTTCCTTCTTTTCCGTCTTTAATCGCTTCTTTTATAACTTTAATCTTTTTAGGATTAAACGAAACATATGCAACCAACAGTCTTCTAAGAATTCTAATTCTTAAATCCCGCTTCTCAAAATGTTCTTTATACATAATAACAATGTTCCTGGTTGCATAGTAATCTCTCCAGGACACTTGATTATTCATCAAATAATTATCTTTATGATTAATTTTAATTTTTGTATAACATACTATTCTCCCAAGCTTTCCCATTCTAACAGCATGTTCATAATCATCCTGATATATAAAGAAATCTTTTCTTGGAAGGCCGGCTTTCAGTAATTTTTCCCTATTCAAAATCGTTCCGACAAATGAATACAAATCTACGTCAAAAACTTCATTTTTTTCAAAAACTTTAGCCTTAACAGGCATCTCGTGCTTTCCAAATATAGTTTTTTGAAATCTCGCTCTTTGAACAGAAGCTATATGGCCTTCGTATTCGCACATTCCGCAAACTGCAGAAATACCATTAATCTCTTCTTTATGTTCAACAATAAATTTATCTGCATATTCGAAAGCGTCAAGTTCGGGATACGCATCATCATCGGCGACCCATATCCAATCAACATCCTCCATGCTTTGCATATAAGAAAGACCCGCATAAAAGCCTCCGCTTCCACCTTGATTCTCGGGAAGCGTAATCATATGTTTCAAAACTCCCGAAGTCAAGTTTGAAGCCCATTCTTTCAAATACTCACTAGTACCGTCATTGCTGCAATTGTCAACAACAACTATACGTTTCGGAAGAAATGATTGTATTTCATACAACGGAAGCGTTTGCTTTAATTCTTCTATTCTATTGTAAGTTACTATAACTACGCCCAGCGAAATGCCCATTATCTGTCTTTTTCCGTTTCAAAATTAATTCTTTTTTCTTCTACAACAATCGGTCTGTTTATGACACGAGTATTAATATTCAAAATATACTCGCCTATAAGTCCAATAAAGAACAATTGAATTCCGCCAAGCATAAATACACCAATCATAATCGGCGCATACCCAAGTCCAAAAAACTCCCAGAATATTAATTTCAAAACCAAATAAGCAAGACCAATCAAAATACTTAATGCCGCACATCCGAACCCAAGAAAAGTCGCTATTCTTAATCCAACTTTTGTATAAGATGTAAACGAAAGCATAGCCGCATCATAAAGCGTATAGAAATTATTTTTCGTTTTACCTGCTCTTCTTTTAGGTTGTTCATATTCAACTTCAATCCTATTAAAGCCTTCTCCGTATTCTGCAACAATTCCTCTTATAAAAGGAATCGGATCGTTAAGTTCTCTAAGCAGAGCAATAAAAGTTTTGTCATATAATCCAAATCCCGTAAAATGGTCAATCATTTTGACAGAAGACATTTTTCTAATCATGAAATAATAAATAGACCTTGCTAAATAGATAAGTCCCGGTTCCTTACTGGATGTCTTAACACCGCTAACAATCTTATGACCTTTTTCCCACTCCTCAATGAATTTCGGAATTAGTTCAACCGGATCTTGGAAATCACAACAGACAGGAATCGTGCAATCTCCCGTCGTTTGACACATTCCGTAAAAAGGCGAATTAAACTGTCCAAAATTAGTAACGTTAAATATAGCTTTAATTTTTAAATTTCCATTACATAAAGATTCAATTTTTGCTCTTGTTGTATCCGTAGAAGCATTGTCTATATAAACAATTTCGTAATCATATTCCGGAAGATCTTTTGCAAACATAGCAATTAGAGCTTCGCTCATCGGAATTACATTATCTTCTTCGTTATAACAAGGTATTAAAATACTGATTTTAACATCTTTCATGCACATATCCTCTTTCTTTGAAATACCGCTTCATTCATATATACATTAAATTGCTGTTAGTATATAAATAGTTCAAATTAAAATGAGATTTCTCTTAAAAAATAGTATTATATCCAAAGAGGAGGATCTCATCATGCCACGTAAATGTAAACAACACGACAAACAGTTTAAGCTGGATGCGGTTCAGTATGT
>JAZQQI010000055.1:0-1563 GCA_045628965.1 Lachnospiraceae bacterium | reverse complement strand
ATTTCTTATCTGCGAAAAAAGCTGACGGCACTCGGGGCAAACATTCGGATTAAAGCCTCACGTAACGCCGGTTATTCTTTGGAGGACGCCGATGATTAAGAAACTAAAAAAGAAATTCATCATTCTGGCAACGGTTTCCATATTTGTCCTTATGACAATACTCGTTAGTGTTATGAATATCATCAATTATTCGTCGGTTGTAGCAGAAACTGATAAGATTCTTGACGTTCTTTCTCAACCGAATGCACCGTTTGGAAATGAGTCAGATATGCCCGGCAGACTGCCTCGGGAAATTAAGGACTTTATCCCTCACGGAATGTCGCCGGAGGTACCGTACGAAGCGAGATACTTTACCGCAATGGTAACAAAAGACGGTAATATAAAAGAAACCGATTTTTCAAAAATAATATCGGTGGATAAGGAATCTGTGGATGATTATATTCAAAAAGCCGTTGCAAGCAAATCGGAA
Organism: Lachnospiraceae bacterium; assembly: GCA_045628965.1. Taxonomy (GTDB): domain Bacteria; phylum Bacillota; class Clostridia; order Lachnospirales; family Lachnospiraceae; genus UBA3766. The sequence goes on along the minus strand of JAZQQI010000055.1, from coordinate 1,094 downwards.
CGGGGATTTATCGGACAGTTTCGGTATGCTAAACAAACGGATAATCGTATGACACGAATCCTGTTTCTCGACTGCGGCAGAAAACTTGATTCTTTCCGCACATTTATGTGGACAAGCATGGCAGTCGGTTTGCTAGGCTGCGTGATCGTCTTTATCATATTTCTTTTTGCCGCTGGTCGTATCGTACGTCCGATTGCCGAAAGTTATGAAAAGCAAAAACGCTTTATTACCGATGCCGGACACGAAATCAAAACTCCACTGACTATTATCGGGGCAAATCTTGATTTACTGGAATCCGATTATGGCGATAATGAAAGTTTCTCTGATATCCGAACACAAACGAAACGTCTCAGTTCACTGACGAAAGATCTCGTATATCTTTCTAAAATGGAAGAATCGGAAAACAACATAAAGAAAATTCCATTCCCGGTTTCTGACCTCATTGCGAAAACCGCACAGCAATTCGGGGCGGTGGCACAAACAAACAATAATGAATTCCGTATCGTGATCGAACCAAATCTGACGATGTGCGGCTCCCCGGATGCAATTCGTCACCTGACCACTATACTCCTCGATAATGCGATGAAGTATTCTCCAGACGGCGGTATCGTAACGCTGGATGTTGTTTCCCGAAAAAAAGACTTGATTATTTCCGTATTCAATACGACGGTATCTCCCATCTCAAACGAAAACCTTTCTCATTTGTTTGACCGTTTTTACCGCACGGATGCTTCCCGTAATTCCGAAACCGGCGGTCATGGAATCGGACTTTCGATTGCACAAGCAATCACATCTGCTCACGGAGGAAAAATAACGGCTGAAACCGTGAATGGTTCGGATTTCAAAATCACCGTCAGTATGCCGCTGCAATAACCGAATATCTAATCTGCCGACAGGAACAAAAAATTCCTGTCGGTTTTTTTCTTTGCCTTTTAAGTACAGTTTAATTTCGAGTTTTACAATACAAATGCAAAAACAAAGAAAGGAGTAGAAAATGAAATATCGTCATGAATGGAAGCACGCAATCAACTATGCCGATATGCTGACCCTCCGTTTTCGGCTTTCCGCCGTTATGGAGCGAGATAAACACGCAA
>JAZQQI010000054.1:0-1854 GCA_045628965.1 Lachnospiraceae bacterium | reverse complement strand
TTGAACAGAGGTCGCTCGATAGAACGACGGATCAGCGTATAGTCCGGCGTATCGTAATAGATATTGCAGATGGTCGATTCGCCGAATCTGTCACGATTCATCTTTTCATCAAACAGCGGAAGCAATGCCTGATATTGCTTTGCACTCATCCAGAATTTTTTCTCTATACGTTCAAATCTGTAATTTACCGTTGTTATTCCGGAAGACATAATTCTCACTCCTTCCTCTAAGATACAAGTAATAGCATACAGTGACAGGTTAAACTGTACTTAAAAGCCAAAGAAAAACCGACAGGAATTTTTCCTGTCGGCAATGATTTACACGATTATTACAATGGCATAGTGACGGTAATTCTGAAATCCGAACCGTTCACGGTTTCTGCGGTAATTTTTCCGTTGTGTGCTGCTGTGATTGCCTGTGCAATGGAAAGTCCGATGCCGTGACCACCGGTTTCAGAGTTTCGGGAAGAGTCAGTGCGATAAAAGCGGTCAAATAAATGAGTTATGCTTTCTTTTGATATCGGAACGAATGTAGTATTGAACACTGATATAAGCAGCATCTTTTTTTGTGTGTATACATCTAATGCTACGATACCACCTTCCGAAGAATACTTCATAGCATTATCCAGAAGAATGTTTATCAGTTGGCGGATAGCATCCGGTGCACCACACATCGTCACATTCGGCTCGATCTGAACACGATACTCCTTCTTTTGTGCCTGCGCAAGCGCATTGAATTGCTGTGCAGTTTCTGCGATGAGATCAGATGCCGGAAATTCAATTTTTGTCAACGTGTTTTCCGATTCTTCCATTTTGGAAAGATATACGAGATCTTTCGTCAGTGTGCTGAGACGTTTCGTTTGTGTTCGGATATCAGAGAAACTTTCATTTTCTCCGTAATCGGATTCCAGTAAATCAAGATTCGCCCCGATAATGGTCAGCGGGGTTTTAATTTCATGTCCTGCATCGGTAATAAAGCGTTTTTGCTTTTCGTAGCTCTCGGCAATCGGATGCACGATACGACCGGCGGCGAAAAGAAATATGATAAAAACGATCACACAGCCGAGCAAACCGACTGCCATGCTTGTCCACATAAATGTGCGGAACGAATCAAGCTTTCTGCCGCAATCCAAAAAGATAATCCGTGTCATTCTGTCATCCGTTTGCTTTGCATAACGGAACTGTTTGATAAAACCACGGTCTTTTCCGCTTTCAATGGCCTTTTGAACGTACGCATCAACGGATTCCTGATCTACTGAGATAATTCTTGAGAAATCCGTTTCTCCTATCACTCCATTCGGGGATACAGTCACAGTAAAATATCTTGACTCATAAGGGACCTCCGGAGACATCCCGTGAGGAATAAAGTCCTTGAAATCCTGAGGCGGCTTGCCGGGTATATCCTGTGGATTTCCGAACGGAGCATTCGGTTGAGAGAGTATGTCAAGGATCGTATCGGTTTCCGTCACAACGGATGAATAGTTGATGATATTCATAATCCCGACAAGAACGACCATAAGGATAATCATTGAAACTGTCGCCAGGATTATGAATTTCTTTTTCAGTTTCTTAATCATCGGCGTCCTCCAAAGAATAGCCGGCATTTCGTGATGCCTTAATTTGAATATTTGCACCGAGTGCAGTCAGCTTTTTGCGCAGATAGGAAATATACACCCACACTACATTGATTTCCGATTCGCTGTCATATCCCCATATTTTCTCCATAATGCGTTCGGAGGAAAAAATCTGCCGGGGATTAGCGAGGAACATTTCCATCATCTGAAATTCCTTGTTTGCAAGTCGAAAACTGCCTGAGGGAGAGGCAAGTTCAAACGTTGCACGGTCAAGCGAAATG
>JAZQQI010000053.1:0-6729 GCA_045628965.1 Lachnospiraceae bacterium | reverse complement strand
TTGCTGCTTTTACCGTCATTTCCACCCATCCCGGCACAAAACCACTGCGCAATGCATTTTTTACCGATTTAAGATTTGACCACGCACAGCAGTAAAATGGTACTTTGCCTCTTTCAATTATTTCAATTGCAAGATTACTTGTTAGTGATGAAGCAATTCCCATTCTTCGATATTCAGGCAAAACATCGACACCTATCTGCCACATATTATCACAATCCGCTGAACACGCCGCGAGACCTACAAGCTTCTCACCATCATATGCTCCAACTCCCAGAACATCTAACTCTTTTCTATCTGCACACAATGCATTCCCCCACATTGGAAGATACAAATCTGCAAAATCTTTTTGTTCTAACACTTTAAGTACATAATTGCACTCTAATCTTTTCAATCGTTCCATATCCGGCAAAAAATACTCTGCCATAAAACATACTCTATATCCTTTTTCTTTCATCCGTTCATCAAGCCAGTGCATGTTAGGCGTCTCAAAACAATGATAAAATTCAAACTTACTCAGATATGTTTCAACTATTTCTTTAAATTCATCTTTCACAGATGCAACTACATTGCTTCCATAAGACACAAAATTACAAGCGATAGGTTCTTTATAATATTTTCTTGCCAAAGGTCCAACTCCAGATTTAACAAATACATTTGTATCCTGAAGGAAGTCAGAAACCTTTGCATTTATGTCATATGCAGATTGCTGCATTGCTATATCCATTATTTCTTTATTCGTCATAACTTACTTCCTTTTTTATTCTTTATCCAACACTAAATTATAAATTGTTATCATTCACTAAACAGGAAGATGATAGTATTAGAAATTTTTGGTGCGGTTGCTGCCGCAACCCTATCTTGTTTAATTGATTATTGTTGGGCCACTGTGTACAGTGAGTAAAAATATCCTTTTTGATCCATAAGTTCACTAAACTTGCCATACTCGGATACAGAACCGTTTTTGATGGTTAATATACAATCGAATTTCTTGAGATTTCCTTCATCGAGATTGTGTGTTACAACGATTCTCGTCATATTTTCCAAATCGAGAATGGAATTCATAATCTTGTGGGAATTTTGTGAGTCAAGTGCCGCAGTTGCCTCATCCACGAGAAGAACCTTGGAATTTTGAAGAAGGGCTCTTGCTATTGAAATACGCTGTTTTTCTCCTCCTGAGAGGGCAGCCCCATTTTCGCCACACATGTAATCTTCGCCTTTTTCCTTAATTAGGGCATCAAGACCGGCCAGCTTAACAACTTGCTCAAATTCTTTCCTTGGAAATTCTCTGAACATAGTGATGTTATCCTTAATTGATGCATTGAAAACGAAGACGTTTTGCTGGATTGTGGATATGATGTCGTAAAGTGAATCGGGATTAAGACCTGACAGTTCACAATCATCATACTTTATTTCTCCTGTGTAATTTTTCATTCCCTTAAGAAGCAATTGCAAAAACGTGGATTTTCCGGAACCCGATGCACCTACCAAAGCGTAACTTTTGTTTTTTTCGAAGAAGAAATCGAATCCGTCCAGCACTTTTTTGTCATCGTTATATGAATAGGAAAGTCCTTTTACACTGATTCCTTTTTCGTGCGTGCAAGGTTCTTTTTCTTGATTTTCGAAGGAATCATTTGATTCTTTTAAAGAGGATTCCATTTTCTCAATCAGCTTACGCGCTCCTTTGCGATTGGCTAAAAGTGCAGGAATTTCTCCGATGGGAGAAACTATGAAATTAAGAAGATTCACGAAACTTATTAACATACCGGGAGTAATGTTTTTGCCCTTTAAACAAAGAATCATGCCTACTATAAAAACTCCGAGTTGAGTGATTACACCTGATGTTACACCAAAGAGAATCACGTTGTTTTTGGTGAAGTCACGCTTTCTTTTAACCTCTTCCAGGGTTTCGTTCTCGCAAACAGTGTACTTGTAAATTTCTTTTTCTGCCTTAAAACTTTTAACTACAGTGAATCCTGAAAGAGCCTCGCTGATTATAGAAACGTATGTCTTATTTTTGTTGGATGTCTCTTCTTCCAACGGAGCAATTTTACGTCCTGTCATGGCAGAAACAATAATCGGAATAACGGAAAAACCGATAGCGATAACGGTAAGAAGCGGCGAAAACCACATCATGACACTAAGAGCCCCAACAAACAAAAAGATTTTTACGGCAAGCTCAAACATCGCTTTAATGAAGCTTTCTTCTATTATATGACAGTCATTTGTCAGACCGGAAGTGTATAAAGAAACGGATTCCCTGCCAAAAGCACCGATGCTTTTTTGCATTATTGATTCGGCGACTTTGTTTTTGTATTGCACCATGGCTTTTTGGGTAAAATCCGTTCTAAGTTTAGAATACATAATTCCCACCGGGAGCAGTGCGATAAGTCCCAAAACTATTTTAATCAGGATTTTTATTATTTCGGCCTTGCCTCCGATGCCGGAAGCCACGTCGGTTACTTCTTTCAAAACGATTGAACACAACAAATTGGCCGATGACATTACAAGTCCGCAGATAATGGCGGCAATGAATCTTAATCTGTTACCGGACCAGAAAGCTTTGGTTAAATTACTTTTTTCGGGTTTGGATTCCTTCGATATATTCATAAATTTTCTCCTTTTTGTTCTCACTAAGATACTTATCCAAGAGCAAATTAAGAGTTGTTTGGGCATCTGAGTCAAATGAATCAAAAATAGCCCAATCTTTTATGGTTCTTGCAAAAATAACGTTTTTCATGTTTTTTCCGTGGCAATTGTCATATTGGGAAGCTGTTTCGTATGCTTTTTTTATCAATGCTTTGCCTTGCTCGATATTGCCGTCCGCCAGACATATTCCTTTTACAAGAAAACAAATGGGAATATATTTGTCAAAAGCATTCATGCAGTCATCACCGTCCCTTAGGAGATTTATAAAAGCTTCAAAAAAATCGCAGGTCTTCATACACATTTTTTTGTCTGTCTTATAAAAAATCAAAAGGTATACCAGCAGATTGGAAACAATTTCCGACGTGTTGCGCAAAAAAGCTTTGTCAGCATGATTCTCAGCTTCTTCATAATTTCTTAAATTTTCTGCGAGATAAAATGCTATTTTATTTTCGTTAATTCCCATTACGTTGTTAGCTACATGCATTTTATAAGCTTTGTCCGCTTTGCCCATGAGAGTTAAGCATGTGGCGATTTCGTTTTTGATGAGAATTTCATTGATTTCCGGATCATCCGACGGAAGAAGTTCCAGTGAATGATTTAAGTTTTTGTAAGCTTTTTCCAGCAAGTTATCAACCTTTTCTTCCGACCACGCCACCAGATAAACTTTGGCCGCAGTATGAACTATTTTTATATTGTTCGGAAATTTCAAAACTCCCGAATCCGCTTCATCAACCGCTTGGGCAAATTCCCGGTTCTTAATATGCTCACCGATTTTTTCCAGAATTCCGTCGACATTTTTACCCTTCATGGAATAACCTATGAGCGTATCCACCGATATGTGAAAGACGTCGGCAAGCGCCATAATATAGTCTATATCCGGCTCCGAACTGCCTCGTTCCCACTTGGAAACCGTTCCGAATTTGACGTCAAGCTTATCTGCAAGCTGTTCCTGCGTCATACTGTTTATCTTTCTGTATTCTTTGATATTATTTGCAAGATTACTCAATTTTGCTCTCCTTTCACATACAATGATATTGTGATTCATATGTTTATTCTATACCATATACGTACAAAATGGACAGTATTTATTCTACGAAATGTAGAAAATCGCAGACGGAATGAAAAAATGGGGGGATTAAAGGAGGAGAATATGAAAGATAAGAAAATGACTGTTGTATGGGTAGGAACTTTTGCTGCAGGTTTAATGATCGAAAACAGATAGCAATTAGGTGTTTTTAACGTAAGAAAAAACAAATAAATAATAACCGTTCTCCATGTCTCATTGAATAGCGGAGCTGTTATCAACCTCAAAGGTTGCGGATGCACCCGACTCATCAATATAATCAGTAATCAACTTGCCTTTTTTTCTTTTGATACTGTTTATTTGCTGCATTTTCAAAGCGTCTTATATTTCTCAGATGAAATGTTTCCTTCAAAGTATGCGGTGAGTAGTATTCGCTTGTTTTAAGTTTATTATTTGAATCTCTTGCGTCGTTTCATTCCCCATATCGTGACTAACGAACCCATTACAATAACTGACGATAACACAACAACTATCAGAACCACATTCGTTGTTTTATTCTCCGATTCCTTGCCATTTGCTGCCTCGTCTGTGTTTGAAGCATCATCTCCGATTTCAGGTAAAACATCGAACTTATTATTCGGTGTATATGTATTGTCCGATGCAACGATATCATCCGGTACCGACACATCATCCGTTTGGATATCATCTGATATAGGCGTTTCCTCATTAACTTTCGGTTCCGAATCCTTCGAATCCAAAACAACGTTCCCGCTTTTCTCCTTCATGGGAATGATTTTCTGAGCAACAAACACCTTGCCACAATCCGCACAGTGCGAGCCCTCCGAAATGCCTGTCCTGTTTTCGGTTGCCTCTGCTCCCGGATCAGTCACAGGGTTGTGTTTGTCGGATCTTAAATGTGAATCGATATCAATCACTGTCTCTTTGTATCCGCACACCGTACATGTATGTGTTTTTGTTCCGTCCTTTGCGCAGGTTGCATCGTTGTTGGACGTAAAACTGCCGAATACATGGGCTCCTTCATATTTTCTGCTGCCGCATACCAAGCAATTCCGCCAGTGAATGTCAGCATTATACGAATAGTCTGAATACGATACACACTCATGAGGCAGCTTAGGAATACCGGACTGTGCAACAAGCACCTTATGACAATCCGCACAGTGCGAACCCTCCGTAAGGCCTGTCTTGTATACGGTTGCTTCTACTCCCGGATCAGTCACAGGGTTATGTTTGTCGGATTTAAAATGTGAATCGATATCAATCACTGTCTCTTTGTATCCGCACACCATACATGAATGTGTTTTTGTTCCGTCCTTTATGCATGTTGCATCGTTGTTGGACGTAAAACTGCCGAATACATGGGCTCCTTCATATTTTCTGCTGCCGCATACCAAGCAGTTCCGCCAGTGAATGTCAGCATTATATGAATAGTCTGAATACGATACACACTCATGAGGCAGCTTAGGAATAACGGACTGTGCAACAAGCACCTTATGACAATCCGCACAATGTGATCCCTCAGTCAGACCGGTCTGTGTTTCAGTCGCCGCTACTGCGGGATCGGTCACAACATTATGATTATTTGAAGTCAGATGTGAACCTTCATCCACCACTGTCTCTGCATATCTGCATATTGTACATACGCGTGTCTTGGTTCCGTCAACCATGCATGTTGCATCTTTGTTGGAAACATATTCTCCAAAACTATGTGCACCCTCACTTAAATGTCTGTCGCACTCCGAACACGGCTGCCAATGCTTATCAGCATCATAATCGTAAATGTCTGACGAACATAAATGACAGACAATATTAAATTCCTTTTGTTCCTCGTCAACATTATCTGTTAAAATATACCACCTCGATTTTCCTTCAATGCCACGATCTTCCAAGTTAGTGCCGGAATTGCAAACATATTCGTCAGGAAGAATAAACTCAACCGCACTTCCTTTCTTTGTGTATTCTCTTTCGGAATCTTCGCATAATGTAACCTCAGCTTTACCGTCATCGCCCACAAAAACGATTTTATAGTATTGGGAAACATATGACCATGTTCCGTCTGAATTATTCGAAAATCCAATTGTTCCGTAATTGTTGGTGCATGTACACTTGTAAGTTGCAATATTGTTTTCCTTAACAATACTTCCGTAGTTGTTGGTGCATATAAGCGTTGCGTTGTCTTGCAACTTAATGGTACCCGTATTGTCGGTAACTGTAACTGCAGCACCGCTGATAATAATTGTACCGTTATTGCTACTTACTGTACCGTTACCCTCAAAAGTAACCACTCCACGACTGTCATTGTTGGTTATTTTGCTGGTTACGATACCGTCACTATACATTGTCACGTTTCCGTAGTTATTCTCGATTTCATGGTAATTCTTCGATACGGTGCCGTAATTATCAACTATTTTACCATCGTTTCGTGTAATCGTATTGCCGTTGTTGAGGGTTACGGTTCCCAAAGCATCGTTCTCACCGAGCGTACCTGTACCGTTTATTTCGTCTATAGTGCCATAATTTGTTCCCACATTTCCGGCCAGTAGTTTTTTTATAATACCGCAATTTTCCGTAACTGTTCCGTTTGACGTCTCAATCGTTCCATAGTTTGTTTTTACCGTTCCCGTAGCTAAAAGTGTACTTATGGTTCCGTTATTTGTATCCATATAATCATCATCCAGATTTTCAATTTTCGGGAACGAAATAATACTGCCTTCCGGATTGTTTTCTGCCGCATACACCGAAGACGCAGGCAAATTTAACAACAATACCGCAACCATAAAAAGCACAAAATGATAAAAAATAAATGATTTCCTTTTTCCTGATATCTTCATAAACACCTAATCCTTCCGGGCTTGTTCTTCATTATTTATAACGTATTACACCTAAATTACACTTTTAGAGTTATCCATTACAAATACTAATTGGTGTTTTTTCGGCAAAATTAGTCTCCATTGTCCATGTTACAGCCTCACAATTTTTCATTATCAATACCGTAAGCAGATTATCAATACCCTTCTCTTTCCATGCCTGCAAAAACTTTC
>JAZQQI010000052.1:0-12626 GCA_045628965.1 Lachnospiraceae bacterium | reverse complement strand
CAATCGAAAACAAAGAAGACGAAGAAATAAAGAAATACGATTCCGTCTCAAAACTTTTGTTTGATTTTTATAATGAAAAAAACAAATCAAACAATATGCGTTCAAAGTCTCTTGATTTAAGAAAGCTTGTTACCAACATTCTTGATAAGGATTTGAAAAAACTTGATCTTCAAAAAAAGCAGCTTGAGGATACGAAGAATAAGGACAAATACAAACTGTATGGGGAACTTCTTCAGGCATATTCCTATGATTTGAAGGGCGGAGAGAAGTCCTACGAGGCACTTGATTACTATAACAACGAGAAAGTATTGATTCCTCTTAATCCCTCAAAGACAGTATTTGAGAATTCACAGTCCTATTATTCAAAATACAACAAGCTCAAACGTACCGAACTGGCTTTGGCAACTCAAACGGATACGGTCCAAAAGGAAATTGAATATCTTGAAAGTATAATGACTTATATTGAGTTGGCTTCATCGGAAGGCGAACTTTCGGAAATAAAAGAAGAGCTTTATGAAAAAGGTTTCATTAAAAAGAATCCAAAAGCCAAAGGAAAATCGCCCAAATCAAAAATTACACATTTAAAATACAAAGATTATGACATTTATCTTGGTAAAAACAACATTCAAAACGAATATGTCACTTTTAAATGTGCGACGGGTAATGATTGGTGGTTTCACGCAAAGGGTGTTCCCGGTTCGCATGTTATCGTTAAATGTGATAAGGAAAATCCCGCAAACGAATGGGATATGCCCAATGATGTTTTTGAGGCTTGCGGTGCACTTGCTGTAAAATATTCAAAGCATACCGACAATGCGAAGCATGAAGTTGATTACACGAGAAAGAAACATATAAAGAAACCTGCCGAAGGCTCGGTAGGAAATGTTATTTATCATACATATTATTCGCTTGTTGCCACAGGAGATTTATCGGAATTTTCTTTTGAACGTATTTAAATTGACTATCAGTACTTCATGAAGTATAATAAATCTGTATGTGAAAAAGCATTTCACACTAATAATATTAAACGACCGGGTCGAAATTTTGACTTCTGAAGGTCGAGGGGTGGTTATTTATGATTAAAAGCATGACCGGTTACGGACGGGCTGAAAAGGTAACGGAAACAGGAAAATGTACAGTTGAAATCAAGTCGGTAAATCACAGATATCTTGATCTGTCAATTAAACTTCCGAGAAAATTCAATTGCTTTGAAGCCGATATTAGAGACGTACTTAAAGATTATATTCAAAGAGGAAAAGTTGACGTGTACGTTACTTATGAAGATTATTCAAAGGACAGTGTCAACATTAAATACAATTCTGAAGTTGCTGCGGAATATATGAAGTATTTCAAGATAATGTCCGAAGAATTCGGCATTGATGACGACATCAGGGTTTCGGCTCTTTCGAGAATGCCGGAAGTACTTACAATGGAAGACGATAACGTTTCCGAAGACGAGACTTGGAAACTCTTAAAAGAATGTCTTTTGGAAGCATGTGACGTTTTTATAGTTTCGAGAATAAAAGAAGGCGAGAATTTAAGGAAAGATTTGCTTGAAAAACTTGAAGTTATGAAAAAGAATGTTGAGTTTATCGAGCAAAAATCACCTGTTGTTATCGAGAATTATAAGGAAAAACTTACTGCTAAGATAAAAGAAGTTCTTGAAGACAAACAGATTGATGAAGCAAGAATTCTTACTGAGGTTTGCATTTATTCCGATAAGGTTTGCGTTGACGAAGAACTTGTAAGATTAAAGAGTCACATCGATTCAACAATCGAATCGCTTACAAATGGCGGTGCGGTAGGAAAAAGACTTGATTTTGTTGCTCAGGAACTTAACAGAGAGGCAAATACGACTCTTTCCAAATCAACTGATTTGGAAATTTCAAATGTTGCAATTACCATCAAAACCGATATTGAGAAGATAAGAGAGCAGATTCAGAATATCGAATAAGGAGAATTATGGATAGGAACGGGATTTTAGTTGTTATTTCAGGCTTTTCCGGTGCAGGCAAGGGTACACTTGTAAAGAAACTCATTGAAAAATTTGATAATTATGCATTAAGCATATCAATGACAACACGTGACAAGAGAGAAGGCGAGATTGACGGCGAACATTATTTCTTTGTGAGTCATCAGAATTTCGAAAAGACCATTTCTGAGAACGGCCTTCTTGAATATGCTTCCTATTGCGGTAATTATTACGGAACGCCGAGGGCCTACGTTGAAAAACAGATTGCAGAAGGTAAGGATGTTATTCTTGAAATAGAAGTTCAGGGCGCTTTACAGATAAAAAAGAAATTTCCCAATACACTTCTTTTATTCGTTACGCCGCCTACCGCAAACGATTTGTATCTTCGTCTTAAAGGCAGAAATACTGAAACGGAAGAACAGATTCAAAGGCGTCTGTCGCGTGCAAAGGAAGAGGCCGAATGGATAAGTAAATACGACTATCTTGTTATTAACGACAATCTTGACGAGTGTGTTGAAGAATTGAACAATATGATATTGTCCGCCCACAATACACCTGACAGGAAACAAAATATGATTGCTGATATAAAAAAAGAACTTGATTTAATTTCGAAAGGAGAATAGATATGTTACATCCGTCTTACACAGACCTTATGAATGTTGTCAATTACGATGCCGTGGAGGCTGGAGATTCACCCGTTGTCAATTCACGTTACTCAATCGTAATGGCTACATCAAAAAGAGCACGTCAGATTATCGATGGTGCTGAACCCTTGGTAGATAATGCTAACGAAAAGCCCTTATCAATAGCTGTAGAAGAGCTAAATAATTCTAAAATTAAGGTATTGGGCTGAAAGAAATTGCCCTTTTAAGGGCTTTTTTCGGTGATTTATGAAAATTTATTTTTTGTCACTGGGTTGCGACAAGAATCTTGCGGATTCTTCTCATATGCTCGGTCTTTTGTCAAAAGAATACGAAATTACGGATGATGCGGATGAAGCCGATATTGCTTTTGTGAATACATGTGCTTTTATAAATGACGCAAAAGAAGAAAGTATCGAGACAATTATCGAACTTGCCGAATTGAAAAAGAATAATTTGAAATTTCTCGTTATTTCGGGATGTCTGTCACAGAGATATTATGAAGATTTAAAAGAGTTAATACCTGAAATTGACGGATTCCTCGGAATAAGTGCGATTAATAATGTTCTTACGGATTTAAAAGAAATCGTTTCCGGCATAAAAGTATATGATTTGCCCGATATTAACCTTCCTTTGCATATTGAGGGTACGAGGTTTCCGATACCGCCGTTTTATTATGCGTATTTGAAAATTGCTGAAGGCTGCGATAAAAAATGTACTTATTGCGCAATACCGAATATAAGAGGTTCATATCGTTCCGTTCCCAAAGAAGAACTTCTGAAAGAAGCTGAAAAATTAGCTTTAGAAGGAGTGAAGGAGTTAATTCTTGTAGCTCAGGAAACTACGGTTTACGGCGTAGATTTGTATAATGAGAAGTATCTTCCGAAACTTATTGAGGAGTTGTCGAAGATTGAAGGAATTGAATGGATAAGAATTCTGTATGCTTATCCGGAAGAGATTGATGACGAATTAATCAAAGTGATTAAACAAAACGATAAGGTTTGCAAATATCTGGATCTTCCTATTCAACATTCTTCCGACAAAATTCTGATGCGCATGGGCAGAAGAACGTCCAATAAGGATTTGAGGGAAATAATCGAAAAGCTTCGTAAAGAAATCCCCGAAATTACTTTGCGAACATCACTTATCAGCGGTTTTCCGGGTGAAACGGACGAAGACCATGAGAATCTTGTTTCTTTTGTCAAAGAGATAAAGTTTGACAGGTTAGGTGTCTTTAAGTATTCGAGAGAAGAGGGAACTTTGGCTTACGATTTTGAAAATCAGGTAAAAGCAGGAGTCAAGACTAAGAGACAAAAAGAAATAATGAAGCTTCAGTCTCAAATATCCAAGGAGGTCAACAAGCAGTTTGTAGGTACAATTCAGAATACGATTGTTGAAGGTTACGATCCCGAAAATGATGTGTATGTTGGCAGAATCTACAGAGATGCGCCGGATGTTGACGGTTGCGTATTTATTCGAAATGCTTCAAATCTAATAAGCGGAAGCTTTGTGCTTGTCAAAATCACCGATTACAATGAATATGATTTAATTGGAGATATTTGTTATGAATCTTGCCAATAAGATTACGATGGTCAGAGTAGTGGCCGTCCCGTTTTTTATTTTCTTTTTGATGACAGATTATGTTCCCGGCAGTAAGTGGATTGCACTCGGACTTTTCATCGGGGCGTCGCTTACTGATTTTCTTGACGGTTTTATCGCAAGAAAATTCAACATGATTTCGAATTTCGGTAAATTTATGGATCCGCTTGCAGATAAGCTTCTTGTATGCTCCGCACTTATTTGCCTTTTGACGAAACTTTATGAAGAAAACGGTTTTTTTGTATATCTGGTTCTTCTTATTATAGCGAGAGATTTTGCCATAAACGGCTTTAGAACGATGGCGTCTGACAAAGGCGTAGTTATTGCCGCAGGGTGGCTTGGCAAAATAAAAACCACGCTTCAGATGTTTATGATAGGGTTTCTTATCGCAGACATTGATAAGCTTGAAATTGTTTCGATAATTCTTGAATGGGTGGTTTTGTTCTTTACTCTTTATTCGTTATTTGATTATATTTATAAAAACAGAAGTGTTTTCCATGATATGGATAAAGGAAAACTCGGCGGAAAAAAGAAAGATTGATTTCGGGGTGGATGTATGGTTGTTGAACAGATTGCGGTAGGCGACGAACTTCTTCTCGGTAATATTGTGAATACTAACGGTTCATTCCTGGCTGAAGAATTTTCAAAGCTGGGATTTGAATCGTTTTTTCAAAGTGTCGTCGGAGATAACAAAGATAATATTTGTATGCTTTTGGAGTCGGCATCAAAACGTTCCGATATTGTTGTTTTGACGGGCGGTATGGGACCTACGGAAGACGATATTACAAAAGAAACGGTATCGTCTTATTTGCAGATACCTCTTGTTGAGGATAAAATTGCCAAGGATAAACTTGTGGCTATTTTTAAAGCCAGAGGAAAGAAAATCACCGACAACAGTTTTAAACAGGCGCTTGTATTTAAGGGTTCCAAGGTTTTGTATAATGATTTCGGTCATTCATGCGGCGAGATTATTGAAACTTCGGATTGCAAATATATTCTTCTTCCGGGCCAACCCAATGAACTTGTTCCAATGTTCAGAGAAAGAGTTATTCCTTATCTTAAGGACATTTCCGATTCGACGATAGTAACAAAGACGGTTAAAATATCGGGCATTACAGAAGCTGAACTTGAAAGCAGGGTTAAAGATATCATAAAGAAGTATTCGAATCCAAAAGTTTCGCTTCATGCCAAAGTCGGAGAAGTTCACGTTCATGTGGTAGCCAGGGCTTCGAACGATAAAGAGTGCGATAAGCTTATTAAGCCGGTGGTAAAAGATTTGAAGACGGTCGTGGGCGAATATATTTTCACCACGAAAGATGAAGTAACCCTTGAAGAATCACTCGCCGAAATTCTTCTGGCAAATAAGCTTACGATATCAACGGCAGAGTCTTGTACGGGAGGAATTATTGCATCAAGACTTATTAATGTGCCCGGAGCTTCCGATATAGTTAAGTCAAGTTACGTTACGTATTCCGATAAGGCAAAACACAAAATTCTCGGAGTTAAAAATTCAACTCTTCAAAAATACACTGCAGTTTCCAAAGAAGTATGTCGTGAAATGGCAGAAGCGGAAGATATGCCGATGAAGCCTGACGTTGTTATTTCTGTAACCGGACTTGCAGGTCCCGACGGCGGTACAAAAGAAAAGCCTGTAGGGCTTGTTTATATCGGATGTAATGTTAAGGGAAATGTATCTGTTTATGAGTACAGATTCAAAGGAGACAGACAAAAGATAAGAGATTGCGCTGCAACGGCGGCTCTTTCAGTTGCGAGAATGAATATTTTGAAATACATTAGTGAAACCGAATTCGGAATAAAATGATATTTATTGTGTTTGGTTTCAAATGTGTTTTTTAGATTACTTGTATTTAAGGTGAGAAAAATGAGCAATAATACATTTAAGTTTTGTCCAAGGTGCGGGGCGGTTACTCAGAATGATATATGTGATAATTGCGGGTATGACATGTCCTTAGATGATGACAACATATCTGAATATCAGGCCGAATATATTGATGTGGAAGAAAAAGGCAATATTTCCGACAAAAAAAAGAAAAACTATTGGTGGGTATTTCCGATTATTGTATGCGTAGTCGTGATTGCCTTTTTGATTGTTGTGATTGCATTTATTGTCGGATTTTTGGTTGTGCCCGGCTTAGTAAAGTATAATACCGTTGCTTCAACGGCAAATTCGGCAACTTCCCAAACTAATTTATCGCCATCGCCTTCGCCGCAATGGACAGTGCCTGATGTGATTGATGAGGATAATGAAAATGACGATGAAGAAGAAGACAATAACAATTATCAGGAAGAATATTGTGAGTATATAGTGCCTTCGGGCTATAATGTTTGCGATTACGATTATGATGATATGCTTAATTATCTTGCACAGGCAAATGAATGGAATGACATTGTTTCCACACCTGAGGAGGATTATTTTTACGGGGATTATTATGTTATGTCATCAGGAAAAGAACATGTGCAAATGACTGCCGATGATTTTGACAAGCCATATTTCAATGATTTGGCTGACATGTATGATGATTCATATGATTATGATGTTGAAAGAAGATTTGTACGTGTTGAAGGGAATTATGATGGATTGTATTGCAACCTGTACGGAGCATATTATGTGATTAAGTCGGATACCGAAGATTTTTCTGAAGTAAATAAAGAATCCGAAAAGAGAGTATACCAAAATCTGTATGCCATGATTTCCGATATTCCGGATAATTTGACATCCAATTCGTATTCTGTTTATGCAGATTCATATATTTTGTACAATAATGATGAGATTTTGAGTGTTGTGTATGACTGTTATTCTTATTTAGGCTCCGAAGTGTATAACTGTTATTTTTCTTCAATCAATGTTGACATGAAAAACGCGTGTATTTTTGATAATAATGAATTGCTTGATTCGGACGATGAATTTGTTGAATATTTTGTCGAACGCTCCAATGTGCAAAACAGCTTTGTGTATGCCATTAACAATTGTTCAACACAAAAAGTCAGGGAAGTATTTGAAGACCCAAGCGGTATTATTTTGTTTTTTACACCTGTAGGCATGGAAGCCGGGGTTAATTACAGATATGGATATAATTCCGGATATGTTACAGTTACTATAAGTGATTTTGGTGACTATATATCGGACGACTTTTCGTTTGATACCGATTTTGCTTCCCAATTTGATCAGGAAAAATATGAAAAAGAAAACGGAATAGGCTTTTATACCTTTGAAGTATATGTACCGGATGAATCGGGTGAAGAAGAGTCTGACGATTCAGAAGAAACTAACTAAAAACATTAGGACAAAAAATCAAAACAAATTTAATCAATTCTGTTGATATCGGGTATAATCAATGATATTATCATATTATCTTCGTACCGAATCAATCGTATTCGGGTTTTCCCAAATCAATATTTTGAAGAATGGAGTTGGTTGATTTGATTGTGTAATTTTTTTATTGACAAGAACAAGTGTTTGATTTATTATATAACAAGAACAAATGTTTGAACGGAGGTTATTATGGAAAGAGAAGATAAGCTTAAAGCGCTTGAAGCGGCGCTTACACAGATAGAGAAACAATATGGCAAAGGTGCTGTTATGAAACTCGGCGATCCTGCAAGTCAGATGAATGTTGAAACTATACCCACAGGTTCAATAAGCCTTGATATTGCACTTGGATTGGGAGGTATACCTAAGGGAAGAGTGATTGAAATTTACGGACCTGAGTCGTCGGGTAAAACAACTGTTACGCTTCACATGATTGCAGAAGTACAAAAGAGAGGCGGTATATGCGGATTTATAGATGCCGAACATGCTCTTGATCCTTCGTATGCGAAGGCCATCGGAGTAGATGTTGACAATTTGTATATTTCCCAGCCGGATAACGGTGAACAGGCGTTGGAAATTACTGAGACAATGGTACGTTCCGGCGCGATAGACCTTGTTGTGGTTGACTCTGTTGCAGCACTTGTGCCAAAAGCTGAACTTGAAGGTGATATGGGAGATGCGCATGTTGGACTTCAGGCAAGACTTATGTCACAAGCATTGAGAAAGCTTACCGGTGCTATAGGAAAGACGAACTGTACAGTTGTATTTATCAATCAGCTTCGTGAGAAAGTCGGTGTATTTTACGGAAATCCTCAGGTGACGACAGGCGGTAATGCACTTAAATTTTATTCATCAGTCCGTATGGAGATTAGAAAGACTGACCAGATTAAGGTTAATGGTGAAGTTGTAGGCAACAGAACCAAAGCTAAAATAGTTAAGAATAAGGTTGCTCCTCCTTTTAAGGAAGCGGAATTTGATATTATGTTTGGAGAAGGTATCTCATATGTCGGAGATTTGCTTGATCTCGCAACGGAGACTGACATAATTTCTAAGGCGGGGGCTTGGTATGCATATGACGGCAATAAAATAGGCCAAGGCAGAGAGAATGCCAAACAATATCTTCAAGACAATCCGGATGTGCTTAAGGTTGTTGAACAAAAGGTTAGAGAGCATTTTAACCTTCAAGGCGCAGGGGAGGAATAGATATGGAAATTCTTGAAATTGTTGATATCAATTCCAAGAAGGTCAGAATTTCATTTGATAATGGAATCGCTCTTGTATTATACAAGGGCGATTTGTTGAAATATGAGATAGCCGTAGGAGAATACAAAGATTCTGATTATAATGAATTGATAGAAATTACTAAGAAAAGAGCTGTTAACAGATGCTCGGGGATACTGACGGGAAGAGATATGACTGAAAAAATGCTTAGGGATAAGCTCTATAATGACGGTTATATTGATGAGGTTGTTGAATATGCCGTATCCCGCATGATAGAGGAAAGACTTATTGATGATGAAAGATTTGCTTTAATGTATATAGAGGCAAAATCATTAAAAATGAGTAAAAATGATATATTAAGAGGTCTATCGGCAAAGGGAATATCTCCTGAAAAAGCGCTTGAATTATATGAAGAACTTAAAATGGACGGAGATGTGATGGATGAAGCGGAATTGATTCATAATATTCTTGTTAAGAAACATTACTTTGAAGAAGAACATAATTATGACAAAGAAGGAAAGATGATAAAGTATCTTCTCACAAAAGGTTTCTCGTATGATACGATTCGTAGTGTTATAAAAGGAGAATAATACCCTATATAGCGTATTTTGAAGGCTTTGTATAACAATAATTTCTTGACATCTATTTGTAAACAAAGTAATATATAAATGTTGTAGTTTGACATTTAGGGGTAACCCTATTAATCATATTGTACAATGATAACTGAATAAGGAGGTAAGACTGTAAATGTTAGGACAAGTTAGCGGACTTGCTTTGATAATTTCCGTTGTTGTCTCGATTGTTGTTGCAGCTTGCGTCTCAGCTCTTATTACATTCTTTGTTTACAAGAACAACATTAAGAAAAAAATTGGCGATGCAGATGAAAAGGCCAGAGAGATTTATGATAAGGCTATCGAAAATGCTGAAGCTAAAAAGCGAGAAGGATTACTTGAAATCAAAGAAGAATCTATTCGTGTTAAAAACGAAATAGAGAAGGAAAATAAGGAACGCAGAGCAGAGCTTCAAAGATCGGAACGAAGAGTTCAGCAGAAGGAAGAAAGCGTAGATAAGAAACTTGAGCAGATTGAGAAGAAAGAATCAGCGCTTCAAACCAAGGAAAATGAACTTAACAAAGAAATAGAAGCAATTTCTAAATTGAACGAACAAAGATTACAGGAACTTGAACGTATTTCAGGTTACACCTCTGAAGAAGCAAAAGAGTATTTGTTAAAAATTGTTGAAGAAGATGTAAAACATGAGAAAGCTGTCCGTATTAAAGAGATGGAAGCTCAGATTAAGGACGAGAGTTCTCAAAAAGCGAAAGAGTGTGTAGTTAACGCTATTCAGCGTTGTGCTGCTGATCATGTTTCTGATGTTGCGATTTCGGTTGTTAATCTTCCTAATGATGATATGAAGGGAAGAATTATCGGTCGTGAGGGAAGAAATATCAGAACTCTTGAGCAAATGACGGGAGTTGAATTTATCATCGATGATACTCCGGAAGCCGTTGTTCTTTCGGGATTTGATGCCGTTAGAAGAGAAGTTGCAAGAATTGCTCTTGAAAAACTTATTCTTGACGGAAGAATTCATCCGGCAAAAATTGAAGAATCGGTTGAAAAAGCACAAAAAGAAGTTGATGCGATTATGAAAGAAGAAGGTGAGAATGCCGCTTTGGAAGCAGGCGTTCATGGTGTTTCACCGGAACTTATTAAAATTCTCGGTAAACTTCATTTCCGAACAAGTTTCGGACAGAATGCTTTGAAACATTCAATTGAAGTAGCTCATATTGCAGGGCTTCTAGCAAGTGAGATCGGTGTTGATCCGAAGATGGCTAAACGTGCGGGACTTCTTCATGATATCGGCAAAGCGGTTGATCATGACCAGGAAGGCACACATGTTACGCTTGGTGCGGAACTTTGCCGTAAGTTTCATGAACCGGCGGTTGTTATAAATGCCGTTGAATCTCATCATGGCGATGTAGAACCGACATCAATTATCGCTAGAATTGTTCAGGCTGCAGATGCTATTTCAGCTGCAAGACCCGGTGCGAGAAGAGAAACACTTGGGGCTTATACAACAAGACTTAAAGAGTTAGAAGACTTATCCAACAATTTTGAAGGTGTAGACAAATCTTTTGCAATTCATGCAGGTAGAGAAATACGAGTACTGGTAATACCCGAAAAGATTACAGATGACGATATGGTATTGCTGGCTCATGACATTTCAAAGAAGATTGAGGATGAATTGAAATATCCCGGTCAGGTAAAGGTAAATGTCATAAGAGAGACAAGAGTAATTGATTACGCTAAGTAGAATTAAACCTCTTACGGATTTTCCGTAAGAGGTTTTTTATGTTATTTATGAATATTATTTTGATTTTGATTGCGTATTTACTAATATAATGTTGTAAAATTATGTAAAATTGTATAAAATTATGAATGGTTATGTTTTATATTATTAATATTGAGGTTTTTCAAAATGGAAGAAATTATTAAGCCAAAATCAAAAATTAAAGCTGGTCTTCTTGCTATATTCTTAGGATTCCTTGGAGTGCATAATTTCTATCTTGGACATAAAACAAAAGGTATAATTCAGTTGTTGATTTCCGGACCGTTTTTTGTTAGTGGCAATTTAGGGCTTCTCCCGGGAATAGCATTTCTTTTTGTTTCTTTTGTGGCTGCAATTACTATATCCAAAACGATGACAGAAGTTTTTAACCCGATTGCTTTTGTTTGTTTTTGGAATTGTAGGTATTATGTTGGATGTATACCTGCGATGATATGGGGATGGGTGGAAGCAATATTAATATTTTCAGGAAAAATCAAAACAGATGCCAATGGCGTCCTTTTGAAATAAAAATCTATTATAAGGGAAATTAAAATGGAAGAAAACATTAAGACAAAATCAAAAACAAGAGCAGGACTTCTTGCGATATTCTTAGGATTCCTTGGAGTGCATAATTTTTATCTTGGTTATAGAACAAAAGGTATAATTCAGATGTCGATTGGCGGATTGTTTTTGGCTTTAGGTAATTTAGGAATTGTTGTTGGAATAGCGATTTTCGTGTTCAGTTTGTTAATGATAATTGGTACATTAGGAATAGGATTAGCTATTTGGGGACCAATGCTTTTTGTTGGATTTGTTGACGTTTTGTTTTATTTGGGATGCATTCCAACAATGATATGGGGATGGGTGGAAGCAATATTAATATTTTCAGGAAAAATCAAAACAGATGCCAATGGCGTCCTTTTGAAATAAATTATAAAAGGGAGTTTTTAATTAGGAGGAATGGGAATTATGCTTGAACAATTCTTATCAGAAGAAGAAGTTAAGACACAGGTTGAGGAATATATGGCCAAGTCTTACGGTGTTATGTTTGAAGATGAGATTACGGTGTATAGAATTACGCCGGCAGATGCTTTTAGGAGTTCTGATTTTATCTTTATGCAGTCAAAGAATTTACCCGGGAATACGATTACATTAAAAAGAGGCAAAACTGCCGATGATATTGAATGTGATTATATGCAGGTGTTCTATAGGGAAAAGTTTGTGAAGCCTATTTTGGAGGGGATTTTTGACAATACGTTAGATGAATATCTTTTGCTCGTAGACAAAAAAGAAAGAACACAGCCGATTAATTTTGATCTTACGATTGACCAATTTATGCTCGAGACAGGAGTATGTTTTAATCTAATGGTTAAAGAAGCTGATTTTAATCAGAGAGGAGCCGAATTCTACGAAGAAGTTATACATACTTTAATTGATGAGTATAAAGAGAAGAACTGGAGATTTCCGTATATTACAGTTTGGGTTTGTAAAGACCTTCCGGATGAAAAAGTAACCAATATGCAACAGTTTGACA
>JAZQQI010000051.1:0-44519 GCA_045628965.1 Lachnospiraceae bacterium | reverse complement strand
ATGGTAAATTACGGTATATATTTGTTAACGACGGTTGCGCTCATTCTATTGGTATCAATTGTACGGCACAGTGCGTACATGGAAAGAAAGCGTAACTTCCAATATGATATTACGGCTTTATGTGTGGTTGTTGCATTATCTGCCGTAGTGGGAAGAGATTATGCAGGTGTTCATCATGTTTATTGGCTGGCACTTGTTTCTTCATTTCTGATTGACTTTGCTTCGGTTGTATATTTCCTTTTCTTTATCGGCTCGTTACGTTCTTGGAAAAGTGCGGTAATGAGAGTGTTTGAGATAATCGGTGGCATAATTGTAATAATGGCGCTTTCTTCTCCGATAACGGGGTGGCTGTTTGTTATATATCCGGATGGAACGTTTGAAAAGGGAGTTTATCAGCCGCTCGCATCCTTATATCTGGTTGCCGGATTTATCGTTCTTATCGTTATTAACTTCAAAAAATATAAGAAATGTGAAAAAGAAGATATTGTGCGAATGATCTTTTTGTTTTCACTTGAAGCACTTGCTATTGTGCTACAGGTTCTCGAGTCTGAAATGTTCCAGGACGGCTTCATCGGCTCGGCACTTCTTATCATTCTTTATTATGACTTCGTAATCGAAATTGAAAGTAAGTATGACGCTTTATCTGAGGTAGGTTCCTATACATATTTTAAATCGTATGTGGACAGAATCAGTAAGAAGGGTTCTTATCTGATGCTTCTGTTTGATGTAAACGGATTAAAGAAAACCAATGATACCATGGGACATGAAGCAGGTGACAAACTCATAGCAGCTGTAGGAGGCGGAATTAAGGAAGCAGCTGCCTCATGTGGAAAAGTGTTCCGTATCGGCGGCGATGAATTCGTGGCAATTCTGTTGACTGAAGATGAAGAAAACGGAAAAGAAGTTATAAAGAAAACCGAGGCTATTTTCAAGAAAAAATCAAATGAACTCGGAATGGAGATATCTGCAGCATCAGGTATAGCTGTTCGACATGCCAATGAAGATGTACGTGATGCACAGAAGCGTGCAGATGAAGCAATGTATGCCTGCAAGCAGCTGTATTATGAGCAAAACGGTAATGACAGACGAGGAAACTAGGGCTATTGTAAAGTAAATACATATTTTATACAGTATAAAGGTATCGATATACATTTATAATCGGTACCTTTATTCATGTAGAATTAGTACCTTTGGTACCTGCTTTAATGAGTAAACGTCCGGTTGTATACATTATTCCTACGGACGGATTTTATGCTACCGTTTTTGTGCCAAAAGAGTATTTGGAACTAAATATTCGTCTCAGCGATCAATTGCCTATTATAGATAAATCAGGAAAAATGCAATTGGTATTGGTACAATAATACTATTCACCGAAGAATCGTAATCGGGAGAATTCGATTAAATGAAAAAGCGTAAATTTAAAAAACTAAAGATATCGCGAAAAAACAAAATATTATTATTCATGGTTTTAATATTTTCCGTAACCGCACTGTTTTCGTTGTTTATGATAGTTTCGACAATGATAAGAAATCATCGGGAAAAAGAGGCTTTTGAGCAGATTGCTCTGATTGTTGAACAGGAAAAAGCCAAAACAGACATCGACAAAGAAGGCAATGAACAATTATTCGTAGAAGACGAATCGTCAAATGTATCCGAAGAAAATATATCACCTTACGGCAAATTGTATGAAATGAATAATGATTTCTTCGGATGGATTAAGATAGAAGATACGCCTATCAATTATCCGGTTATGCATACACCTGAAGATTCGGAGTATTACTTGAGGAGAGCCTTTGACAAGAGCGATTCGCAAAGCGGTACTCCTTTTATGGATGCTTCATCGTATGAGGGTTGCGGAAATTACATAATATATGCCCATCATATGAAGAACGGAACCATGTTCGCATCGTTACAGAAATATGCGGACAAGGATTACTGGGAAAGCCATAGAATAATAAATTTTGATACAATTAATGAGAACGCGAGGTATGAAATTATCGCTGTATTTTATTCGGATGCGATTCTGGATAATGACAGTTTCAAATATTACAAATATGCGGATTTGACAGAGCCAAAGGTCTTTGAGGAATATATGGAAGGCATACAAAAGGCGGCTCTTTACGATACCGGATTGACCGCAATATACGGTGATGAGCTGATTACCCTGTCAACCTGCAGTTATCATACCGAGGACGGAAGATTTGCGGTGGTGGCCAAAAAAATAAAAGAATGAAATATCATATATATCTTGACATTGTTATTCGATAAATATAGCATTGAACTATATAGTTAATTGGAGGTTTTTCGAGATGAAAAAATGGTTATGTGGAATAGTTTCTGTTTTATTGTTCATGGCTGTTTTGATGATTCCGCAAAAGGCTCTTGCGAGCGGTTGCAATCATGATACATGGACTGCGTGGAACGAAGAAACGTCGCTCCCTTCGTCTGCCGGAAGTTACTATCTGACAAAAGATGTCAATATAAGCAGTACGTGGGAAGTTTCAAATGATATTGATTTGTGTCTTAACGGACATAATATTACGCTTACGGGAACTTCAGGCTGTGTAATCAAAGTCATGTCTTTTAAAACGTTGAACCTTTATGATTGTCAGGAAAAAGGAAAGATTACCGGAGGAAAGGGTGACGCACACAATTATATAGTTGAAGGTGGCGGTGTATATGTTGATGATCTTGCTATCTTTAACATGTATGGCGGAATAATTACCGGAAATAATGTTACGGAAGACCACGGAAGCGGCGGAGGTGTTTGCATAGCAAGCGGTGGCGCCTTTGATATGTTTGGCGGAAGCATTATCGATAATGAATCCGCATGGTACGGCGGAGGTGTCTATTCCGGCGGACCATTTCATATGTACGGAGGTACAATCAGCGGAAACAGAGCAGGAAGTATAGGTGGCGGATTGTACACGAATAGCAGCGGTGTTTTTCTGGTTGGAGGCGAAATTACGAATAATTCCGCAGGAACTTGCGGAGGCGGTGTTTATGGAAACATTAATTGTACTAATCCATTAAAAATCGGCGGCAGTTTGAATATTACCGGAAATACGGCCGATCTCTTTAACGGAGAAAACAATTTGCATATTCCCGGCGAATCTTGCAGGATAGCATTTGACGAGGTAAGTTATTTTCCGGAAGGTATGAAGGTAGGTATAACACTTCAAGGCACTACTTATGCAACCTCGACTACAGGATGGATTACTACGAACGGTGGTCAGTACGGACAATATATTATTCCCGACAATGAGAATTATTGGCCATCCGTTAATGGTAGTTTCTTGGAATTGGCAACAAAAGAATCAGGATATCATAGGGTAGAGATTGTTCCGTCACAAAACGGTGGGGCAGATATTTTTGACCCCGATTCGGATGTGCCGCGCGGATATGCAAAAGAAGGTAATTTGGTAGGAATCGCCGTTGAAGCTAATTCCGGTTACGTATTAAAGAAAATACAAGTTAATGACGGACAGATTCCCATTAATAAGGACACTGACCCGGATAAATCATTTGTGCATTGGTTTACAATGCCTGCCGGAGACGCTAAAGTTACGTCACGATTTATCAGCACAGATCATATACATACCATTGCAAAGATTGATGGCCAGGCTCCTACTTATGATGCGCCCGGATGGAAAGATTATTATAAATGTTCCGATGACGATTGCGGCGATTTGTTTGAAGAATCAACGGGAGCAACACCGATAACCGATATAGACGCATGGAAGTCGGTAAACGGAAGAGGATATCTCGATAAACTTAAATATACGATAACATTTGATGCAAACGGAGGCTCACCGGCTCCTTCAAGCCAGAAATTATACAAAGGAGAGAAGGCAACAGCACCGACGAATTCTCCTTCCAAAGAAGGATATAATTTTAAGGGTTGGTCAGCAGACGGTGTTAATAAGTTCGATTTTTCGAATACTTCCGTTACATCAGATCTTACACTTAAAGCAATATGGGAAGAAAAGCCGCATGTACATGACATGACAAAGTTTGACGGAAAGCCGGCTACCGAAGATAATGCGGGTTATAAGGACTATTATCAGTGCAAAGACTGCCATGGGTATTTTGAAGATGCAAGCGGAACAAAGCCTATAGACAACATTGAAACGTGGAAAAGTGTCGGCGGAGACGGATACATAGAAAAATTAACCCCATCCGGTTATAAGGTAAGCTTTGATGCGAATGGCGGTTTGTACGCACCTAATTCTCAAACTGTAAAAAAAGGTGATAAGGCAAGCAAACCCAACATTAATCCGATAAGAGAAGGCTTTACATTTAAGTGTTAGTTATATAACGATGAAGAATTTAGTTTTGATACAAGTATTCAATCGGATATTACACTTATTGCATCGTGGGAAAAGAACAATGACCCAAGCCCCACACCGCAGCCTACTCCCGGAGGAGGCGGAAACAGCGGTTATTCGATTGTTGAGGGAAATAACAGCACGTGGATAAAGAATTCGAAAAATGGACTTTTGGTAGTATCGAACGCTGAATTTTCCAAATTTAAGGGAGTAAAGTTTGACGGAGTTACGCTGGATTCCAAAAATTACAATGGAGTGTCAGGTTCCACCAGAATAACGATTTTACCTTTGTATTTAAATAATATGTCCAATGGAAAGCATACGGTTGAAATTGTTTCGGAGGACGGAAGCGCTTTGGCAAACATTACAATCGTGGAAGGCGATTCTACTACTCCCAAAACAGGCGATAACGGTCATATGGTTTTGTGGATTGTACTTTTTGTTATAAGCTTGGGTGCTTTGGCAGGTACACTGATTTACTTCAATAAAAATAAAGAAGAAAGTAAATAAATTTGACATGATAAAGAGTTCAGCAATTTGCCGGACTCTTTATAAGTTATGATAAAAAAAGTCGTAGTTGTCGCAAAAACATCAGGGTATTATTATATTAATTCGGAGAAATACTATGATACGAAGAATCACGGAGAATAAGAGTTTCAAAATTGCAAAATTACTATGCTTTGCGCTATTGACAGCCAATGCTTTTACGGTTGATTTTCTTGATTTTCCCGGAAAGTTTAATTATTTGACGGTGTTACTTACATTTGTATTTTATATTTTTTACAGCTGTTTTGATGCAAAGGAATGTAAAATTAGCAAAACGATTCTTGTTTTCGCTTCGTTAACAGCGTTTTTTCTCCTTGTCGGTAAGGTATATGCACCTATGAATTCCACAGAACTTTTGTGGGGGTCAAAAAAGAGATTGTTACAGTCGTTTTTATGTCTTATAGGATATACTTTATTTTTTTACCGTGTGTACGTTATAGTGAATAATGCTTTTTACGCATTGTCGAAGAAAGAAGATTCATTGAGATGGTTTGACGCGATTATCAAAGGGAAAACAGGAATACTTAAGACGTCCGGAATTATTCTGGTAATATGGTTGCCGATTCTTTTGATATGTTATCCCGGTGCCTTGAACGCAGATGCGTCATATCAGATTTGGCAGGGGGTAGGAAGATATGCGTATGATAACATTCATCCCTTGACGGATACGCTTCTTTTGAAAGTGTGTCTTGAAATCGGAAAAATGCTTGGCTCCTACAACAGAGGATTGTATCTTCATGTCCTGATTCAGACTGTATCATTGATTTTTGTTATGAGCTACAGTCTTCACGTTTTGTACAAAAAGGAAGTGAACAGAATTTATATTTTTGCGGTAATGCTAATTTATATTTTTGCTCCAATGTATTCAAACTTCGCGACAACCACGATAAAAGATACTCTTTTTGCTACTTGGATTTTGCTATATGTGACGGTTTTGTTTGATTTCCTGTATGGAAATGACAAAAAAATGACGTTAAAGAGCGCAATTGAGGTTGTGTCTTCGGCCTCTCTTGTCATGCTTTTTAGAAACAACGGAGTTATTTTTGTAATAGGTTCTGCAATACCGCTTGCAATCTGTTTATGGAAGAATGAGGCGAAGATATGGCGGAAGATATTGGGAATAGTAATTTATGTAATACTTCCGTTTGCAGTATTTGTGACGGTTACCCTTGCGCTTACGTACGGTCTTTCGGCCACAAGAATCAACGGAAAAGAATCGTTGTCCATTCCTTTTCAGCAGACTGCCAGATATGTGAGGGAATACTATGATGAGGTAACACCAAAAGAGTGGGAAGTTATGGAAGGGGTATTTATCCAACCTGAGTCGCTCGGTGCGCTCTATGATCCCAACATATCCGATCCAATCAAAAGGCAGTATTCGGATGAAGCTTCAAATGCGGATGTAATTCGATATCTGACGGTTTGGGCCAAAATGTTTTTTAAACATCCGGGTGTTTACTTTGAGGCATTTTTCAATCATATTTACGGATGGTTTGATGTCGGTGCCGTTAATGATATAAGATATACCGCTGAAAACAATCTGTTCTATCCGCCCAGATGGGGAGATTATGAGGACAAAGTGTCGGATTGGTACAGTGCGATGTTTCGTAATCCGATTTTGGGACTTCTTGACGTGGTCGGAGTATATGTGTGGTGGATGTTTTTGCTGGTTTATCATTTGGCCAAGAATAAAAAGGGATTTAAGTGGACTATTTTTATGATACCGCTTTTATTGAGTCTTTTGGTATGCATGGCTTCGCCCTGTTTTTACCAGCATCCCAGATATGCTTTTCCGATTACTTTTACCATGCCTTTTCTGACGGGTGCCTTGATTACGGCAGAAAAGAATAAAGAAAGGGGTTGCAGAGAATGAACAAGACATGTAAAACCGTTATAATTGCGGTAGTGTGGGCGTTAATATCCGTCGTTTTAATCTATACGGGAATATTTCAATCGGCGGATAAAGCAACCGAAGATGTTTTGTATCATCATGCGGGTTTAACGGATAAGCAAATCAAAATTATCAAAATTGACGACCGAACAATGAACCAACTTGGGGAGTATTCGACATGGAATCGTGACGTTTATGCAGACCTCATAAATACTTTGTGCGTATCTGAAGATTGCCAACCGGCAGTTATCGGAATTGATGTATTGTTCAGCGGAGAAAAAGATGCGGAATCCGACAAAAAATTCGTTGATGCCTGCAAAGAATACGGTAATGTGGTTCTTGCATCGGCATATGCGTTCAAAAACGAAGTGACTGCGGAAGCGGACGGCACGCTGACCAAAAACACAATGGCGGTTGATGAAATAATAGAGCCGTATGCGGAGTTGAAAGAAGTAACTTCTCAGGGTTTTGTGAATGCTATTATGGATGCTGATGACAGTATAGTTCGAAGCGCATTTTTGTACTTTGATGAAGAAAACGGAACAAGAAAACAGAGCTTCGGTTCGGTTATTTATGAAAAATACATGAATTACAAAGGTGCGGAAGTTTCTTATCCTACGGATAAAAGCGTCATGACGTTTAAGTATTCGGGCAATCCTTCAGATTATGAAAACGTTTCGCTTATAGATGTTTTGGAAGGCAAAATTCCCCCCGAAGCTTTCGACGGATGTGTGGTTCTTGTCGGAGCGTATGCAGCGGGAATGATGGATATGTATTTTGTTCCCGTGGACAAAGCCGAGCAGATGTACGGAGTGGAAATTCACGCTAATGTTATTCAGGCACTCGAGGAAGGCAAAATTCTGACGCCGATACCCGTATGGGCAGAATGTCTGATAGCGGCAATCATAATCATTGCTCTTGTTTTGATATGTGACAGATTAAGTGCGTTTAAAGCATTGTTTGTGTGCATTGCAACGGCTGCAGTCAAACTTGTTGCGGGATTTTTCCTTTTTAAGGGAGGATATACGTCAAATGTTTTGGTAATTCCCGCAATGTCATTATTTGTTGCGGCATACTACATAATCATGCATTATTACAGAGCCAACGCGGCAAAAAGAAGTATAGAGAAGGCTTTCAGCAAATATGTCGCACCGCAGGTTGTATCCGAGATTTCAAAAGAAGGAAAATATGAATTGAAGCTCGGAGGAGAAAACAGGACGGTTGCCGTACTTTTCGTTGATATCAGAGGTTTCACTCCTCTTTCCGAAAGCCTTGAACCGGAGCAGGTTGTCGATATTCTTAACGGTTATCTCGCGCTTACGACCGAAAGTATTTTCCGCCACGGAGGAACGCTTGACAAATATATAGGCGATGCAACGATGGCGGTGTTTAATGCTCCGTTTGACACAGAAGATTATGTGTATAAAGCAATTTGTACGGCGTGGGATATTGTTCAGGGCGGAAATCGAATCGAAAAAGAGTATCTTGAAAGATACGGGAAAAATGTCGGTTTCGGTGTCGGTGTCAATTGCGGACCGGCAGTCGTCGGTAACATAGGATGCGATTTCCGAATGGATTATACTGCAATCGGCGATACCGTCAATACTGCGGCACGCCTGGAGGCCAATGCCCCCAAGGGAACCGTGTACATAAGCGAATATGTTTATGAACAGATAAAAGACAGAATTGAGGTTGACGAAGTAGGCGAAATACCGCTCAAAGGTAAATCAAAGGGTGTATTTGTATATTCCGTTACGAAGGTTATCGGTTATACAAGCCCCGAAGAAGAAAAAGAGATTAATTAAATTCGACGGCGGTTTTGTCTTCGAACACGGTTAATGTGTCGTTCGAAATTGCCGGAGTCTATAAATTCAGCCAAAACATATTGTTCAAAAGAAGGAACGGCGCAGGAGTAAAATCCTGCCCGTTTTTCATATTCGGGGAGCAAGGCGTTCGGAAGCACCATATAGCCGATACGTATTGAGGGAGCGATTGTTTTTGAAAAAGTGTTCAGGTAGATAACATTTTCATTTTCGGATAGAGAAAAAACGGTTTCCTGAGGCTTTGAGGAAGGAGTGAATTCCGACTCGCAGTCATCTTCAACAATAAATCTTTTGGGCTTTTGGGCTGAAAAAGTTATGTATTCCCTTCTTTTTGCTGCATTTGCACTCACTCTCGAAGGATAGCTTCGATAAGGCGTAATATGAAGTACGTCGGCATCGGTTTTGTGAAGCTCGGATGAGAGAATGCCGTTTTTTCCCAAAGTCAAAAGTCTTGTGTTTACGTCGTTTGCCTGATAAACCTGTTCGATTTTTTCGTACGAAGGCTTCTCGATTCCGTAAATAAGATTACGACCGAGAATTGAAACGACAAGCCCGTACAGATATTCCGCACCGCTTCCGATAATGATTTGATTGGGAGAAACGATAATATTTCTGTTTCGTGCAAGGTACTCGGCAATTGCGTTTCGAAGTTCAAAAATCCCTTTATTAGGGCTTTTAATGAGTATTTTTTCACCGCGAATGCTTAATACGTGTCGCATTGTTTTGGCAAAAACTCCGAATGGAAACGATGCAATTTCGTCATCCGTGACAGGCGTTTGATCGGTAATGTCGTCAAAAGTTTTGGCTGTTGCCACCGAAAAACTGTCGCCTTCTTTGTAGGATACAAAATAGCCGCTTCGCTCTCTCGATTCGATATAACCCTCTTCCGAAAGAAGGTCGATTGCATGCTCTATTGTAATGACGCTTACGTTAAAATCATCTGAAAGCTGGCGCTTTGATGCAAGTTTCGAACCGTATGGAAGGATACCTGAAAGAATGTCGCCGCGTAGCTTATAATATATTTGCATGTACAAACTGGTCATATAAAAATAATCCTTTTTGAATATAATAATATGTTCAAAAATATATTATAGTGTATGGAGTCATAAAAGTCCAGTTAAGGCGATTCGGAAATCGCGGGAGAAAAACATGAAGAAAGACAAAATTTTCAAATTGACGGTTACAGCAGTAATGGCTGCTTTATCATATGTCGTTTTTACGTTTTTACAGATAAAAATTCCTTTGCCCGGAGGCGACGCTACATCGTTTCATCTCGGGAATGCGGTATGCGTGCTTGCCGCACTTCTTTTGGGCGGACCATACGGCGGACTTGCCGGTGCAATCGGAATGACTATCGGAGATTTGTTGGACCCCGTGTATATTTTGTATGCTCCAAAAACATTTGTGCTTAAGTTTATGATAGGGCTAATTGTCGGTGCGATTGCGCACGGAATCGGCAAAATTACACATTCCCAAAACAGAAAGCATATTATTTTGTGGACAGCTGTTGCGTCTTCGGCGGGAATGCTTTTTAACATGATTTTCGACCCGCTTGTCGGTTATTTTTATAAGATATTGATTATCGGAAAACCGGCTGCCGATGTGACGCTTGTATGGAATGTAACGACGTCCGGAGTAAATGCTGTTTTGTCCGTGATAGCCGCAATTCTTTTGTACTTTCCGATAAGAAAGGCTTTGAAAAAAGCCGGTTTGTTTACGACAATCGGGAAAGGTGCGGGAAAGGATATGAAAAATGACTAAAAAAATACTTCTTGTTAACGACATTCCGGGATACGGAAAGGTTGCGGTTTCCGCAATGACACCGATTTTGGTGCGAGCAGGCTTCGAAGTCTTCAATCTTCCGACGGCCATTATTTCAAATACGTTAAATTACGGCAAATTTGCGTTAATCGATACGACCGAATATATGAAAGAGGCGGTTGCGGTTTGGAAGGAGCTTGGAATCAAATTCGATGCCATAGCGGTAGGCTTTATCGCCAATGAAAATCAGGCGGAATTTTTGGCACAATATTGCAGGGAATGTTCAAAGGAAGGAACGAAGATATACGTGGACCCCATTATGGGGGATAACGGTAAGTTATATAATTCCGTCAGCGAATCCCGCGCTGAAATTATGAAACGAATAATAGCTTCGGCGGACTATGTTTTGCCCAACATGACCGAGGCTTGCGTTTTGACCGGCGAAGCTTATAAGGAAGAAGGTTTCGACGAAAAGGAACTATACCGAATTGCGAACACTCTCGGAAACATCGGCAGATGTTTTGTTATTATAACGAGTGCGATACTTAACAAAAAAGACAACAATTTGCACAAGGCGGTTGTGGGATGCAATTTTGACAAAGAAGAATTTTTTATTTCCGAATACGAAGAAATTCCGCTGAAAGTTAACGGTACGGGAGATATATTTGCGGCGTATTTCATAGCCGATACGATGAGGGGAGAAAATACAAGACAGGCTATGGTAAACGCTTCCGAATCGGTACGAAGACTGATAGAAGAAAACAAAGATATTGTCGGAGAATATAACGGATTGCCCGTAGAAGCGGGATTTTGATAAAAGCGACAAACGCTTTTGACGGCGGAAAAATTGTTTTTATATAATCAAAACTGTGGTACAATATGAAAGAATATAAGTATTTTCGCACATAATGACGGGGGCGCGACAGATTATATGAATTCGAATGATACCGTACATATTTTCATAGTCAATTCGAGTGCCGGAGGAAAGCGGTTTTCTTCCGAAATTCGAAAAACTCTTTCAGAAAAGAAAGACCTTGATTATTACGTTTTCAATACAAGAGTGGATTACAATGCGCAAGATATATTAAAAGAAGTTGAGAGAATTTTTAAAGGCAGAAAAATCAGAGTGTATGCCTGTGGAGGTTCGGGAAACTTTTGCAATGTGTTGAACGGAATAGAGGATTTCGAAAATGTCGAACTCGGATTCTGCGCATGCGGATTGACGAATGATTTTTTGAAATGTTTTTCACGAAAAGATCGTCGCAAATTCGAGGATTTGGACGCGCTTATAGAAGGAAAATCCATCAAGGTGGATTATATACAATCTGATAAATATCGATGTGTCAATACCTTTTCGGTAGGTCTTGATTCTTATTTTACGCAACAGATGGACAGATTCAGAATTACGGGTGTGTTCGGCAAAATCGTACCCTATCTTTTGAGTTTGCTGTTTTCGATTTTCGGTTCCCCTGCACATCCCTATGAGATAGAAATCGACAATCAAATTCTGCGCGGCCGGTATTCCGAAGTGTTCTTCGGAAACGGCGGAACAATCGGCGGTACTCTTTGCTTTGAGAAAACGCCGGATTTTCGTGACGGTAAAGGAATTTATTACATTATAAAAAAAATGAATATCTTCGAGCAGATGCTCGGTCTTACGAATCTGTCTCTCAAAAACACATCGGCATTAAACTATAAATCCACATTCGGATATGCCGAGTCGATAAGCGTAAAAAGAAGGGACGGAATTGCATTTCAGATGGATTTTGACGGGGAACTTATGCCTGCCCAAATCGAATGGAACGCAAAAATAGTAAAGGCTGGTCTCAATTTTATTATTCCGAAGGGGGTATCTTGGGATGAATGATTTAAAACGTAAAGGACATGCTATTTCTATTTTTGCTTATTTTATCGTAGAAGTGTTTCTTATCATAACCTCAATACAAAATTATTCTTCTAATATATATGCTTTTGCGGGAAGCATTCTTTTTGCTTTTCTTTCTATTTTAGTTTTGGTTTTTGTGGTTATCAAAAAAAGAATGGACGGAGTATACGAAGTGATTTTCTTCTCATTCTTTACGATAATGGGGTTTGATCTTTTGTATTATCTTAAAAATCTTTATATTCTTTACATTGTTTTTATGATTGAATGGATTATATGCATAGGCTGCATGAGAATAAAAACGGTTTGGTTTTTGACAATTGTTCAGGCTGCTTGTATCGGGGCATACACATTTTTGCCCAAGGAAGTAATAAGGCAGGAGCCTTTTTCGAAAACGGCCGGAATTGTATCAATTATTTTGATTCTTCTTGCGGGATATTGCTGTCATAAAGTAATTGAAAGTTTCAGAATAATGTTTGAAGAAAGTAACGATGAACTTAAGAGTATGGACGACCTTTACAGGATTTCGTCCGAACAGAAGAAAGACAGGGAGCAGCAGTCATGACTGAAGTCAGTCTTCTTTTTGAAACAATAATATTTTGCATGTTCATACTTGTCTGCCTGTTATTCAAAATCGGAAAAGGTGCAAAGAGCAGATTTCAGAAAAAGTGGGTTAAGGTTTCACTTATTATTCTGAGTGTCTTATGTGCTTTTTCGGGTTTTTATTATCTTGCGCTGTTTGAAAAAATACATGTCGGAATCGGTATAATGTATTATTTTAACATTCTGTTTAACGGTCTGACTTTGTTAAGCGTTCTTTGTATAGTGAAATTTTGCAAAACCATGTTGATTTCTTCCTCGCAATTGGGGTCTTTTATTAATTACGCCGGACTTATTTTTGCGGTGATAATGGTGAAAGTCGAAGTAACTTTCGAGCAGACCGAATTGCTGTTTTATTACGGACCAAACGGATATTGCCAAAGTACAGTCGATGATTTGTGGTTTTATGTTGCGATTCTTGAAATGATTGTAGTTGAAATCGAGGCTCTTCGTAATTATTTTCATAAGAACAATTATGCATATCAGGAAAGAATAAGACCGGTTATATTTATCGCGCTTATTCTTATCTGTTCGCTTGTTTTGCAAAGATGGGTTTTGCATATTCCCGTATGGATTGTCGGCGGAACAATCGCCATGCTTATTGTTTACAGCAACTGGGTTGGCAATCTGATATCCGAGGACGAAATGACGGGACTTGAGAACAAAAGGCAGCTTTATTTGGATATGGATGAAAGAATCAAAGACGGTAAAGAGTGGGGACTTATAATATTTGATGCCAATAAATTCAAGGCAATAAACGATTCTTACGGCCATATGGAGGGCGATACTGCAATAAAAGAAATCGCGGATTGCCTGAAAGAGGAGGCTTTGAAGAAAGATGCAAAAGCTTATCGATTCGGCGGAGACGAATTTATGCTTATTGCGGATACCGACAAAGAGGACGAGATAAAAGAAATACTGTCCGATATTGAAAACAAAATCGAAAAGAAAAACGACATTCTTAAGAAGCAGTACAAACTGTCGTTAAGCTACGGCTATGCGTTTTATAATGATGAGGGATGTTGTACGATTCCCGAAATTATCGAGAGTGCGGATGCATCCATGTACAAAATGAAGGTGCAAATGCACGCGGAAGAATTTTAAAAATACATGTGAATGAATTATGAAAAATAAAACGAAAAAGTTGATAATCATTGTTTCTTCGTGCCTGTTTATTCTTTTTTTATGTTTATTATTCGCAAAAAGGATACCGGTACGTGCCGTTTCGAAAATAAAAGACATAAATACAAAAGATGTTAAGGTTTATAGCGAAACAATCGATATTGAAGAATTCGAAGGACAATTTAAGATAATATTCGTATCCGATGCTCATGTTGCGCTTTGCGATGGGCGTGACAGCGAACTTAAAGAAAAAACAAAAGAGAGAAACGAAGGTTTTTCAAGAAATTCCAAAAGTTCTTCAAAGAATTTTTCAATAACCATGGATTATATCAAAAGCGAGAATCCGGATCTTGTGATATTCGGCGGAGATATTGCCGATGAGGCGACCGAAGCCGCAATCGATTTTCTTGAAAAAGAATTTGAGCAAATGGATTGCCCGTATATTTATCTGATGGGAAACCATGATTTTGAGTATAAAGATGAGTATTTTTCCGAAAAAGCTTATGAGGAATATTTGCCGCGTCTTTCTAAGATAAACGGAGACGCTGACGGAATAGAAGCGGTAAGATACGAAGATTTTACGATTCTTGCACTCGATGATTCGAACAATCAGGTTCCAAACGGTACGGCAGAAATAATAAATCAACTCAAATCCGAAGGGAAGCCGGTGATTGTTGCGCTTCATGTTCCGATAGAACCAAAGGACGGAGCAGAGCTTATAGCAAAAACGAACGAGGTTTGGCCGTCTGACAATCCTGCATATTCGAGGGTTTTGATGGGAGAGCATGCAAAAACCCCGAACGAAGAAACAGCTGCTTTAATTGATTTTGTATCGGATGATGACGGATTGGTGTGTAAGGTGATTGCAGGTCATACGCATTTTTATTCGGTTGATGAGATTAATTCTCATGCAACACAGACAATTGCACCGGCAGGATATGAAAGAGGAATTGTTGAAATAATAATAAAATAGACAAAATATATACTCCCGCGCGTCTCGTGCGGGAGTATTTTTTCCCTAAGGTCGGGTCATCGTTTATTTGGCGTAAACGGTTGCATCATCGATTTTATCTATGCTGAAAAGAACGATGCTTGATTCTACGTTTGTCGCCTGTTTGCCGAAAAGCGTCGTACGTGCGTTTTTAAGATTGAATATCAGTTTGTCGCCTTCGGTGCGATACTCTTCATTATATGTTTTTATCGAATAGTCGGACGAAATCGTAATTACGTCAATGTAAAGAGCCACTACATTGTAATACTCGAGGTAATTGACATCGATTGCAAAGGAGTAATCGGGATAGTTTTCGATTGTTGCCGGATAAAACGTACATTCATCAAGATTCTTGTCTGACGGGAAAATGAAAATGGTATCGTCTTGCCAAGCGCCGCGGGAATTGAAGTTTACGTCAGAGTTATCTTCCGGGAAATCAGGATTGACCGTTTTTTCGGTCATCGCTCCTGAAGGAAAATGGACAATCAAAGGCTCTTCGCTTACGTTTATACTGAGATTTTCCTTAGGTATTTTTTTGATCGGAACAATAAACAGGAAGGCTGCAAGAATAACAAGTGCGCAAATTGCGATGCAGACGATTTTGACAGTTTTGTCCTTGGAGTTTATTTTTTTGTTGACTTTTTGAATGATTATTTTTTCGTCCATGGACGAGTAGGAAGATTCCGATATTCCCGGCAAATCTTCTTTCATGCTGTCATATAAAGCCTTGCAGGAAGCACATTCGTTTAAATGTTCTTCGATGTCGGCAGCGGTCTCTTTTGAACAAACATTGTCAATGAAACTTGGCAATAAATCTTTGATTACATTACATGGATATTTACTCATTTTTCATCTGTCCTTTCAATTTTTCTTTGCTTCGGAAATATGTTACTCTCGCCCAGTTTTCGCTCTTTTTAAGTACATCCCCGATTTCCTTAAAGGATAAATTTGCGAAGATTCGAAGATAAATTACGTCTCGTTCCGCGCTTTCAAGCGTTTGAATCTGTCGATAAAGTTCGATGCTTGTTTCCTTTTTGATGCACTCTTCTTCAACGGATGTCGAAGAAGCGGGTTCCGGGACGGATTCATCCTCGAAGGAAACGTTGCCGTTTTCTTTTTTGGTTGCAATATTGAGATAAGTGTTTTTGGCAATTGTGCATAACCACGTGAAAATATTGCCTTCTTTAAATGAATCGATGTTTTTTATCGCCTTGTAAAAGGTTTCGGCCACTATGTCCTCGGCAAGGGTTTCGTTGTGACAAAGCCCGATGACGAAACGTTTCAGCGGAAGGGCATATTTGCGATAAATTTCATCCATATTCAATTGGCTTTTCTCTTCGCTCAATTTTGTATCTCCTTCGTTGGTTTTCATATGTTAAACAGATGAATAATAAAAACGTTACAAAAATTGTAATAATTTTTTAAAATGAAAAGCAATGATTCTAGATAAAATAAACTATATAAAAAAACAAGAATGTTAAGGCATCCAATACTCCCCCAAAAATAATTGCCCCGAGTGTATTTGCCGCGATAGTAAGCGTTTGCTTGTTGAAAGGAAGTTTTGTTCATTATTATAACATGAAGAATTTGTAAATCAAAAGGTGTTATTGAATAGTTGACGGAAATGAATACGCATGTTAAATTATGACGTTAAGAGGATATTCGAATAGGCAGTTCGGTTAGTACGGAGGAATTTAGGGAATGAGAACGAAATATGTGTTAAATAAAATATCGGTTGTTGTTTCTTTGGCGCTTGTTTTGGCAGGATTTGCAGGATGCGGCAAAAGCTCGGAGGGAGTGTACGAAATCGTAAAAGATGAAGAGGAAGAAAAAGAACAACATTGGTTTCTGACAAAATCCGAAACGTATGAAGACGGTATCAAAATTGCGGAAGAGGAGCATAGCTATAACGAATCCGGAATTGAAATTTATTCCTATGAAGCTTCTTACGATTACGCAGGAAGTTTGAAGGAATCTTACGAATATGAGTACAACGATGAAGGTTTGGAGACAAAATATGTCCGTTGTAACCTGGACCATAATAATATGCACGATGAAAATACAACTCTTTATACGTATGATGCGGCAGGAAATCTGATAAGCGAAGAGTATCTGGGAAACGGTGACGTTTCAAAAGGAAAAAAGCTTTATGAATATGATTCGGAAGGCTGGGAAATTCACCGAACCGAATATGATGAGAATGAAAATGTTATCGATGAAAGTATTTCCGAATATGATGATAACGGTAATATATTGTTATTTGAAAGAATATCGCAAGATTATTATAAAGTTTTATATCAATACGATGAAAACGGAAATGAGATTCAAAGAGAGTATTATGCGGATTACGGCGAGGGAGAGGAATATATAAAATATGTATTCGAATACGATGACATGAATAATCGGATTTCGAGCAAAAAGTATGATGAAGGAAATGCTTTGATATCGACGACTCAGACGGAATACTATGAAGGAAACGATGCTGTCAAAAATGAAACGATTATCGATTACGACGATGAAGGAAAAATCAGATATCAGTCGAGCAGGGAAGTTAACGAGGACGGATATCTTATAGAGAGCGAGGTTACGGATTCCGACGGAAACAAATCTACGAGTAAAAATACATTCTACAAGAACGGATATCTAAAAAAAGAGAAGTGGAAAGATGAAGACGGAAGTTTTCATAGGACGTATGAGTATGACGAATACGGAAGATGCATTGAAAGCAAGAAATACAAGGGCTTGATTCTTGTTGAAGCCTATGCAACGGAATATTCCGAAGAAGGACTTGTATTAAAAGAGATACATACTACGACAGATTCCTGGATTGCGAAAGAAAAAATAAAAGAAACGCGGGAATATACATATAATGAAAACGGACAGTTAATAAAGGAAGTATTTTCAGACGATGAATTTTACGGCGATGGTTTTTATGAGTACGAATACGATGCGGACGGAAATATGATTCTTATGTCAGAGAAGACGAAAAACGGATTATGTATAAAATCAGTTTCTTGTGAGTATGAGTATATTGCCTGAGACATCATTTGTTAACGGTTTGTTGCTTTATTTCCTTGACTTTGGTAGAATGTGAAAGTATCCAGGTATTTATTGTTTTCGGAGGTATACGATGGACGAAATAGCGGTACTTATTCCGTGCTATAACGAGAGCAAGACAATTGAAAAAGTCGTCAGAGAGTTTAGGGAAGCTCTCCCTTTGGCGGTAATATATGTGTATGACAACAATTCTACTGACGGAACGGATGAAATTGCAAGAAATGCCGGTGCTGTAGTAAGGTATGAGCATCAACAGGGAAAAGGTAATGTTATCAGACGTATGTTTTCCGAAATAGATGCGAGGTGCTACCTTATGGTGGACGGAGATGATACATATCCCGCCGCTTCGGCTCGCGACATGGTTGAAAAAGTTCTTTCGGACAGAGCGGATATGGTTGTCGGAGACAGATTATCATCTACTTATTTTCAGGAAAACAAAAGACCTTTCCATAATTTTGGAAATTCTTTGGTAAGATGGAGTATCAATACTCTTTTTAAAAGTGATATTAAGGATATTATGACGGGCTATCGCGCATTCAGCTACAGATTTGTAAAAACTTTTCCCGTTTTGTCCAAGGGATTTGAAATCGAGACGGAGATGAGCATTCATGCCGTTGACAAAAATATGTATGTCGAGAATGTTGTAATAGATTACAGAGACAGACCTGCAGGAAGTATTTCGAAACTTAACACTTATTCTGACGGATTCAAAGTGTTAAAGACCATAATGAAACTGTTTAGGACCTACAGACCGAGTGCTTTTTTTGGAATAATTGCGATTTTGCTCATTATTTTGGCTACGGTTTTCTTTGTTCCGATTGTGATTACGTATGTACAAACGGGAGAAGTACCTCAGTTCCCGACCTTGATCGTCTGCGGATTCGTTGTAATCGCAGCAATACAGTCTTTCTTCTCGGGGCTTCTTTTAAAAACAATTTATCAGAAAAACAGGCAGGATTTCGAAATGGATTTGTATAGGGTTACTTCAGAAATGCAGATGAAAGAGAGAAGTAACGAATAATGAAAAAAGTATTTGCTTTTTTAAAAAAGGAATTAATGTTGACGGTGGCTGTTCTTGCTGCCGTCGTTTCTTTGTTTATTACACCGCCGAGCAAGGCACTTCTCGGAGAAATCGACTGGCATACTCTCGGTACGCTTCTGATGATGCTTTGCGTTCTGGAAGGGTTTAAGCAGGAAAACATATTCAAACCTCTCATCAATTTGGGCGGAAGGTTTAAGACAATGGCGGCCATGTCGCTTTTCCTTATTTTCGGCGTGTTTTTCACGTCGATGTTTGTGACGAATGACGTGTCGCTTATCATTTTTGTTCCGCTTACGATTCTTCTTTTTAAGGGCGGAGATAAGGAAAAGTATATTCTGCCGGTTATTTCCATGGAAAATATTGCCGCAATCCGTGGTTCTTTACTTATGCCCTTCGGCAGTCCGCAAAACTTGTTTTTATACGGACAGTCAAAAGTAAGCGCATGGCATTTCATGCTTCACATGTCGCCGCTTTGCATAATGTCGGCGGCTCTTCTTATAATTTTTGTTTGCGTATTGTACAGAAAAGACATAAAAGAAAAGATTGTCGTTGACAGAAAAGAAATCGCCGGCGAGTGGAAAAAAGAAGGCAGAGTCAAAAGAATCATGTATATAACTCTTTTTGTGCTGATTCTTTGGACAATAGTGTCGAGAACAAAATATTGGCCGATTGCCGTTTTGGTTGTAATAATATCGATAGCGATTTTTGATATCAAAATGTTCGCAAAAGTCGACTATGTTTTGATTTTTACTTTTCTTTGCTTTTTTATATTTTCGTCATCGATTGCAGGAAACCCCGCAATTTCCGGATTCTTGAAAAAGGCAGTTGCCGGTCGCGAATACTGGTGGGCAATCGGTTTAAGCCAGATTATATCGAATGTTCCGGCTTCAATCGTACTTTACCCGTTTACGGAGAATTTTGCAGGACTTATATACGGTGCGGATACGGCAGGTCTTTGTTCGCTTATCGGATCGCTTGCATCTGTAATCAACTACAGAATATATGTCCGTGAATATCCGAAAAACGGCGGGAAGTTTATTAAAACCTTTACGCTTATCAGTTGGGCATTCTTCATCATAGTGGTTGTGCCGGGATATTTCTTAAGTAAGTGGAGTTTCTTCTGATTATTTTATTGATTTTGCGCAGTGAATTAAAAAATGCATTCTGAACGGAATGCATTTTATTTATACGTGTTGAAAAAACGATACAAAGGGACACACCTTGGTACAGAGGGACACTCCGCGTTACAAAAGAACCGTCCCTAACGACGATATATACAAAGAAACGAGAGCGCAACCGAGAATTACTCCGCCGACGATGTCGGTGAACCAGTGAACGCCGCTTATAAGTCTTCCGCCGGCCATCATTACAATCAAAACGAAGTTTGCGATAACGAAGGGCTTGGAATTTTTCAATTTTGTAATGAAATAAATTATAGCCGAACCGAGAACGGATACCGCAAGCATCGTGTGCGATGAAGGGAAAGACGCTTCGAGTTCGCCGTCAGTAAGAATCGGACGGTAATTAATTACGAGGATTTCAAAAAGAAGATAGAACATAATCGTTATGATGTATAATCCTCCGAGACCGTAGATTGCGGGATCGACTTTTTTAAAACTTTTGCCTTTTATTAACTGGATAAGTCCGAGGAGCGCGAAGAAGCCTATATACATAAAGGAGAAAAGCGCCACGACTTTTGTGATATTGTAAAAGAAGTCGTTATAGGGGAATAATCCTATGAAAAATCCGTTTATTGTTGCAAATCCCACTTCGGAACCATTCGGACCGATAGGAGCAACGTCAACAAATTTAACGACGAGTGTATAAACTATAAAGATTAAAAATATAACGCCCGAAGGCACGAATTTCTTTAGTTTCATAAGTTTTCCTTTCAAAATAACATATTATAGAACCGGCAATCGCCATTGATTATATATTCAATTTTTTCAAAAGATTGACACTTGCCATAGCGTCTTCCGTGTAGTAATCGGCACCTATTTCTTTTGCGATTTCTTCCGTAAGAACAGCGCCGCCGACGAAAATCGGGACGTTCAATCCGGATTCTTTCAAAGCGACGATTGTCTTTTTCATATTTTCAACGGTAGTGGTCATAAGTGCACTGAGTCCTATTGCTTTGGGAGAGTGCTTTTTGACACCTTCTATAACTTTATCGACCGCCACGTCTTTTCCGAGGTCGATAATATCGTATCCGTAACTTTCGCAAACGACTTTGACAATATTCTTTCCTATGTCGTGAATATCTCCCTCAACAGTACATATAACTACGGGACCTTTCTTTTCGGTGCTTGCGGTAAAGGTCTTTTGAACTTCCGCAAAGGCGATTTTGGCCGCTTCCGCAGACTGGATAAGCTGAGGAAGGAAAATCTTACCGGATTCATAGTCTTTTCCCACGGTATTGAGTGCCGGAATTATAGTGTCGTTAATAAGGGTCAGGCCGTCTTTTTCCGAAAGGGCGGTTTTTGTTTTTTCGGCAATTTCATCTTTTAATCCTTTTGCGATATAAAAGGATAAATCCTTGTTTGACGAATCTAAGGAACCTTTTGCAGTATCGGTACCTACGGTTTTCGTCACGATTTCGGTAACCGCATTTTCCTGAGATTTAATATATTCCGTGCAACCTTCGTCGATATTGAAAATTACGTTGAAAGCCGATATGCAATCCATAAGGGCCCGGTCCATGGGATTGATAATTGGCATTGTTAATCCTGCTTCCATGGCGAGCGTCAAAAATGTACGGTTAATAAGCGGACGATTCGGAAGACCGAAAGAAATATTAGATACGCCGAGAGTTGTTTTAAGGCCCATTTCGGTAATTACTTTCAATGCCTTCAAAGTTTCGGCGGCTTCCGCCTGTTGTGCCGATACCGTCAAAGTCAGACAGTCGATAATCAAATCCTCTTTTCTAAGACCGTAGTCTTCGGCACGCTTTATTATCTTTTCGGCGATGGCAATACGCTCTTCGCATTTCTTTGGAACTTCTTCGGAAAGAGTAAGACCGATTACCGTTCCTCCGTATTTTTTGGCAACGGGAAGGACAGCGTCAAGGACGGCATCTTTTCCGTTGACGGAATTGATAAGAGGTTTTCCGTTATATATTCTGCAAGCGGCTTCGATTGCGGCAGGATTCGACGAGTCAATCTGAAGAGGAATCGATACGACTTCCTGGAGCATGGGAATGATTTTTGTCATAACGGCTGCTTCGTCAATTCCCGGAAGACCTACATTTACGTCAAGAATCTTTGCTC
Organism: Lachnospiraceae bacterium; assembly: GCA_045628965.1. Classification (GTDB taxonomy): domain Bacteria; phylum Bacillota; class Clostridia; order Lachnospirales; family Lachnospiraceae; genus UBA3766. Next base: position 22,210 of record JAZQQI010000051.1, on the reverse strand, counting down.
CGGCTTCTTCTTCGGCAATGGCTTCCGAAAGGAGCAATTCGTAATTTTCTTCTCTGAGTGCGGCCTGTAGTTTTTTCTTTCCCGTAGGATTAAGTCTTTCGCCGCAAACTTTCACGCTTCCGTCCAAAATGACCGTTTGAGTTGAGGAAGTGACGGAAGTATCATAGGGAACAAGTCTTGCTGAGACAAATTCAGGGAAAGATTCTTTTTCGGCTTTTATAAAATCGGGAGATGTTCCGCAACATCCGCCGATAATGGCAATTCCCTTATCTTTTACAGGTTCGAGCGCCTCAATAAAACTCTTCGGTGTAAGTTCGTAAGAAGTAACGCCGTCTTTCAAAGTCGGAAGGCCGGCATTTGGCTGAATGAGTACCGGAACATGGGAAGTATTGAGAAGATCTTCGATTACCGGACGAAGTTCCTTAGGTCCTAAAGAACAGTTGACACCTATGGCGTCCACACCGAGACCTTCGCAGATTTTTACATAAGTAACAGGGTCGGTACCCGTAAGCGTACGTTTTGATTTATCAAAAGACATGGATACAAATATCGGTTTGTCGCAATTTTCCTTTGCAGCGAGAATACCGGCTTTAAGTTCGTAAATGTCGCCGAAGGTTTCGAAAATAACAACATCTATATCGTCTTTTACACATACAATCTGTTCTTTAAAAAGATTATAAGCATCGTCAAAGGAAAGTGTTCCGATGGGAGCAAGAAGTTCACCGATGGGTCCTATGTCGAGGGCAATATATGCATCATTCTTTCTTCCGCATTTTGTTCGTGCTTTGTCCGCAATTGAAACGGCAGCTTTAATCATTTCGATATTTGAGTATTTTGCACGATTCATTTTGTGAGCGTTGGCACCGAAGGTGTTTGTGGAAATAAAGTCGGCGCCTGCATTAAGGTAACGTTCGTGAATCGATATAAGAAGCTCGGGATTGTCAATATTGAGCTCCTCTGGGATTGCACCGACACCGAGACCTGCAGCTTGAAGCTCGGTCCCCATTGCGCCGTCAAAAAATAAAGTTTTCTTTCCTAAAAACTGTAACATCTCAAATTATCCTTTCGTAACGAACATGAAATTAACCTCGGACAATGTCCGCAAACGGGAGCCAGGGCTTTGCCGACTCCGCATATACCGATTATTGATTTTTGCGGCAACATGAGGTGGTTTGAAGTTTTTCCGATTCCGATTCTTTTTGTCAAAGAGAGAGAATCGATTAATATATCGTTAAAAAAAAGCGGAATGTCTCCGTAACCCGGCGCAAATCTGAAGGTGTGCGGCCCAAGATTCAAAGAGTCCTCATATTCGTTTGTCTTTATTTCCAAAAAAGCGGATGCAAGTGCATCAAAAATAACGGCTTTCGACATATCCGTAACCATAAGCCTTGAAGCCTCATTGTCTATTCCGACCCCCAGAGTCGAAGCAATGATTACGGCACTTTCGCAATCGTCCAGGTAAAATGATAAATCTTCGCTTTCCTGTGAATATTCCTTGTCCATTGAGAAAAATTCTTCAATCGAAAGAATTTGAGAATATGCTTTAAAGTTCTCCGACTTTAAAAGATTAGAAAAAACATACAGACAAGATTCTCTGAATTCGGAATCGGATTTATCCGAATCGGCCCGCATATATTTACAGGCGAGAGGAAATATTTGATTGAATAATTCTTCTTTTGATTCCATTTTTGTACCGTTAAATATTGACTATGTTCTTTACGCCTTCGTAAATTCTTTTGGCTACGGCGGGGTTATTCATTGTATAAAGGTGAATTCCGTCCACGTCATGAGCGAGAAGATCGATAATCTGACTTAAAGCATAAGACATTCCGGCATCAAAAAGCGCCTCTTTGTTCTCTCCGAACTTATTGACGATACGCTCGAAATTCTCGGGAAGCGTTGCTCCGCAGGTCGTAACCATGCGTTTAATCTGTGCGGCATTCAAAACAGGCATTATTCCCGGAGTCACAGGAACATCGATACCTGCAATGCGGCAGTCTTCCAAAAAGTCATAGAACGAATTGTTGTCGAAGAAAAGTTGTGACAAAAGAAGATCTGCACCCGCATCTACTTTTTTCTTTAAGTTACGCATATCTTCGACTCTGTTTTCGGCATCGGGATGAACTTCCGGGTAGCATGCGCCTGCAATACAGAAATCATAAGATTCATTTAAATATGAAATCAAATCCGAAGCATGTGCAAAATCATTTTTTGCGGGAAGATTCGGGTTGATGTCGCCGCGAAGTGCCAGAATGTTTTCAATTCCCGCATCTTTTATTTTGTCTGCAAAAGAATCTATTTCTTTTTTGTCATAGGAAAGACACGTAAGATGAACGACCGGTTCGATATGATATACTTCCTTAATTCTCTGGGCGAGGGCAATTGTTTTATTGTTGTTTGAAGAACCTCCCGCACCGAAAGTAACCGAAATGTAATCCGGATGAAGGTCCGAAAGAATTTCGAGAGTCGGGTCGATATTCAAAAGTTCATCATCCTTCTTCGGCGGGAAGATTTCGAATGACAAAACGTTTTTCTTATTTTTGTAAATGTCCGTAATACGCATAAAAATTCCTCTTTTAATCGACACATCGGTATTAAACGAATATGACTCTTCATTTGTATGTTTCCGTAATGGGAAACGGATGCAAAGATATAGAGCGAACGGAAAATACTGATGACAAATATTCTTTATTTTTCTATAATTGGAAATGGTAGGGATTTAATCAATAAGCCCTAACACCACCGTGTATATAATAGCATTTATATGTATACGGGGCAATGAAAAACATGAAACTGTTTATAAGGAAATCTTTTTTATGAAAACACTTGTTGCCATGAGCGGAGGCGTCGACAGTACTGTGGCCGCATTTTTGTCAAAAAAAACGGGCGACGAAATCGGCGGCTGCTACATGATTTTAAATGAATATATTACAAAAGATGGTGCGGAAGATGCAAAAAAGTGCGCTGAAAATCTTGGAATTCCGTTCTTTTTGGCGGACTTTTCAAAGGATTTTAACGAAAATGTACTCAATTATTTTGTGAACGAATATCTGACGGGAAGGACACCGAACCCTTGCATTGAATGTAATAAGCATATAAAATTCGGAAAACTTCTCGATTTTTCAAAGGACAAAGGATTCGATAAGCTCACAACCGGCCATTATGCGAGAATCGAGCAAAAGGACGGCCGTTTCTTACTTAAAAAGGCAAAAGATTTGACGAAGGACCAAAGTTATTTCCTGTACGGATTGACGCAAGAGCAGTTATCGAAGGTGAATTTGCCTGTCGGGGAGTATACGAAGGATGAAATCAGACGGATAGCTTCGGAAAACGGTTTTGAAAACGCCCATAAGAAAGACAGTCAGGATATATGTTTTGTTCCCGAAGGAAAATATGTCGATGTGATTGAAAAAGAGGCGAAAAGCCTTCCTCCTCACGGAGAATTTGCAGACAAAGATGGAAAAATCCGAGGAGAACATCAGGGGATTTACAGATATACTTACGGTCAGAGAAAGGGACTCGGAATTTCGGCTGACAGACCGCTTTATGTAATCGATATTGACGTCCGGGCAAATAAAGTGATTCTTGGAGATAATGAAGATTTGTTTGCAAAAGAAATCATAATCAATAATGTCAATTGGATTTATGAACCTTTAAAAGAGGGGACGTTCAGAGCAAAAGCACGTCTTCGCTATTGTCATAAAGAACAGCCCGCAACGATTGAAGTAATAGCGGATGATATTGTGCGAATCGTTTTCGATGAACCGCAACGCGCTGCGACAAAAGGTCAGTCGGCTGTAGTATATGACGAAGATTACGTGGTTTTGGGCGGCATTATAGAATAAAAATAAAAAATTTAAAATAAGAAGGAGGGATAAATATGGGATACGGCAGTTATCAGGCAACCGATTGGCAGAAACTTAAACAAAGCAGGGGAATCAATGCATCCTCCGAAGTAAAGGATATGTTTGCAAAATCGGCAAAGGACAAATATCTTCCGAAGTATTTTGACAAGAGGGAATCGTTTGACAGCGTAGATTCACCGGATTCAACGCCGATAATAATAGCATTTGACGATACAGCGTCAATGGGATACCTTGCAAAAGAAATAGCAACCAATGCATTAAACAAGACAATTTTGGAAATATACGACAAAAAACCGGTGACGAATCCTCATGTTTGTTGTGCGACGTTCGGTAACAATACGGATTTTGCACCGTTGCAGGTGACGCAGTTTGAAGCGGATGTAAGAGTCGCAGAGCAGCTTTTTGATTTATACATCGAACAGGGCGGAAACGGTTACAGCGGAGATCCGTACGTTTGGTATTTCGCAGCAAAGCATACGAAGATTGACTCTTATGAGAAGCGACACAAAAAGGGATTTCTTTTTACAATCGGAGACGATTTCTGTAAAAACAGCGTCATAAAAGGAATGGAAAAGTGGGAAATCAAAGATATTTTCGGAGATGATATCGATGAAGATTTAATTACTCCCGAGCAGGCGTATGAAATGGCATGCGAGAAGTACAATGTTTTTCATATAATTGTCAGACCGCTTTGTTTACCCAAAAGAGCTTTGGCAAACTGGAATTCAATCACTCCCGGACATGCGGCAATTATATATATGGAAGAGCATGTTAAGTACATTCCCGAAATTATTATATCCATAATGCAGTTGGTGAATGGGGATAAACGTGAAGACGTACTGGCCCAGTGGGAAGGCGTTCAGGATGCGCGTATTTGGATAGGAAGAGCCATACAGTACATAGAAGTTTGACAGACAGATTGGAGCAGATATGGGTGTATACGCCGTAATCGGTAAGAATTTCGGAGATGAAGGAAAAGGTCTTGCGACCGATTATTATGCACTTACGGCACAAAAGAATAACAAAACCTGCCTGGGAATACGCCATAACGGCGGAGCTCAGGCAGGTCATACGGTAGACCTTGAGGGCAAAAGATTTATTTTTCATCAATTGTCGTCAGGGTCTTTTCGTAAAGCGGACACCTTGTGGGCGCCCACATTCCTTCCGGATATGTACAAAATCGCCGACGAGGTAAAAGAATTTGAAGATATGGCGCATTTTATCCCGAAAATAATGGCTTTCAGCGAATGCAACTGCGTAATAATAGATGACGTTCTTTTGAACATGGCCCTTGAAACGTCAAGAGGAGATAAAAGGCACGGAAGCTGCGGTATGGGTATAAACGAGGCTGTTCAGCGTTCGAAGAATCCCGAATATGTTCTTACGCTTCGCAAAATAAAAGAAGGGGATGTCCAAACGATATATGATAAGCTGTCATATATCAGGAAAGAATATCTTCCGCGGAGAATGAAAGAGCTTAATATGACATTCGAAAAATGCGGCGAATACGCCGAACTTTTGACGGATGAATCGGTTCTTATAAACTATGCGAAAGAGATTGTCCATAATTCAAAACTTGTTGAACTTATGGACGAAGAGAGCCTTTTAAATTACGATGATGTTATTTTCGAGGGGGCGCAGGGACTGCTTCTTGACGAATTTTACCGAAAATACGAGCCATACCTGACAACTTCTCGTACGGGACTTACGAATCCTTCTGAATTTGCGCTAAAATTTATGAAAAACAAAAAAATCGAGGCAGTATACGTTTCGAGAACATACGTTACAAGACACGGAAGAGGTCCGCTTCCGTGTGAGGACAAAATTATTAAAGAAGAGTATAATATAAAGGATTTGACAAACGTTCCGAATGAGTGGCAGGAGACAATGAGATTTGCAAGACACGAATCCGATGATGCTTTTTGCGAGGAAGTGAAAAATGATTTGAAAAATGCCGAAAATGTCGGCAGGGTTACACTTTTTTTAACACATATTTCGGAAACGGACGGAAACATTCTGTTTGAAAAAGACAAAGAAAGTGTTGAGAATTGGACTCAAAAAGAAGAAATACGGAAGGTGTTCGATAAGATTGTAAAATCATACACGCCATATGCCGATGACATAGAAATTTAATGCGGGAGGTATAAGTCATGAAAAATTTAAAATGTAAAAACTGCGGAGGAACGATGGTTCTTGATGCATCTGCGGTAACCGCGGTTTGCCGATATTGCGGTTCGAAATACGTATTAAACAGAGAAGATACCGATTACTATCATAATTTTTTCCTCCAGATGGGAAAGTTTCTTTCCGGAAGCGATGAAGAGAAAAACAGAAAAGAAAGAGCCGAGGAACTTTGGCTTGATGCGGATGAGATAGATTTTTCATGCAGTGACGGAAGCAACATCCAAATAAAGTATATGTATTCATTCCGTGAAAAAGAAGCGGATGTATATGTTGCGAGAAGAAATATTATTTATCATTTTGCCAAGGAAAATGCTTCCAAAGCGGAGGATTACAGAAGGAATATCGCAAAGCTTGATTATCCTTCTGCTGACGTTCGCTCTCTTTCGGATTTTTTCCCTAAAATCAGCGGCGGTTTTGTTTTGAAGGACGGCTCTTTTATACTCGTTGTTTCAAAAGACGAGGATGAGTATCCTTTAAGACTGTTTGGCATTTTATCGGGAAGACATACCGCGTGGGTGATAAGCAGACTTGAAAATCTGTGTTGCGTCCTCGAATTCAGCAACATTGCACATCCCGAGATTAATCCCGATACGGTTTTTATAAATCCGTATACACACCAGGCGAGCCTTTACGGAAACTGGTGGGCTGCCGGAATGAACAATGATCTTCGCGGACTTCGAAGATTAAAGGTCGAAGAAAATCTTAAAGGACTTAGAAATACGGCAGCGGAACTGCTCGGATTCGAAGACAGCTCGAAGGTACGGGATATGGAGGATGTGCCTAAGGTTCTTACCGATTTTGTTGCCGGAAAACCCTGTTCAAACGCTTACGACGATTTTGCCAAATGGGACGATACGCTTATTAAGGCATACGGTGAGCGAAAGTTTGTGAGAATGGATACTGAAGACGAAGAGATTTACGGAAAGGTATAAATATGGGAAGAGGCAGTTATACGGCGTGCGATTGGAATAAACTGAGAGCATCAAAAGCGATAAATTCCCAAGCGAGACCGACTATTCTTTTCAAAAGCGATGTAAATAAAGATTTTGTCGATGGTGCGAAGGGAATAAGGGAAGCAAGAGACTCGGAGGATTCTCCCGAATCTACTCCGGTCATTATAGGTTTTGATGTTACGGCATCTATGGGCTATCTTGCGGGAGAACTGGCAAAGAATTCCATGGATAGGCTGATAGAGATGATTCTCGGAAGCAGGGCAATAAAGAATCCTCAAATTCTTTGTTCTGCCATCGGGGACTGCAAATCGGATAAAGCACCGTTGCAGGTTACACAGTTTGAGTCGGATATTAGGATAATCAGCGAACTTTTGGATTTGCATCTTGAAGGAGGCGGCGGAGGAAACGGCGGCGAATCCTATAACCTTTTATGGTATTTTGCCTCAAAGCATACCGTTTCCGATTGCTTTGAAAAACGCGGAGAGAAAGGGTTTCTGGTAACCGTCGGTGATGATAACTGTCATCCCGATTTGAGTGCTTCGGAAATTAAATTCGTTTTCGCAGACACCGTTTCGTATCCGGTTTCAAATGAAGAACTTTTGCGCGAGGTACGAAAAAAATATAATGTCATACATATCCATATCGAAGATGAAAATATGCCAAACGACCGTATTTTTGATAAATGGAAGACTCTTTTGCCGGGAAGGGCAAGTGTAATCGGCAAAAAAGATGTTTCGTATTTGTCCGATTTGATTTTGGCTATGATAAAGGTATGTAACGGAGAAAAAGTTAACGATGTTTTATCGGAATTTGATTACGAAACATCAAGGATTCTTGCGCGTTCCATGGCTTTTGTATCGGAATCGAGTACCGAAAAACAAAATGTTATTTCGTTTTGAGAATACTAAACAGGAAGAAAACGTGAGTTGATTTTCAACGTAGCCGAAGGTTTCGGTTGTTGAACAAACAAAAGAAGAAGGGTATAATGTTAATCAATTCTAAAGAATATCAGTATAAAAATTAGGGGGTTATGATGAAATCGGAAACTTTTACATTTAATGCAATTCCTCGCTCACCGGAAGAACTTATGACACTTCCCGAATGCGATTTGAGCACACCTTTTAAGACATGCGCACTCGCAATGCTCGTTTGTTTGAATTATGAGAATAACAGGGAGGCAACAATTGCAATGCTCGATGTTTTGAGAGGTCCGGCTCCCACATCACCGTTCGAAGTTCAGTTTTTGCGTGACAGGCTTGCAGGCACGGAATATGTTGCAAGATCGTTTTTTAAAGGAACTTCACCTGATAACAATTATACGATTGAAGAGCCTTTCACTATTACCGTAAAGGACAATCCTTACAGTTATCCCGATGCCAATTGGGCAACGATGTATGTTAAGTCAAGCGGTGCCGATTCGGAAAGACCGATTAAATTCAGACTCAAGCCGAGTACGGGCCAGTGGTTTCTTTGCGATCAGCTCGGAGCTTTGGCAAGCATAAGGGTTCCGAAGGAAGCAGATCCTTGGGCATAAAATCAAAAAAACTTATACAAAATGATCAAAGCGGGCACTTCGTGTCCGCTTTTAGTCTGCAATTTGCACAAAATTAAAAAAAGGTGTAAAGAAATATAAAAAAAGGTCGATAAAGATTACAGAAGTTGAAAAGGGAAGGAGGTACAAAGGTATGCGTATTGAATCTTACATTCAGATGCAACAGATGTATCCGTCGAAGAACACGGTAAAGGCCGCTGAGAAATCGGAATCGAAATTTTCTGATAAATTGCAGATTTCGTCATTGGGAAAAGATATCAACGTTGCTAAGCAGGCTTTGGCGTCAACTCCGGATATCAGAGAAGATTTGGTTAATTCGATTAAAGAAAGAATTAACAACGGAACTTATGAAGTGAGCGGAGAAGCGTTTGCAGATAAGGTAATCGGTGATTATTATCAAACACTCGCTTAATCCGACATAGGCTTGAATTAAGCGAAGTGTTTGCCATCCGTGGCAAACACTTTTCTTTTATAAGGAAAAAGATATCCGTTTGAATTGTTGAAAAGGGAGAAAAAACAGTGGCAAGTTTAATGGAGAATTTAATCCGGACATTGAATGAGCAGTACGATGCGTATGTTTCTTTGGTGGAATTATCAGAGAAGAAAACACCGATAATAGTATCCGGAGCACTTGAGGAACTTCAGAAGATTACCGACGAAGAACAGGATGCTGTTGCGAAAGTAAATGCTATCGACAAACAACGTGTCGAGATAATGATGGATATTGCCAATGTCATAAACAAAGATGCGACAACTTTAAGATTGTCGGATCTTGTTACAATGATACAGGCAAGACCGGAAGAAGCCAAGGCTTTGGAAGAAGCCAGAAAGAAACTCACCGAAATAGGAAAGAAGCTTAAGACCGTAAATGAGCGAAATAAAATGCTTCTTGATAATGCGCTTGAGATGGTTAATTTTGATTTATCGCTTATTCAGTCGATGAAACAGGCACCTCAAATGGGAAATTATAACAGAGGAGCCATGTCGACGGGCGAAGTATACGGTACAAATCTCAAAGGATTTGATGCCAAACAGTAAACGAAAAGACAAAAATGCGTAAAGGAGGACGTGCACCATGCCGCTTATGGGAAGTTTATATATAGGCAATTCGGGACTTCAGACAAGTCAGAATGCATTAAATACAACGGCTCACAATATAACAAATGCCGATACCAAAGGCTACGTACGTCAGCAGACGCTTTTAGGAGACAGAAATTACAATACTCTGTCTATAGATGCAAATTCTGTTGCTAACAAGCAGACGGGATTGGGAGTTTTGTATCAGCAGGTTCGTCAGGTGAGAGACGTTTTCCTTGATCAGACCTACAGAGAAGAGAACGGACGTCTGTCATTTTATACAACCGAATTTGACGCTACAAGCGAGATAGAGACGCTTCTTGGTGAGATGGACGGGGCAAGCTTCGAAAGTTCCCTAAACGATTTGTGGATTGCCGTTCAGGAATTGTCAAAGGATCCGAGTTCATCGGTAACGCAGGGTCTTTTGATGCAAAGAGCTTATGCGTTTGTAACCGATGCTCAGGCAGTTTATGACGGACTTTGTTCGTATCAGGACAACCTCAATAAAGAAATCAAAAATTCTGTTGATAAGATTAACGAATTGGGACACACTCTTTGGGAAGTTAATGAGCAAATCAGAAAAATAGAAAACGGCGGTACCGAAAAGGCAAATGACCTTAAGGACCAGAGAAATCAGATTATAGATGAATTATCTTCGTATGCAAGTATAGAGTATTCGACCGATGTTATGGGAAATGTTCTTATAAAACTTGAAGGACATCCTTTTGTTAATGCCGACAGAGTCAATGACATTGCGACACAGGTTGATGAAACTACGAGTTTTTATGAAGTATTTTGGGAAGATGATGCCAAGAAAACGATTGATGAATTCGGAGTTGCGCATTATCAGACAGACAATGCCATGGTATTTGACTTATCGGTTGAAATATCGTCTATATACGATACGGATATCGGAAAACTTAAAGCGTTGGTTGTGACCCGCGGCGATCACAGAGCAAATTATACCGATTGCGAAGAAGGCAAATTCGATGATATTTCCGATTCGATTGTTATGACCGCACAGGCTGAATTCGACAAGCTTATCCATTCGACGGTAAGTTCGATAAACAACGCATTGGAAGAAGCATTTAATGAGGGTGACGGAAATTATATGTCAGACGGCAACGGAAACGCGCTTCAGATTTTCCACAGAAAAGTTTCGGATCCGACTGTAAAAGAGGATGAAAGCAAAACGGAAACCCTTTTCAGTATAGCAAATCTTACCATAAACGATGAACTTATGCAGACACCTTCGAAACTCGGACTGCAGAAACCGGACGGAAGTGTGGATTATGAAACCGCCGACAAACTTAAAAAGTTGTTTGAGGAGACGGAATATACGCTTAATCCTACGGCAAATACCAAACTCAGCATTAAGTCATTTTATTCCGCATTTGTTTCACAGGTAGCAAATGACGGTTCCGTTATCAAAAATGTAAGGGACAACGAGCAGCTTACCGTTGATTCGACAGAGAATGCAAGGCAGCAGATAATCGGAGTGTCCACAGACGAAGAATTGTCGAATATGATCAGATTCCAAAACGCGTTTAACGCATCGAGCCGTTACATTAACGTAATCGATGAAATGCTTGAGCATCTTTTGACATCTCTCGGATAGGGTTACAACAAGGAGGAAGGTTATGGCTTCTCAATTTTTTGGATTAAATATAGCATATACCGGTCTTTTGGCATCGAATGCTTCTTTGAATACAACGGCAAACAATATTTCAAATGTCGAAACGGAGGGTTACAGCCGACAGGAGGTTACCCAGACGGCCGCAAACGCACTTCGTACATACACAACCTTCGGTTGTTCCGGAGCCGGCGTCGACGTTAAGGATATCGAACGTGTCAGAGATGAATTCTATGACAAGAAATATTGGGGAAACAACGAACTTTACGGCGAGTACGAAATGAAAGAGTATTACATGAATCAGATTCAGGACTATTTCATGGATGATTCGTCGGTAAAAGGATTTACCAGTGTATTTAACGAGATGTATTCCGCTCTTGCCGAATTGCAAAAAAGTGCAGGTGATTCCGTTGTCAAATCGCAGTTTGTCGGATTTGCAAACAACCTTACGACATATTTTAACGAGATGGCATCGAATTTGAGCAAAATTCAGGAAGATATCAACGAAGAAATAAAAGTAAAAGTGAATACAATCAATTCACTTGCCGAAGAGATTGCTTCTCTTGATAAGCAGATTACCGTTATCGAATTGACGGGAGTAACTGCGAATGAGTTAAGAGACCAGAGGACGCTTCTCGTTGACAATTTGTCCAAGATTGTTGATGTTGAGACTTTTGAAACACCGATAACCGATGTGAATGACCCCACAAGAGAAACAGGTGCGTACAGATTCCGTGTAACGATTGCGGGCGGACAGACGCTTGTCGATATGAACGACTATAACCCGCTTATGTGCGTTGCCAAAGAGACGGGAATCAAATCATATCAGTCGGATATAGCGGGTCTTTATGAGATAAAATGGGCAAACGGTGCCGATTTCGGAATGTATAATGCTTCAATGGGCGGAGAACTTGCAGGCCTGATTCAGATGAGAGACGGAAATAACGGCGAATTTCTTCACGGCGAGGTTTCGCGTGTAAACTTTGATAAGGACGGAAATGCACTTGTTTCCGTGAAGGTTTCGGCAGACTATCTTCTCGATTTGAACAAATCGACATTGAATAACGGCGGAGTAATCAATATAGGAAATACGCTCTATACATTCGACTCGTGGACCTTCGATTCAACGAACGGCACATATACTTTTAAACTTCCTACGGATAAGAATACCGAAACAATCAACCAGTCAAAGCTTCATAAGGAAGTTACTGTAAACACAAGCATAGAATATAAAGGAATACCGTATTATCAGGCACAATTAAATGAGTGGGTAAGACTTTTTTCGAAAGCTTTCAACAATATTCTTACCCAACCGGGTTCGGTGGATGAATACGGAGATGCCGGAGTCAATCTTTTTACGGCAAATCTTGCAAATGCAACTCAGGCTAAATTCAAGAATGAGGACAGTGTAACGGGACTTTTGTCATCGGATTCGGATTGTTACAGGCAGATGACTGCAGCCAATTTTGCGATTAACAATCTTCTTATTCAGAATGCGGACAGACTTGCCACACACACGATAGCCAGCGACGGTCAGGATAAGTATGATGTCGTAAAACAGCTTGTGGAAATGCGTTCGGATGAAAAAATGATGAATTTCCGCGGAGGAAGCGCTCAGGACTTTTTGGAATCGATTCTTGCGGATGTAGCACTTAATACCGAAAGAGCTACGACTTTCAGTGAAAATGCCAAAGCAAAGGCGTTGGCAATCGACAACCAGCGAGAAGGAATTTCGGGTGTAGACAATGATGAAGAAGCTGTAAAACTTGTAAGATTTCAGAATGCATATAATCTTTCCTCTAAAGTCATACAGGTTTTGACCGAAATATATGATAGATTAATTCTTCAGACCGGCGTATAAAAAAACGGTTGGCGTCGTAGAAGAAAGACGGTCGGTATTCGGAGGTATTTATATGAGAATTACCAACAAAATAATGCAAAACAATACCTTATATAACATTAATCAGAATAAGGTATATCAGGATAAACTCAATACTCAGATGACGACGAGAAAAAAGGTAACAAAACCGTCGGATGACCCCATTGTTGCAATTCGTTCCCTGAGACTTCGAAGCAACCTTAATCAGGTTACTCAGTATTACGACAGAAACATTCCCGATGCTTCTCAGTGGCTTGATCTTACGGAATCGGCAATCAATACCACAATCGATGTTGTAAGCAATATGATTGACGAGTGCAGAAAAGGCGCCAAGGGAAGTTTGACCACCTCCGACAGGGCAACCATTCTCGAAAGTTTGAAACAGCTTCGTGACGAAGTATATGCGACAGGTGATTCAGACTATGCCGGAAGAACGATTTTTACGGGTTACAGAACAGATACAAAACTTTCGTTTCAAACGAATGAAACAAAGAAATATACAATAACCGAGCAGATTAACAATCTTTCGGTGGAAGATATCACGTTTATCGATACCGCCAACATTAAAGATGCCAATGAAATGAATTACAACACCGCATTGACAGGGGCAAGCGAGAATGATATTTCTTCGAATACGATTCACAGAATAAGACTTGCGTACGACTATCTTGATGATGTAACGGATCCGGCTACGGAACTTACGTTTAATAAGACAATCGGATACAATGCAGACGGCACACCTATTTACAATTCGTTGTTTTCAAGCCCGGTAACGGTAACGGCTATGTCACAGTCGGCAACTCCGAGTCCGTATGTTGAGATAAACAATAACCCCGACAGTGTATATTTTATTCCCGAAACGGGAGAAATTCTTATGGGAGATACGGCATATGCCCAGGTTCTCGGACTTAAGCCGGAAGTTGAAATCACAATAACATATAACAAATCGGAATGGGCAGACGGAGATTTGAGACCGGAACATTATTTCCGATGTGAATCCGATTCGATTGTTTACAATGACAATTATCTTACGGAAACCGGAAAAGATGACAGACAGACAATTGCGTACGATGTCGGCTTCAATCAGACGATAGATATCAATACGACAGCAGACGAAGTATTCGATCCTGCGATAAGAAGAACCGTAGACGAACTTATAAGCATGCTTGACGAGATTGAAAAAATCGATACGATAGTCAAAAAGTTTGAGGCAATGAAAGACGATCCGACTGCAGATCAAGATTACGTAAATATGCGATATGATGCCGCAATGAAAGCCCAGTCGCTTCTTAATGATACGATTCAAAAAAGATTCGAGCACGGAATTACTCAGTTTCAGGATTATCTTGATACAGCAAACACGGCACTTACCGCTGTCGGAAACAGGAGTCTCAGACTTGAACTTGTCGAGAACAGACTCGGTGCTCAAAAATCCGGATTCGAAGAACTCACAAGCCAGAACGAGGATGCGGATTTGGCGGAACTTGCGGTAGAATTAAGCAGTGCACAGCTTACATATGATGCGGCGCTTGCGGCAACCGGCAAGTTGATGAGTACGACACTTTTAAATTATCTGTAAAAGCATAAGCTTTTATATAAATACACGTCGACATGAGGTCGGCAGAAAGGGTGGTAATTACTATGATAATTAACACAAGATTATTTAACGAAGTAACAGTGGATGAAGATAAAACAATCGTATTTGATTGCGGTATCATCGGATTCCCGGAACTTCAGAGATTCGTTCTTATTCATGATGAAGAAAAGAGCGACGGCGGAATAAGATGGCTTCAGTCGGTAGAGGAGCCTCAGTTCGCATTGCCCGTAATCGATCCTTTGGCAGTAAAGCCCGATTACAATCCGCAGGTGGAAGACGAAATGCTCAAACGTCTCGGCAAGTTTGAAGAAGATGACCTTCTTGTATTGACAACAATTACGGTTCCTTCGGATATCACAAAGATGACGATTAATCTTAAAGCACCTTTGGTAATCAATTCGACCACAAGAAAAGCCTGCCAGATTATCGTTGAGGATTATGAGATTAAATTTCCCATCTACGAAATCCTAAAAAAGAACAAGAAGGAGGGTGAGTGATATGTTAGCGCTTAGCAGAAAGAAAAACGAAGCAATCGTTATCAATAACAACGTCGAAATCACCGTCCTTGAAGTAAAGGGAGAGCAGGTAAAACTCGGAATTTCCGCTCCCAAGGAAGTGCCCGTGTACAGAAAAGAAGTATACGTACAGATTCAGGAAGCAAACAAGGCGGCAAACGACATTTCAGGTCTCGAGGCTTTGAAAGGATTGCTGTAAAAGATTGTGCTTGTTAAGAAAATTCGGAAGGGGAAACCCTTTCGAATTTTTTGCTTTTTTTATAAAAAAAGTGTTAAGAAATCGCTAACTCTTCCGATATAAGAGTTAGGAAAAGCATTTTTCCCCTTGTTTTTGACCCTAAATACCGAAAAGGGAATGGTTGGTAACATAAATTTGGTTGCAACGAAAAGTTGCGGAAAATCACACGGAGGTGATAAAAATGGCAGTAGAACCGTTAGGAAGCGTTACGACGATGCAGGTTGAGGCTTATAAGCCCCAGACACAACCGGCAAAACCCGTTGAGACCACGGAAGGTCAGAAGACGGAAGTTCAGCCCATGGTGGATGCAAACACTTTGGCAGTCGAAACGGCACAGAAAAAAGGCGAAGACGGATTGCAGCAGGAACTTAATCAGCAACAGGTAAGTCCCGAGCAAATCAAGAAAGCCGTAGAAGACGTTAACAAGAAGATTACAAATCAGAATTCCGAACTTCAATTCGGCATTCACGAAGGAACGAACAGAATAACAATCAAGGTTATCGATAAAGAAACCAAGAAAGTTATTAAGGAACTTCCTCCCGAGAAGACTCTCGATATGATTGCGAAAGCATGGGAGCTTGCGGGACTTATGGTTGATGAGAGAAGATAAATAAGGAGGGGCGCTTATGGCGAGCAGCGTAACACGTATGACCGGTATGAGTTCCGGTCTCGATACAGAAAGTATAGTAACAGCACTTACAAGTACATACCAGACAAAGGTTGATAATGCAAAGAAAGAACAGACAAAGCTTGAGTGGAAGCAGGATGCATGGAAAGACATGAACTCGAAGATTTACGGTTTGTATTCGGGAAAACTTTCATCGATGCGATATGAAGCTAATTATGCGAAAAAGACGGCCAAAACCTCGAACAGTGCTTTGACTGTTACTGCGGGAAGCAATGCAAGTGATGGTATTCAGTCGGCAAAAATCATATCAATGGCAAAGGCAGGATATCTTACCGGAGCCGAAATAAAGACGGCAAGTAACGGAAAGGTTACTCAGGATACAAAGATAACCGAACTTGGAATTGCTAAGGACAGTGTAATAAGCATTAAAGTCGGAGGCGTAACCACAGATATTAAAGTTACGGAAGATATGACGATGTATGGCTTCACATCGAAACTTAAAGAAGCCGGAGTTAATGCAAATTTTGATGTGGCTAACAAGAGACTGTTTGTAAGTTCATCTGAAACCGGAGAAAAAGCGGATTTTGAAATAACATCCACGGTAACCGGAGCATTAGATAAACTTGGACTTTCGAAAGCGAGCGGCGCAACTAAGATTAAAGGTGAGGATGCGGAACTTGAACTTAACGGTGCAACCTTCAAATCTTCAACAAATTCGTTCACTATCAACGGTTCAACATATCAGATTAATTCGATGACTAATGAAGAAATATCTATAACAACAGCCAATGACACATCGGGAACATATGATATGATTAAGGATTTTCTTAATCAATACAATGAGACCATGTCGGCAATGAGCGAGGCTTATAATGCGGAAGCTAACAAATATGAGCCGCTTACAGATGAGGAAAAATCCGTCCTCAGTGAGAAACAGATTGACGATTGGGAGAAGAAAGCCAAAGAAACTTTATTAAGAAAAGATTCTTCACTTAATGATATTATGTCGGCAATGAAGAAAGCTATGTCTGAATCTGTTGTCATTGACGGAAAGAGTTATTCTCTTGCAGATTTTGGAATTGCTACGGCAGGTTATTTTTCAGCTGATGAAAAAGACAGATATTCGTATCACATATATGGAGATAAGAGCGACCTTGTATATTCGGACAAGGAAGATAAGCTTAACGCAGCTTTGGCAGAAGATCCGGAACTGGTTGGCAAAGTATTGTCTGAAATTTCAAAGAAGTTGTATACGGCAATTGACGATAAGATGAAGAGTACCGATTACAGCAGCGCATATAAAGTATACGATGACAAGAAAATGAAGACGGAATATGACAATTACAAAAAGAAAATTTCCGAATTGGAAGAAAAACTTACAGCTGCAGAAGACAGATATTATCAGAAGTTTTCTAAGATGGAAACAATGCTTTCAAGTCTTAATTCAAACAGTGATTATATAACAAATCTGTTTTCATCAATGAAATAATTACCGGAGGCATATTAAATGGCAACTAATCCATACGCTCAATATCAGAACAGCAAAATACTTACGGCATCTCCGGCTGAGTTGACATTGATGCTTTATGACGGAGCAATCAAATTTGGCAATATTGCTATACAGGCTATGAATGACAAAGATATTCAGAAAGCACACACGAATATTGTCAAAGTTGAAAAAATAATCGAGGAATTTAGGTGTACATTGAACAGGGATTATCCGGTTGCACAGGATTTCGATAATGTGTATGTGTACCTTTTGCAAAGACTTTTGGAATGCAATATAAAGAAGGATCCCGAGATTATGGAAGAAGTTATTACTCATTTGAGGTCCATGAGAGAGACATGGATTGAGGTGATGAAAAAGAGCAAATAATGTAGAGGGAGAGAAATCTCCCTCTTTTCATTTAAGAAAGGAATGAACATGAGTAAAGATTATATTAATGTTATGCTAGATACCACAAAGAAAAAACTGTCATTGCTGATAGAACTTTATGACTTGTCGTTAATTCAGTCAGAGATAATCAAAAAAGATTTTGTCGAATGGGATGAGTTTGACGAGAATGTCGATAAAAAAGACGAGATTGTTGACAAAATCAATTCGCTTGATGAAGGCTTTGAAACGCTTTATCAAAGGGTAAAAGAAGATTTGGAGAACAATAAAGAATCGTATACGAAAGAGATAAATGAGTTGAAGGAGCTTATCAAGTCGATAACAGAGAAGTCTGTTGATATTAAAGCTTTGGAAATGCACAATAAGACGCAGATTGAGCAAAAGTTTAACGAAGCAAGACAGCAAATTAAGAAAAGTAAGATGGGCACAGAGGCTGCCGCAAAGTATTATCAGAAGGTAAATAAGCTGAATGTTGTCGATCCGCAGTTGATGGATAAGAAAAGCTAATAGTATATGATGAAATATTATAAAATATTTTAAAATAATTCGAAAAAAGGGTTAAGTTTTTATTTTTGGCTCCGATATAGATAGTACAAAGTAACAAAGTTACATTAACCAAAGTAACAAATCCGAGGATCGCGCGGCCGAAGAGATGTTACGAAGATGAGTGGCAAGGATGTCACCGGAAAATTCATGGAGGAAAAAATTATGGTAGTACAGCACAATTTAACAGCAATGAACTCTAACAGACAGTTAGGTATCACAACAACTTCACAGGCTAAGTCAACAGAGAAGTTATCATCAGGTTATAAGATCAACCGTGCAGCAGATGATGCAGCAGGTTTGGCTATTTCCGAAAAGATGAGAAAACAGGTTCGTGGTCTTACAAAGGCTGTATCAAATGCTCAGGACGGTATCTCTTGTGTACAGACAGCTGAAGGTGCTTTGGCAGAAGTACATGATATGCTTCAGAGAATGAACGAGCTTGCAGTTCAGGCATCTAATGGTACAAACAGCGATACAGACCGTGGATATCTTCAGTCAGAAGTATCAGCTCTTAACGACGAAATCGACAGAATCGCCAATACGGTTAAGTTTAATGATACTGCTCTTCTTGGCGGTACATTTAATAAGGATATCGTTGTTGGCTTAGACGGCACTGCAAGTGACAAGATTAACATCAATATTTCAGGAATGAGTGCTACTGGCATCCAAACAAATGGTGTTAATATTGGATCAAGTGCAGGCGCTCTTTCAGCTATCACAACGATTTCGGCTGCTATTAATACTGTATCAGCACAGAGATCAGCACTTGGTGCTGTTCAGAACAGACTTGAGCATACAGTTAACAACCTTAATAACGTTGTTGAAAATACTCAGTCAGCAGAGTCACAGATTCGTGATACTGATATGGCTACAGAAATGGTTAAGTTCTCCAACAACAACATACTTGCTCAGGCAGGTACAGCAATGTTGGCTCAGGCTAACCAGTCTAATCAGAATGTATTGTCATTACTCAGCTAATGATTCATTGCAACTACCAAAAGGGAGCCGAGAAATCGGTTCCCTTTTTCTTAATGCAGGAAGTATGATTATAAGTTTTTTCTTTGAAGAAGATCGGATATTAAAAAGGAATGAACAGGGATTTAAAAACCGTGCGAGATTATTGTAAAATGGTGTTAGACGACATAAATATGGAGAATAACGAAATGAATTTAGACAAAGGTTATTTTGATGATGAGGTAATAGACGGATTTTATGTCCCGACAATGATGAAAAGGTGTTGGGGTGCACATCTTGTTATTTTAGAAGATGTAGAACGAATATGCAAAAAGCATAATATTACTTATTTTGCAGATTGGGGAACTTTGCTCGGGTGTATACGTAATGGCGGTGTTGTGCCATGGGATGATGATTTTGATATTTGCATGAAGAGGGAAGATTACAATAAATTTCTTAAGGTTTGGAAAGAAGAATTGGGAGACAAATACTGCCTTGCCTGTTTGCAGACGGATGTAAACAGGCAGGATTTTATGGCAAAATTATCGAATATGTCACAATTTGTGGGGGATTTCAGTAAGATAGAAAATTTTGCGAATTTTCCTTACGGAGTAGGAATTGACATATTCATTTTGGATTATATAGCTCCTACCGAAGAAGAGGATATACGGCTTTGCCAATTATATAATGATGCGGGTATTTTGGCTTATAAATACAAAAATAACTTAATATCAAAGGAGGACTTTAGGAAAGAATTATACGAAATAGAAAAAAAATCCAAGATAAAAATAGATAAAAATAAGGATATTTATAACGAGTTAAATTTACTTGCCGAAGAAGTATATTCATGTATTCCGGAAGAGAAGGCAAATGAGATAACACAGATGCATATTTATTCCGATAAAAGGAAATACAGAATTCCTAAATGGTGCTATTCGGATGTGATTTATATGTCATTTGAAGGAATTACTATGCCTGTTCCGATAGGTTATGAAGAGATATTGAAAAGAAAGTACGGTAATTATATTAATCCGGTAAGGAGAGGAGGTTCTCACGGGTACCCATTTTATGAAGATCAAGCAGAGTGGGTGTATAAAAAAACAGGCGTCAGAATAGGAACGTTTCAAGCCAAAAACATCGATAAGGAAGGTATAAACAGAACTGATATTAAAGAAGAATTAAAAAGTACCGTTACTGAACTGAAGAATATTCATAAATTGATAAAGTGTAAAGTTGAGGAAAATAATGAAAATTTCGAGGAATTTGTTTTTAGTGCACTTGAGGGATGTCAAAAAATAGCAATATCTGTAGGAACGATTATTGAAAGCAATTTTGGAGAAGATTGTCCGATTGTAAAGAATGTTGAGGACTATTGTGAATTGTTATATCAAATGAGCGTAAAATGTTCATTAAATTTACTAAAGGAACTTGATGATTCAGTTGATTTGATATGTCAAAAAATCGGAGAGCTAAAAAGGAATGTGATGAAAGCGGTAGTGATTCCGTACAAAGAAAAGTATTTCTATCAATTGAAAGGATTGATTTCTGAATACAAAGAAAAAGGGGTTGAGGTATCGATTCTTCCAATTCCATATTATACAAAGAATTTTGAGGGAAAAGCAACTTCAGAGGTTATTGAAGAAGAATTTTGGAATCGGTTGAAAAAAGAAGGCTATGATGTAAAAAACTATAAAGAATATGATATGGTTTCTGAAAGACCGAACGTAATAATAATTCAGAACCCTTATGATTGGACAAATTACTCAACAACTGTCGCGCCGGCATTCTATTCTGAAAATTTAAAAAAAGTATGCGATGAATTGATATATGTTTCACCATTTTTAGGAATAAAGATTGACATCAATGATGAAAGAACAAAAAAAATGATAGAAGATGCAATAAACCGTCCGGCTGTGATTTATGCAGATAAGGTATATGTTGATTCTGAAAAAATAAAGGAAGTTTATATAGAAAGTCTTAAAAAATTTGTTGGAAAAGAATATGAAAATATATGGGAGAATAGGATTTATGTTTATGATTTCGATATTAGAAATTGCAAGCCGGGGAAAAAGAAACTTTGTTATTATGTTTCTTTCGGTGAAGCGGTTTTGTTTAAAGAGAAATTATTGGATAAAATTTATAAATCCGTTCAAATCATTGAAGAAAAAGGCATTGATTTTAACTTGATGGTAGACATATTGATTATTGACAATAATGAAAAACTGGGAATTATTTTATACAATGAAATCAATAGAATAGTAAGTGACAAAAAATTTAATGCAAACTATGTGAAAGCAGAGGATTATGGGCAGATTGTCAAGGAATATGATGCATTTTACGGAGATTCAGGAGCTCTTTCTAACATGTTTAGAATGGCGAACAAACCGGTAATGATTGAAAATGTTGACATTTAGGATAACAAGCGGGAATCCTCGGTTCTTCAAGTGCCGAGATGAAAGCGTCTGAGCGCAAGAGAAATCGCCGGGAACAAAAAACCAGAACAAGCATTCGATTTTTCTTGCGCTTTTCTATATTCAATGATATACTATGTGTATGAAAGAAAATCTCATTCATTACCGCACATCCGTGTGCAACATTAATTACCATGTGGTATGGTCTGTGAAGTATCGCCGTAAGGTTCTTACAGCAGAAGTTGAGACTTATCTTAAAGAAATTATTCAGCAGATTGCGGAG
>JAZQQI010000050.1:0-113382 GCA_045628965.1 Lachnospiraceae bacterium | reverse complement strand
TGTCAGTATTCTGAGTCATCATAAGCAATACCCTCCATGACTCTATTATACCACAAAAGTGCCTATTTTACGCGGTTTTTAAGCAATTTCAAAAGAAAAATCCACGGAAAATCCGTGGACTTTGTCTTCACTCTGAAACGCATCTTATTGATGCGTTTTTTATTCGCCTAATCCTTCTTCGATTATTTCGGAAATGTTCGCGAGAGCTTCATCCTCGTCATCTCCCTCGCAGCAAAGTTCTATTTTTTCGCCTTGCTTTACGCATGCAGCCAAAACACTCAGCACACTTTTCGCGTTTGTCGTATTGTTTCTATAATTAAACGTAACTCGCGACTTATATTTGACTGCTTCCTTGCACAAATTTCCGGCCGGTCTCAAATGCAATCCCGTAGGATTGATAATTTCGACAGTCTTACTTACCATATTATACCCCCATTTCATTACCCCGACAATTTTATAAATTTTATCACATTTCAACAATAAACTCAAGGCATAGAAATTTTAATTCTGACATCAATTTTATCGTTTAATTCGAGTCCTTCAGGCAATTCAAGTTTCAATACGGTGTCTGCGGTTCCGTTATAAAGTTTCGTAATATTATTAGTCTTCATATATTCTTCAATGTCTACATACGCTTCAATATCCGCTACGCCGACATCTTCAAGATCCTTTTTGAGTCCCGTCAAATTAACTGCAATCTTTCCATCGCCGACACCCCCGACACCGTCAACAATTTCAGCCGTATATCCGGAAGGAAGATTTCTTATCTCAACTCTGTTGGAACTTACAATAAAACTTTCTTCTGTGACTTTTTCGATGTATACCGTTATCACCGTTCTCTTATCTCCGTTTTCAGAGGCATTTTCAACTCCGTTTGGAAGATAATTGTCAATATTTATGGATGCCACATAATTCGTCTTCATGTCTGAAATGTTTACAGACGACGAGGGAATCAATATCTGTGTCACACTGTCAACAACCGATTTTTTGCCTGCAATAGTAATTTCATCCGGAGACACGGTCACTCTGCCTGTTTGCTTATACCCTTCCGCAGGTTCGCCCATCGGATTGCAAACAATGGGAACCTTTTTGCTGAACAAAATTTCCTGTGCTACGCTTACGGTATTAATATTAATTGAAAGTCTTGATGTATCAATAACATTTCCCTGATTATCATACAAAATAATAGGTGCAGAAACAGAAACATCATTTGTTGCGCCTTCGACATCCACCTGTACTTTTGCAGTCGAAATGGTATCGATTATCGATTCCGGGCCTTCTATATTCACCTGATTAAGATTGATAGAAGCATCACCGACTATATAATTCTCCGCAGGTTCGCCTACGGTTTCTATATGTATTGCCTTTTGAACTTTCTTTAACGCTTCGACATCCAGCGTAATTCTGTCCACTTCCGCCTTAATTTCATCAATATCATTGCCATACTTGTTCACGGACAATTTCAGAGGAACTGCGTTCAATTCATTAATTGTTTTAATGTCCGCAACTGCATTAATATCTTCTTTTGTAAGTTCCTCGATTACGGATCTTCTTCCTGTTACGGTAACATCAATGCTGTTTAGTTCGTCTTCGATACAATACACCAAGTTGTTTGCCGAAAGGACATCCTCATTTACAATCTTAATCGGAACATCGTTAAACTCTACATTTTTAACCGGATCGTCGATATTCACGACAATTATCCAGATAATCACCGAAAAAAGGATTGCGAGTACTTTTAAATCAAGATTTTGCTTTAGTTTCTGCTTCATCTTTTTTCCCCTTTCCCCTTTTTACGCGAACTTTTATTTCTTTTTTGTCCTGAGCTGCCTCGAGCTTTTTTCTTAAATCCGTCACATCAAGGCATCTGAAAAGTTCACCGCCCTTAGCAACGCTAACCTTGCCTGTTTCCTCAGAAACAATAATAACCAACGCATCAGTCACTTCAGAAATTCCGACTCCGGCACGATGTCTTGTTCCCAAGTCCTTGCTCAGATTTCTGTTGTCGGATAACGGCAAATAGCACGTTGCCGATCTTACGCGGTCTCCTTTGACAATAACCGCTCCGTCATGAAGCGGAGTATTATGTTCGAAAATGTTAACCAAAAGTTGGCTTGTGATAACGGCATCCACAAGAATTCCCGTTCTTTCGTATTCTTCAAGAGGCGAATCCTGTTCAATAACAATAAGCGCACCTGTTTTGGCACGTCCCATTTCAAAGCTTGCGCTCATGATTTCATTAATCGTTTTATCAGAAAAACGGCCCTCGGATTCCTTGTCACCGAGTGTCAAAAGAGTCGTAAGCAAATTGGTTTTGCCCAAATCCTCTATAAGTCTTCTGATTTCCGGCTGCAGTGCAACTATTATAGCCACGGCGCCCAATGTAAACAGGCTTTTTCCGATCCAGATAATCGTTGTCATATCAAGCAATTCAGCAACTGCCATAAATATCAAAATCACGGCAAGTCCTTTTACAACCGCCCATGCTCTGGTATTCTTCATCCATTTCATAGCCTGATACAAAAGAAATGCAAGAATAATCATTTCTATCACGTCAAGCACACCGATTTTGGGAAGTCTTATTGCCGAAAAATATGAACTTATATAATCAAACGTTCTCTGAAACATGCTTCCTGTCCTTACTCATCTGCAGAATTGCCGATTCTCTCCTCTAATTTGCGTCTTTGATATTCCATTCTTCTTTGAAGTCCCAAATCATCATTCTCTTCCTGTCTGATTATTGTTTCTTCCTTTACTCTCTCATTCCGTTCGGTAACCTCTTCAGACGCCTGTCTGTAAAGGCGTTGCTCTCTTCTTCGCTGAGCTTCCCTTCTTCTTGCAATCTCCGCTCTTCTGGCTTCGTCATTGGCTCTCGCCATTTTGTTTGCCTGGTTCAATTCAATCTTTTCGGTATTGCCGTTTTGAAGGTTTTCCTCCGCCTCTCTCTGAGCCCTCATACGATTTTCCTGTTCCGCTCTTTGGGCTCTTTCCTCTTCAGATCTTCTCTGTCTCTCTCTTAGTCCGCTTCTTTCCGCTCTTTCATTCGTCAATTCTTCCGCAGTTCTTCGAGGTCTTGCGCCTACTTCGCTTCTTCGTGTTCTTTCACGTGAAGAAATGCTCTTTTCGCCCGAAACTTTAATCTTCGGTACAGCCTTTACATAATAGTAATAGTCGTCATCTTCAAACTGTACTTTCTCGGTCTTTGAATAATCGAGGTCGAATACAAAAAATTGTATCACCTTAACCACCGCGCATCCGAGAAGTGTTCCGAAAAGAAGTCCGACAACGGAAATATTCGTGGTAAACATGATATCGCCCACAAGGATAATTAAAATATCGCAAAGTGCTCCGACAACCATCGCAATCGTCCACGCATACTTAATCGACATTCTTCTGACAAAATATACAACAAGCACGGTAGCCGCAAAAGCAGCCGCGCACACAATCATTTCTTTATTGTTTATCAATCCGCCGAGAATTGTTTTCACCTGAGTTAAAATATCATCCTCCTCAGCCTTTTCAAACGCCTCTGCAGCCTTTTTCAGATATTCCAAAACATAAAAAGTCAGCACGCCGCATCCGACGGACACCGCACTGCCGGGTTTTCCCACGAGACCGAAAGCCATCGGAATCACATACGGAATCCTCAGGACGAAACAAATCGGCGTCAGCACAACAGCAAACGCATCTTTCGGAGAAAACTTAAAATACAGAAGGAACATAATCACATAAACAACCGCCAAAACCCCGGCACATATCATCGAAAGAGAATATGCATGTGCCAAAGTCAAAAGAGCCGCTATGACAACTATCATGTTCATCGGCATAAAGGAGCAAAACAATCCGAGAATTAACGCAATCGGAAATTTTGCGATTTTGGTCATGAACCCAAATTCCGAATTGATAACGCAAAATACAACCATTGCCAATATAAATTTTCCTGCAGGAACCAGATACGCTTCAAATTTGCTGTATATGGATACAATTTGAAATCTGATTTCTCTCAATTTAGTCAACATACTCGTTTTCCTCTGTTTCTTCGTTTCTGCCGTATTGAGGCAGTAACTTCTTTAAATTCTTCGAAAAAACGCGCTTATACTTTACCGCTTTGTTATACTTAACAAAAAACACCAACGTAACAACGCACACATATGAAGCAACAAAACCGATATAATATAATATCAGTTTCCTTGCTTCTTCCAAATAATCCATCTTATAAAAATCAATCATCAATGTTTCCGAATTGCACAAAACATACAAGCCGAAAACAATGCAGAATACCATCGTCGAGCTTAATATTGCGCCAAGAATCTTGAGGCCTATGTAATCTGCTCTGAAATAACCGGCTACGGCTTCGTTCGTCTTACTTTCCTCTTTCTCGTATATGGCAATCTTCGTCATAAGACGTATTCTCTTTTTGCGTTCCTCATCTATCATATATGCCTCTGTCTACTCAAGGAATCTCATCTTTGGATTCTGTTTGGTATCCATCTTTCTAACAGGAGTTTCGACTTCGGGTTTTTTCACTGCATCAAGAAGGCCTCTCGCAAGCTCATTCTTACACTTCTCGCAATATCTTCCGCTTTTGATAATCGCGCCGCACCCTTCACAGTCGATTCCTATGGGAGACTCATCCCCGAAGAAAAGTCTCTCTTCTCTTATCCATTGACGAATCTGATTCGGAGTAACATCACATTGCTCGGATATTTCATTGATACCCGCATGTTTATTTTCTCCGATAAATTCCTTTACCGTCTGAAAAGTCTTCTCTTCCAACTCTTTACATGCCGGACAAATTTTTGCTCCCGCAACATAGTTGAAAAGTTTTCCGCATTTCTTGCAATTAATTACATCCATTCTATTCACCCCCGAACAAATTTATTCTTCTCCTATTCCGATTGCCAATGTAACAAAATATACCCTTTCGACGCCCCCGGCCAAAAGAGTTCGTGCGGCTTCTTCCATAGTGGAGCCTGTAGTATACACATCGTCAACCAAAATAACCGTCTTTAATTTTACATCATTTTCAACGATATGAAAAGCCCCAACCAGATTATTTTGTCTTGCTTCGTTGGTCAGTTTCTTCTGCTCTTTCGTTTTTTGAGCGCGCTTCAAAACATTGTTTTCAACCGGAATCGACAGATATTTTGAAATTCCTTTTGCCAAAAGAAGAGACTGGTTGAATCCCCTCTTTTTTTCTTTTGCCTCATACAAAGGAATCGGTATCAAAGCGTCCGCTTTATAAGACAATATCTCTTTTTTCAAGCCCTGTGCCATCTCTTTTGCAAAAAAGTCCGCATATTCCGGCCTTCCGGAATTTTTGAACCTGAATATTGCATCGCTCACACTGTCGTATTCGTAAAGAGAAGTTCCCGAAACAAAATGCTTTTCGTTGGTTCTGCAATCCATGCAATATTCCGCCGTATCATCTTTTATATGTTTGCCGCATTTTACGCAACGCGGATTTCTTACTTTTCGCGGAACGCTTCTGCACCTTTGGCATATCAGTGCATTTCCTGTCGGTTCATCGCATATCGGACATCGTCTTGGGTATAATAAATCTGCTATTTTCAATCCATTACCTCTTTGAGTCTTTCGGAAAAATCGGTGAATCGTCTTTTTTCATTGTCATTTTCAACCATTTCCCTTACCTTTTGTTCGCTTCCGAGAATCATCACGCATTTCGTCGCCCTGGTTATTCCCGTATATAAAAGGTTTCTTGACAAAAGTTGTCTCGGAGTGTCGAGAAGAACCAATATTACCGCAGGAAATTCGCTTCCCTGTGCTTTGTGAATCGTTGTTACGTAAGCTGTTTCGATTTCGTCGATTTCGTCGCGAACATACGTTACTTCCTTAGAATCGTCATATACAACCGTAATGCTTTTTTCAAATGTATTGACATACTTTACTTTTCCGATGTCGCCGTTATATACTCCGGTCCCCTCTTCTATCGGAATCCCGTTTTTACCGCGAATCGTCCACGGGATATCATAATTATTCTTCGTCTGCATAACCTTATCGCCGACTCTGTAAACAGTTTCACCGCGTGTAATTTCAAACTTTCCGTCGGTTTTCGGATTAATGTACTCCTGCATTATCCTGTTCAGATTTTCAACACCCATTTCTCCCTTTCTGCTCGGGGAAAGCACTTGAATGTCAAACGGATTTGCGCCGAACTTTGCGGGAATTCTGTTTAACACCAAATCTGCCGTATCACGTACCAGAATCTTTTTGTCATTCCTTTCAAGGAAAAAGAAATCCCTGCTTTCGGAATTTTTATCAAGCGGAGGTACAAGGCCGTTATTAACCATATGCGCATTGACGATAATCCTGCTGCCTTCGCTTTGTCTGTGTATTTTTTCAAGAGTAGATGTCGAAAAATAGCCACAGTTTATCAAATCTCTGAAAATGTTTCCGGGTCCGACGCTCGGAAGCTGATTCATATCCCCCACCAGAATAACTCTTGAGCCGACGGGAACCGCTTTCAAAAACGCTGCAAACAAAAATACATCAACCATCGACATTTCATCAACAATATATACATTCGCATCAAGCGGATTCGTCTCATTTCTTCCAAACCTTGTTTTGTTCCTGCTCTCGGAAACCACCCCCGCCTCAAGAAGTCTGTGAAGCGTTTTGGCTTCATAACCTGTTGCTTCTTTCATCCTTTTTGCCGCTCGGCCTGTGGGCGCCGCAAGCACTACATCATTTTCGGTATTATAAAAGAATTCTATAAGAGCCTTGATTATCGTGGTTTTCCCTGTTCCCGGACCGCCGGTCAGAAGAAATATGCCGTTATTTATGCCTTTATCAATCGCTATTCTTTGAGATTCATCCAGTTCAAAAGCGTATCTTTCCTCGATTGCTTTCAAGTCCTTTTCAAACAGTTCTTTTTCTTCTTCAGTTTCCTCTACCTCAACGAACGCATCTTTTAATTTTTTTAATTTGGATGCACAATATGCTTCTTCGTTGTATACGCCTTTTAAGAAAATTTTATCAGGTTTTATCTGTTTGATTTTGCCCGAAATACACAAATCCACAATTATTTCTTCCAGAATTTCCGGCTCTATCTTAAGCGCTTCCGTTGCCGTGTCAAGAAGATTTTCTCTCGGAAGGTACGTGTGACCTTCTTCCATCGCACTCATAAGGACATAACAGATTCCTGCTTCCGCTCTTTCTTTCGAATTCTTCGGAATACCGACATTTGCAGCGATTTCATCGACCGTTTTGAATCCTATTCCGTAAATGTCTTCCGCCATTTTGTAAGGATGTTCTTTGACCACGGTATATATTTCTTCGCCGTATTCTCCGTAAATTTTGGCTGCAAGAGTATTGGAAATGTTATATCCTTGAAGGAAAATCATCGCATCCCTTACGCTCTTTTTCTCGGCATATTCCTCGGCTATCTTTTGTGCCATGCCGATACTGATTCCCTTTACTTCCGAAAGTCTCTCAGGTTCATTTTCGAGAATATCGAGAGTTTTCTCGCCAAAAGCCGCAAAAATGCGCATCGCAAGTTTCGGTCCCACTCCTTTAAGTGCGCCCGATGCAAGATATTTGATTACCGCTTCCGTGTCTGTAGGCTGAATTGCCTTGTATGATGTCATTTTGATTTGCCTTCCGTAAACAGGATGCTCTACCATATTCCCGGTTACTTCTATGCAATCGCCCTCCGAAACGCCAAAAACATTGCCGCATACGACAATGTTTCCCTCCTCGACATCCGAAGTGCAGAAATTGAATATTCCGAACTTGTTCGTCTCATTGATATATTTAAATGAATCGACTGAACCCTTTAATACCATCTAAATTTCGTTATTTCTCCTCATCTGTTCGAAAAGAGTCTGTGCCAATCCCGTTTGATTTTGATTATCAACCGATTCGCTCGCAAGAGTCGCCACCGCCTGGTCTTTAAAATAATCGACAAGCATGGAATTGTCATTTTCATCTTTGGGAACCGTTTTAAGCATTTCTTTGTAAACCTGTTCCATGAAATATGCCTCAAATTCCTTGCACACTTCCATAAGTTCTTCATCTGAAGCATTTGTGCTGTTTGTCAGTTTATTTTTAAGTGCGTCGCTCTCCGTAGTGGAGGACATCGATCTGATACTGTCCTCATACGTCGAGCCCAAGCTTGATATATCCATACTCAAAACCTCCGGTTAGCTGTTATCTTCTCAATTGATTAGCCTGTCCCATCATCTCGTCTGTAGCCTGTATAGCCTTCGAGTTAAGTTCGTACGCTCTTTGTGCAACAATCATGTTTACCATTTCGTCGACAACCTGAACGTTTGAGCCTTCGAGATATCCCTGTCTTAACTCACTTTTTTTAAGTCCGTTCGTTGTATCTTCATTTAACGCTTCTCCGCTTGCCTGGGTCTGAGCATAGCAGCTGTCGCCCGTCTTCTCAAGTCCCGCGGGATTGCTAAACTGCCACAAACCTATTTTTATTCCCATTCCTTTTGTGTTGTTCGATTCGTCAGGATAACACAACTCTCCGTCTCCTGATACCGTAAGCTTGCTTGCGACAATTTTTTCGTCAAGCACAATCGCTTTTCCCGTCGAGTCAAGAACAACATTTCCGTCACTTGTCGTAAGAGCAAGGCCCTTATCGTATTTTGCAAGGTTAAAATCGCCGTTTCTCGTATAATATGTATTCCCGTCCGTACCTCTGATTCCGAAAAAGCCGTCACCTGATATTGCAAATCCCAAATCATTTGTTGACTCATAAAAATTGCCCTGTGTAAAACGGGAAGTAACCGACGAATTTCTGACACCCATTCCGACCTGCGCCGAAACCGGTTTTTTTTCTCCGTTGGCACTCGTCGTCTTCGACTGAATATCCTGATATAACAACGATTTAAATTCTGCAACTTCCGTTTTGTATCCCGTTGTATTTACATTAGCAAGATTATTTGCTATCGTGTCAACATTGTTCTGCTGCGCAATCATTCCAGAAGCTGCGGTCCATAAAGATCTTACCATATCTTCGCCCCCTTATTACGATAATCTGCCGAGTCTCGTTACGGATGTTTCAAGCGACTCATCAAATGTTTGAATAATTTTCTGATTTGCCTCATATTGTCTTGAAATACTTATGAGAGAAACCATTTCTTCTACCGTCTGAACATTGCTCTGTTCAAGATATCCGCTCACTACTTCGGCTTTTCCGTCATTTATCTGTGCGCCTTCAACCGGCTTAAACATATTTTCGCCATATCTTTCAAGAAAATTATAATCTTGAAAATCCGATACTTTTATAGTTGCGACAACCTGATTGTTTTGAACAATCCTTCCGCTTCTGTCTATCGAAGCTTCGGCGTTGGGATTCAACTGAATATGTGTATTCGCTCCGTTGGCGCCCGAGCCTATAACGTAGTCTCCGTCTTTAGTTACAAGATATCCTTCTTTTGTCAGAGTGAAATTTCCGTCTCTCGTGTACAACGTCGACGTTTCGCCGGATTTGGAAGTGAATTCAATATTGAAAAAGCCTTCTCCCGACAATGCCAAGTCATATGTATTGCCTGTCTGTCTGAAGGAACCTTGAGAATAATCCACGTAATTTTCTCCTATTTTGACTCCGGGAGTTCCGACGCCGATAAACGAATTGTTCCTTACACCCTCGCCTTCCATATCCTTGATTCTGTATGTAAGCACATTATCAAAACCCTGAGACGTGGTACCCTCTTTCTTAAAACCGACGGTAGACGTGTTGGCAAGATTATTTGTCAGCACATCCATTCTGTTTTGTTCGTTCATCATACCGGTATATGCGGTATAAAGGCCTTTCAGCATAAAATTTCTCCCCCTGGAATCTAACCCGGCTCTCAGGCAGTTTCCTTATACTTCATAATATTTTGTATCAAGAAATTCAACATATTTTCCGGTTCCGATTGCCACACACGTAAGGGGCTCGTTAGCCGTATTTGTTTCTATTCCGGTCTTGATTTCAATCAAATCCTCAAGTCCGCGAAGCATCGAACCGCCACCCGTAAGAACAATTCCTCTTTCTGCAATGTCTGCCGAAAGTTCGGGCGGAGTTTTCTCAAGAACCGAATGAATGGCATCGACAATCTGAGTCGTCGTTTCTTTCAATGCTTCTTCCATCTCCGTTGAAGTAACCTTAACGGTATTGGGAAGACCCGACAACACGTTAAGTCCTTTAACTTCCATCGAATCCTCTTCAAGTCTTTTGTAAGCGGAACCGATTTTTATTTTGATATCCTCTGCCGTTCTTTCACCGATCGACAGATTGTGTTTTCTCTTAATATATCTTGCGATGGCTTCGTCAAAGTCATCACCTGCGATTTTGATAGATTCGCTGACAACAGTTCCGCCGAGTGAAATAACCGCAATATCCGTAGTACCGCCGCCGATGTCGACTATCATGTTTCCGCAGGGTTTACTGATATCGATTCCGGCACCGATAGCTGCCGCAATCGGCTCTTCAATAATCGAAACCTCTCTTGCTCCTGCCTGATATGTAGCATCGAGAACAGCCTTTCTCTCTACTTCGGTAACTCCCGAAGGAACACATACGGCAACTCTGGGTTTTCTGAATGTTCTTCTGCCCACCGCTTTCTGGATGAAGTATTTCATCATTTTCTCGGTAACCGTATAATCCGAAATAACTCCGTGACGAAGAGGTCTTATGGCCTGAATCGTTCCCGGTGTTCTTCCTATCATCAAACGGGCTTCTTCTCCGATTGCCCTGATTTTGTTCGTATCTTTATCGTAAGCCACAACCGACGGCTCTTTTAAAACAACGCCTTTGTTTTTAACATATACGAGAACCGACGCCGTTCCCAAATCAATTCCCAAATCCGAATTTTGCATCTTATATTCCTTTCGCTACGTCATTTTATATCTTTTCATAACCCTCAAATCATAAAAACCTATTGTGATTATACCCCAAAGAAAGACAAAATTAAAGCAATAAATATAAATGCAAACAAAAAAGGAGACCTCAAGCCGTTTATTTATTTGAGACCTCCTTGTCTTCACATTTTATATCGTATATTGTCCGTCTTTTATTAACCCCCCGAATGCAAATATCTCAAATTCGCAGAGTTTTGGTGAATATAAGTCTTTATTTGCGAAGCATTTTATCAATATAAATACCTGTATAAGATTTGCGGTTTTTCGCAACCTCTTCGGGCGTTCCGCACGCAACAATCGTTCCGCCGCCGTCGCCGCCCTCGGGTCCGAGGTCGATTATATAATCCGCCGTCTTTATCACATCCAGGTTATGCTCTATGACAATCACCGTATTACCCGACGACGTAAGTCTTTGAAGAATATCGATAAGTTTATGAACATCCGCAAAATGAAGTCCGGTTGTCGGCTCGTCAAGAATATAAACGGTATTTCCCGTAGCGGTTCTGCTTAATTCCGTCGCAAGTTTAATTCTCTGTGCTTCACCCCCGGAAAGCTGTGTAGACGGCTGTCCGAGACGGATATAAGAAAGACCGACATCATAAAGGGTCTGAACTTTTCTTTTGATTTGAGGTATCGCGTCAAAAAATTCAAGAGCTTCCTCAACCGTCATATCGAGGACATCGGAAATACTTTTTCCTTTATATTTCACTTCAAGCGTTTCTCTGTTGTATTTCTTTCCTTTGCAAACTTCACAGGGTACATATACATCCGGCAAAAAGTGCATTTCAATCTTTACTATTCCGTCGCCCGAGCAGGCTTCGCAACGCCCGCCCTTCACATTAAACGAAAATCTGCCTTTCGCATAACCTTTGGCTTTCGCATCCTTGGTCTGTGCAAATAAATCTCTTATCAAATCAAACATTCCGGTATATGTTGCGGGATTCGACTTGGGAGTTCTTCCTATAGGCGACTGATCTATATCGATTACTTTGTCAAGTTTCTTTATTCCGATAATGTCTTTGTGCTTTCCGAAGTCACATTGCGCCCGGTTCAAATCATGTGCAAGTCTCTTGTAAAGAATTTCGTTTATGAGAGAACTTTTACCCGAGCCGGAAACACCCGTAACACATGTAAATACGCCCAAAGGTATGTCAACATCGATATTTTTAAGGTTGTGTTCCTCTGCACCGACTATCTTGATGTAATCCTTCGGAACTCTTCTCTCTTTCGGAATCAGGACAAACAATTCTCCCTTAAGATACTTGCCCGTTATCGACTCGTCGCAGGCTTCAATATCTTCGGCGCTTCCGACAGCTACAACTTCTCCGCCGTTTTCGCCGGCTCCCGGTCCTATGTCAACGATATAATCGGCTTTGCGCATCGTATCTTCGTCATGCTCGACAACTATTAGATTATTTCCGAGGTCTTTGAGTTTGCACAAAGAAGTAAGAAGTTTGTCATTATCTCTTTGATGGAGTCCTATGCTCGGTTCATCAAGAATGTATGTCACTCCGACAAGTCCCGAACCAATCTGCGTAGCAAGACGAATTCTCTGAGCCTCGCCTCCCGATAATGATGCAGTCGGTCTCGAAAGAGAAAGGTAATCAAGTCCCACATCCATAAGAAAGCCGACTCTCGCCCTTATTTCTTTGAGAATCTGCTTTCCGACCAAAGCATCGTTGCCTTCGAGATTAATTCCGTCAATATAACGCTGCATTTCCTTGAAAGGAAGATTTGTTATTTCATATATGTTCAAACCGTTAACGGTAACCGCCAAAGACGTCTTTTTTAGTCTCATACCGTTACATTCCGGGCAAAATGTCTCTTTCATATACTTCTCATATTCAAGTCGCGCTTTGTCAAAAGGCGACTGTCTGTATCTTTCGCGAATGTTCTCAAGAAGCCCTTCAAACACCGTAGGATACACTCCTCTGCCTCTGTCACTCTCATAATGAACATCCACGGATTCCGTCGTTCCGTATATGATAATATCCTGTATTTTTTTAGGAAGTTCGCAAAACGGAGTGTCCAGAGAAAATTTAAAATGTTTGGAAAGAGCTTCCAAAAGTCCGTGAGAAAATGAACCTTCATTCTTGCTGTTCTTCCATCCGATAACCTGAATGGCGCCGTCATTAAGTGAAAGTGTTCTGTCGGGGATCATCAAATTCACGTCAAATTCCCTTTTGACTCCAAGTCCGTCGCAAACGGGGCACGCTCCGAAAGGATTGTTGAACGAGAAGCTTCTCGGCTCTATCTCATCAATTGCCACTCCGCAATCCGGGCAGGAAAAAGATTGACTGAACTTTAATTCCTCTCCGTCCTGAATCGCAACGGTCAAAAGCCCCTCTGCAAGCTGAAGTGCGTTCTCGACGGATTCGGTCAGTCTGCTCATAATATCTTCTCTTATGACAAGTCTGTCGATTACTATATCGATATTATGCTTAACGTTCTTATCGAGTTTTATTTCCTCATCAAGTTCATATATGCTTCCGTCTATACGCGCGCGAAGATATCCGCTCTTTGCGGCTCGCGCAAGAAGTTTCTCATGTTCGCCCTTTCTTCCTCTCACCACGGGAGCAAGAATCTGAATCTTCGTTTCCTTCGGAAGTTCCATGATTTTGTCAGTCATCTCATCGACAGACTGTCTGTTGATTTCTTTATGGCACACGGGACAATGCGGAATGCCTATTCTCGCATACAAAAGTCTCAGATAATCATATATCTCCGTAACCGTTCCGACCGTTGAACGAGGATTCCTGTTTGTGGATTTCTGGTCAATGCTTATCGCGGGAGAAAGTCCCTCTATAAATTCAACATTAGGCTTTTCCATCTGCCCAAGGAATTGTCTTGCATAAGAAGACAACGATTCCATATATCTTCTTTGGCCTTCCGCATAAATCGTATCAAAAGCCAGTGATGATTTGCCCGAGCCCGACAGGCCTGTTATTACAACAAACTTGTTTCTTGGAATATCAACACTGATATTTTTCAGATTATGTTCTTTTGCTCCGACAATTCTTATTGCCTCTCCCTTTGGAAGTATTTTGTTTTGCATATAAAACCTCTGTTTTTATTAATATTATTCGCCATCTTCGGAAAAGTTAAATCACGCTTTAATTTTCCGCTTCGTTTCTTATCTTTTTGAGCTCAACGATTTGATCTCTGTACATGGCGGCATTCTCGAAATCAAGTTCCGTCGCAGCTTTCTTCATTCTTGTTTCAAGAGATTCGATAAGTTTGTTCAATTCTTGGATATTCATGCTTTCCGGATCTTTCTTCCACGTACTTTCGGTCTCCGCAACTTTCTTTGAAATCGAAATCACGTCTCGTACAGCCTTCTTTATCGTAGTCGGAGTAATACCGTGTTTCACATTGTAATCTACCTGAATCTCTCTTCTTCTGTTGGTTTCGTCGATTGCAATCTTCATCGAATCGGTCATCTTATCGGCATACATCAGGACCCTTCCTTCGGAATTTCTCGCGGCCCTTCCCACCGTCTGAATAAGAGAAGTCGCAGAGCGAAGAAATCCTTCCTTATCTGCATCAAGAATCGCCACAAGACTTATCTCAGGAATGTCGAGTCCCTCTCTCAAAAGGTTGATTCCCACGAGGACATCAAACACGTCAAGTCTCATGTCTCTGATGATTTCGGCTCTTTCCAATGTGTCTATATCCGAATGAAGATATTTCACTCTGATACCCGCATCCCTGAGGTAATCTGTCAAATCTTCCGCCATTCTCTTCGTAAGCGTGGTGACAAGCACCTTATTCTTTGATTCGACAGTTTTCCTTATCTCGCCGACCAAATCATCGATTTGACCTTCTATCGGACGAACCGTAATCTCAGGGTCGAGAAGTCCCGTAGGACGTATAATCTGTTCGGTTCTCAGCATTTCATGCTCTGCTTCATACTTCGAGGGCGTTGCCGAAACACACATAAGCTGATCAATCCTGTCCTCAAACTCGTCAAACGAAAGAGGTCTGTTGTCAAGTGCCGACGGAAGTCTGAAGCCATAGTCTACAAGCGTGCTTTTTCTTGCCCTGTCTCCTGCATACATTCCCCCTATTTGCGGAATCGAAATATGCGATTCATCAATAATAAGAAGAAAATCATCCTTAAAATAATCCATAAGGCAATGCGGCGGGTCCCCGGGATTCAGTCCCGAAAGAACGGGCGCATAATTCTCGATACCGGAGCACATTCCGGTTTCCTTAAGCATTTCTATGTCAAACGTCGTTCGTTCAAGAATTCTTTGAGCCTCTACATACCGTTCTTCGCTCTTAAAATACTCGACTCTGTCCCTCATTTCTTTCTCGAGTTTCTCGCAGGCGATATCTATCTTCTCTTTGGAGATAACGTAATGCGACGCAGGAAATACGGCAACGTACGACAAAACGGATACTTTTTTACCCGTAACAGGATGAATTTCCGCTATTTCTTCAATCTCGTTGCCCCAAAAAGATATCCTTATCGTTCCTTCTCCGCCTTCCGCCTTGGCAATTTCGACCGTGTCGCCGCGAACTCTGAAACTTGATCTTGTCAAGTCAAGATCGTTTCTTTCATACTGCATATCCACGAGTTTCATCACCAATTCGTCGCGTTCCATAATCATTCCGGGTCTTAATGATAAAATCATGCTTTCATAGTCCTCGGGGCTTCCGAGTCCGTATATGCATGAAACGCTGGCAACAACGATAACATCTCTTCTTTCCGACAGCGACGCCGTTGCCGAAAGTCTGAGTTTGTCTATTTCTTCATTGATGTCCGAATCCTTCTCTATATATGTATCCGTCGAGGGAACATATGCCTCCGGCTGATAATAATCGTAATAAGATACAAAATATTCGACGGCATTATTGGGGAAGAATTCTTTGAATTCCGAATAAAGCTGCCCTGCAAGCGTCTTGTTGTGTGCTATTATAAGGGTCGGCTTATTCAATGCCGCTATTACGTTCGCCATGGTAAAAGTCTTTCCCGAACCGGTAACGCCAAGAAGTGTCTGAACCCTGTTTCCCTTTTTGAATCCTTCGACAAGTTCGGCTATTGCTTCCGGCTGGTCTCCCGTGGGCTTATATTCACTTACAAGTTCGAATTTGTCCATTTCGCCCTCTCATTTAATCGAATGTATGTTCTGTCAGTATAGCACATCATTTTTTTAATGTCACGACTTTTTTTGTCTTTTTTTTGTCAGATTTATCCTTCCCTTTTTTGCATAGTCAAAAGCGCATTTCCGCATTGCAACATATCGACACGTCAAGTAGATTTTGATATAATGCTTATATCTTATCGAAGGGGTTACCGTTATGTTGAAATTTGAAAAAAAAGTTGCGGATTTATTTGAAAAGAACATTTTAATCATTGCTCTGATTACAGCGCTTATCACTTCTCTTCTTCTTCGAATTTCAATGTTTTCTTTCGTCAGTTCCGACATGGAAGGATATCTTTTGGGATGGTTCGGTCAGATTGAGCAGCTTGGCAAAATAAAAGCACTTAACACACAGGTGGGAAATTACAGTGTTCTTTATCAAACTCTCATCGCGATTATGACATATATCCCCATTAATCCGATTTATCAGTACAAATTATTATCAGTATTTTTTGATTATTCCCTCGCTTTGGCAATAGGTCTTTTCGTATACGAAATCAAAAAAGACCGATTTTCTTTTGTTATCGCAGTAATTGTATCGCTGTTTGTTCCGATTGTTTTTGTTAATTCCGCATTGTGGGGTCAATGCGATGCCATCTATTCATCCTTTGCCGTTTGGTCCCTCTATGCTTTTTCAAAAAAGAAATATCCCCTTTCTTTTATATTGTTCGGACTGGCATGTTCCTTTAAGCTTCAGGCGGTATTTCTCCTTCCTTTCTTCCTGTTCGCTTATATAAGGAAAAAAGAATTCTCGTTACTTAACTTTTTTATAATTCCGGCAGTTATGGAAGCCGTTTGCATTCCCGCCATGATAATGGGCCGCGGTTTCAAGGCCGCCTTCAGCACCTTCTATTATCAGACAGGTTCCTGCGACAAAATGTATTTTAACTATCCTTCGTTATGGTCTTTGTTCTCCGATCTTTCCAATACTGACTTTTCACGACTTTACATCGGTTCATTCAAAATAGCGGCCATAATTCTTACATTCATGATTCTTGCCGTAGTAATGACCGTTCTCTTTTGCAAAAAAATAAGTTTGAACAGCGAAAACATGATATACATCTCCTTTATTTTCGTTTATACATGCGTACTGTTCCTTCCGGGAATGCACGAAAGATACGGTTTTCTTTTCGAGATGCTGGCGCTGATAATTTGTTTTATCAACAAAAAAATGATTCCCGCCGAAGCTCTTCTTATAATGATTTCCTGTGTAACATACGGTTCTTCTTTATTCGAGCAGCATACGATTTCCCCTTTTTTGGCAATCTTAAACGTATCGATATATATCTATTGTCTGTTCGTGTTTTTCTCACAAAAAAGTTTGTCGGAATGCGACTGTTCGGAGGTTTCGAATGAAAAATGACAAGCTTTTAAAAGTAAGTGCTTTCATTTCGGTTTTATTGCTCGCAGTCTCGGTAATTCCCATGGCGATTCTCGGATTTTACTCGCACCCCGTGGGTGACGATTACTACTACGGTTACGCTGCCGCAAAAGTATTTCGCGAAACCGGCAACATTTTTCCCGCAATTATCGAAGCTGCAAAAGGCACGATTTCCGAATATTTTCGCTGGCAGGGTACATATTCCGCCATGTTTTTAATGTATCTTCCTCCTTTTGTTTTTTCGGATTTTCTCTATAAAGTCTATCCCCTGATTCTTTTGTCTGTTTTTACATTCGGCATCTTTTATATGTTGAAGCCCGTAATCACAGTCAATCTCAAAGGGTCTGTTTACTCATGGATTGTTATTTCTTCGCTTCTTGAAACTGCCTTTATCAATCAGGTGCCCTCATGCGGCGAAACCTTCTACTGGTACAACGGTTCCATGTATTACACCGGTTTTCTTGCCGCTTCGTTCATCTTCTTCGGAGTCCTTCTTCGCTTCATAAACGATTGCAAATACTCCAGACTTTTCTTTCTTATTCCGTGTGCCTTATTTATTGCGGGCGGCAACTACGCATCCCTTCTTCCTTCCATATTGCTCATCGTCGCCCTTATTGTTCGTCTTTTCACAAAAAAGGATAAAAAAACGGCAACGGGTCTTTTGATTGTTTTATCCTCTCTTCTTATCGGCTTCGCCGTCTCGGTTCTTGCTCCGGGGAATACGCTTAGGCAGGATACATCCTACAAAATTTCAGCGGTAAAAGCCATTTTAAAATCAATACGTCAATGCACACGCTATGAACTTTATTGGAACGGTATTTTTACATTTATAATCTTCATGCTTCTCGCCGTCGTTTTTGTGGGACTCATCAAAAAATGCGATTATTCTTTCAAATTTCCGATTTTGCATTGTTTGATGATTTTCCTCATTTTCTGTTCTTCGGAATGTCCTTCCTTCTATGCGCAAAACAACGGTGGCGGAGCAAGACTTTTTGATATCTGCTTCTATATGATGATTCTTGTTACCGCATTTTGCGAATTCTATCTGCTCGGCTTTATTTACCGACTCTTTGAAAAATCAAAAAAAATAAACGACACCCGCTTCCTTATAATGTCGGAAGGAGGTATCGTTATTATATTTGTTATTCTTCTGTTTGTTCGCCCTATGAATGAAGCCAACATTACTCCGAACTCCTGTAGGGCTTGCAAAAATCTAATAAACGGTAATGCAGAATATTACGATTCTCAATACCAAGACAGAATGGCCGCGGTATATTCAAATCCCGAAGGAAATCTGTTATTTGAAAGCTATGATGTTCCAAACGATTTATGCTATTTTCTCCACGTCGGCGACCTCAGCATTGCCGAAGATCAAAACAACATCGCCTTTTGTAAATGTTACAATTTGCAAAGCGTAGCGGTAGAATAAATCATTCCTTTTCTTCTGATGCTTCTTCATCCAAATCTTCGCCTGTCTCTTCGACTTGAGCATCTTCTTCATCCACACTTCCGTACGGTATAAGTTCGGGTTCTTCGTAAGGAATTCCGAGTTCACCCTTCACATACTTCAATGCAGCCTCAAACTGATTGTCTATATTGTAGTTTAAATACATTTGAGCATCAAAAGGCACATTCTCGTCAGGTTCAATTCCCTCATGATTGATATTGACTCCGCTCGGCGTATAATATCTGCTCGTCGTAATCTTGACAGCCGAACCGTCTTGGAGCGGAATTACGCTTTGAACGACGCCTTTTCCGTACGTGGTTGTTCCTATAATCTCACCTACGCCGTAATCCTTTATTGCTCCCGCCATGATTTCCGAAGAAGATGCCGATGATCTGTCAACAAGGACTGCAAGGGGAACATCTATAGGAGTCTTACCGGATGATTCGTAATGCGTTTGTTTGCCGTTTTTGTCTTCCGTATAAACTATGTCGCCTTCAGGCAAAATGGAGTTGCAGATTTTAGACACCGCATCAACACTGCCGCCGGGATTACCGCGCAAATCTATAATAAGCGCTTTCATGCCGTTTTCTTTTGCCTCGGTCATTGCTTCTTCGAACTGGTCTGAAGTATTCTGGGCAAATTCCGATATGCCGATAGTAAAAATACCTTCTCCTTCGTCGTAAAGCGATACGGACGGGGTAGCAACTTCTTTTCTTTCAAGAGTATAGTCCAGAGTTTCCGTTCCGCGAACAATTGTTACATCAACGGTCGTTTCCGCTTCGCCTTTGACCATGCTTGCAATCTCGGTAACCGATTTTCCGTAAATGTCTTCGCCGTTAATGGCAACAATTACATCTCCGATTTCCATTCCGGCTTCTTCGGCACTGCTGTTATCAAGGAAACCTTCAATCGAAACATAACCGCTGTCTGAGTTATACAAAAGATATACCCCGATTCCTTTATAGTTTCCGGACAAATCAGCGTTCATTTTTTTCAGCTCTTCGCTATCGTAATAACAGGAATACGGATCGCCCACACCAAGAAGAATACCCTTATAAAGTCCGTTTTCAAGGCTTTCGATATCGACGTCTTCGTAATACATATACTTTATAAGATTCTCGAGCATCGTAACCTTCGCAACCGTAGAGTCAGTTAAAACTTCGCTTTGAAGATAACTGCCTGATTCCAATTTCTTTTTATAATTGCCGGTCACAATCAAGTAAACGGACAAGCCCGCTATTCCGATAGTAATGATTCCGGCAAGAAATCCCACGGCAAACGTCAAAAAACCGTTTAATCTTTCTTCTTTATGCTTCCTTTTATCTATATCTGAAACCGGTTCGACAATCTTCTCCGTTTCAGTGTTTTCATTTTTTATTTCTTCCACATTAAGCACCCTTCCTTCTATCAAGGTTTTGTAATGTAATTCCAGGGTGATACGTATTCACCGTTATTTCTTACGGTAAAATGCAAGTGATTTCCCGTACTTCTTCCCGTAGAACCCACAAGTGCAATCACATCCCCTCTCGAAACATCCTGTTTCTCGCTGACAAGAAGTTTTGATGCATGCATGTATATGGTAATCAAACCGTCACCGTGATCTATCATTACATAATTTCCCATCGACGACGAGTACGACGCCGAAATAACCGTTCCGTCATACGCCGCAAGAATATTCGTACCTCCGGGGGCTGCCATATCCACTCCGTTATGAAATTTTTCTATTCCTGTAAAAGGATCGTTTCTGTAACCGTAATCCGAGGAAATCTTTGTATACGAAGGGCAGGGCCAACAGAATTTACCTCCGTCGTATACCCTCATGTTCGCCAGAGTCGATTTTTCAGCTGCAAGTACCTTCTCGAGTTCGCTTATAACCGCATTCTGTTCCGCAATCTCAGCCTCATACTCTCTGATGGCGCGTTCCTTGTCGACAATTTCTTCTTCCACGACTCGGATTTCTTCCTGTTTCTCGCTTATAAGTTCCTCTACCGCAGCCTGATTGGCCTCTGCGGTCGCCTTTGTCTCTTCAAGAACCTCTTCCTCCGCTTCAAGCTGTTGTTCGCAAAGAGTTACATACTCCACAGTCTGCGCATATTCTCTGAACATGTTGTCATCATACCTCGACAAATCCTCGGCATAATCCATTCTGTTTAAGAAATCGGCAAGTCCTCCGCAATTCAAAAGAAGTTCCATGTAGAATCC
Source organism: Lachnospiraceae bacterium (assembly GCA_045628965.1). Classification (GTDB taxonomy): domain Bacteria; phylum Bacillota; class Clostridia; order Lachnospirales; family Lachnospiraceae; genus UBA3766. The sequence goes on along the minus strand of JAZQQI010000050.1, from coordinate 92,327 downwards.
GTCGCCCTGTTCATATATGGCCTGTACTCTTTTTTTCATGTTGGCATATTGCGTATCACGTATATCAACAGCCTCTTCAAGTTCTGCCTTGGTCTGAACTATTTCTTCTTCTTTATCAGTTATCTGATTTTTCAAGTCTTCTATGCTTGCTTCGAGCTCGGCAACCTGACTGTCAAGCTGTGAAACATATGCGGAAAGATTCGACTTGCTTGCCTCAAGACCTTTTTTGATGTTCTCAATATCAGCCTTCCCGTTGGCAAGAGCCTTCTTTTCATCCTGAGCCGAACTGATTGCCGCCTCTTTCTCTTTTATTGATTCTTCAAGAGCATTCATTTGGGCTTTCTTATCGGACACGGAATCTTTTTTTACTTCCGTTTGCGCAGCATCTCCCTCATCCGCATACGCCGTCAAAGACAAAGGACCATAAAGAAGCAGTCCCAGTGCAATAACCGGGACCACCACATTCTTTACAAACCTGCTTTGCTTCAAACACTTCATTCAATCTCGCCTCTTTTATATCATACTTTCAAATGCTTGCGCACGGTGAAAAAGCTTCCGAGGAAACCTATTCCCACTCCGATTACTATTCCGAACGGAATCAAATACTGAAAAATGGTCATCGGCGGCAAAAATGTCAAAAATGACAAGAACGCAAATTTCTCACTCATAAATTCAGTTGCGACAATATAAAGATAATATAAAAGTCCCATGGGAATCGCAGCGCCGACAACTCCGAGAATCATACCTTCGAATACAAAGGGAGCTCTTACGAAGAAGTCCGTTGCACCCACATATTTCATAATGGTTATCTCTTCTTTTCTTACGGAAATACCCATCATAACCGTGTTGTTGATAAGGAAAATACTTACGGCAAACAAAATTACGATAATTCCTACGAAAACATACAAAAGGACCTTATTTACGCCGGAAAGCGTCTCTACCGTAAAATCCGATTTGTTAATCTTTCTTACGCCCTGTATGGCTTCAAGATAATTAACAAGCTGTGCCTGTTTTGTTACGTCACTCAAATAAATCTGATAGTTTGCTGAATTGGCCAAAGGGTTTTCCGTAAATCCTTCGGCATATTCTCCGAGCTGTACGGAAAATTCTTCCCAAGCATCATCCGCCGATATATACTCGTATTTGCTTACCTCCGGTCTGTTGGAAATCATTTCACCTATTTCGGCTATTCTCTCTTCGGATGCATCCTCGTCAAAGAACACCGTCACGGAAACATTCTCTTCCGCAGATTTAACAATATTCGCTACATTGAAAGCTATTGCAAAAAATATACCAAAAACAAACAGACACGCTGAAATTGTTGCTACGGTCGCAACAGTGAACCATTTATTCTTAAATACACCGACAAGTCCCTGTCTTATGGTATAAAGGAATGTTCTAATCTTCATCGATATAACCTCCCTTTTCGTCGTCGCTGACAATCATGCCCTGCTTAATGGTGATTACTCGCTTTTGCATATCGTTTACAAGTTTCTCATTATGGGTAACCACAACTACAGTCGTTCCCTTCTCGTTAACGGTTTCGAGAAGTCTCATTATCTCCGCCGTATTATAAGGGTCAAGGTTTCCTGTGGGCTCATCTGCCAAAAGGAGTTTAGGCTGATTAACCAATGCTCTTGCAAGCGCAACACGCTGCTGTTCTCCTCCGGCAAGTTGCTTGGGATTTGCTTTATATTTGCCCGCAAGACCAACAAGCGAAAGCATTGCGGGAACGTTTCTTCTTATCTCTCTTTCCGACTTCTCCGCAATTCTTTGTGCAAACGCAACGTTCTCATACACGCTTCGGTCTTTCAAAAGTCTGAAGTCCTGAAATACGACTCCGAGCGATCTTCTGAACTTCGGAATCTTATGATGTCTCATACTGATTAAATTATATCCGTTGACATACGCCACTCCGCTGTCAGCCTTCAGCTCATGTAAAAGAAGTTTGATAAGAGTGGATTTGCCCGCGCCTGATACACCTACGATAAAAACAAACTCACCCTGTTTAACCTTTAAATTTATATTCGAAAGCGCCGGTACTCCGTCCGAAAACGTCTTGCATACATCTTCCAGATATATGGCATAAGACGAAGGATCGTCATTTGTCGCATCCTTTACTCTTCTTTTCTTTTTATCTGCCATTTCTTCTCCTGTCCGTGCATTTTCTTTTAAATGCATCAATATTCAATAGTCTCCATATATTTCATGTATTTCACAACCATGAGTGCAATTCGGAATGTAATCGCATCCTCGAATACTCTAAGATCGAGACCCGTATTCTTCTGAATCTTATCCAGTCTGTAAACCAGCGTGTTTCTGTGAATAAAAAGCTGTCTTGACGTCTCAGAAACATTCAGGCTGTTCTCGAAAAATTTCTTAATTGTCACAATTGTTTCATCGTCGAAATCTTCCGGATTGATTCCGTCAAATATTTCTTTGATAAACATCTTGCAAAGAGGAATCGGAAGCTGATAAATAAGTCTTCCTATGCCGAGTTCACTGTAAGCAATAATATTTCTTTCTTCAAAGAAAATGCCACCGACATCGAGAGCCATCTTTGCTTCCTTATACGAACGGCTTACGTCTTTTATCTCATTAACGCACGTTCCGTAAGAAATTCTGACATTCTTGGCACCTTCTTTTGTCAAAAGTTTAAGAATTGCGGATGTCGTATTTTCTATTTCTTTTTCAAGACTTTCTTCCGTAATTTCTTTGATAACAACAACATTTTTCTCATCTACCGCACTTACGAAATCCCGCTTGTTGTTTGCATAAGCTTCTTTTATTATTGACAGAATATCCATGTCCTTATTGGCGGAATTGTCAATAAGAAGAACGACCCTGTCCGCATCCAAAGGAATGTGAAGTCTCTTCGCATATCCGTAAATATCCACAAGAAGAAGATTGTCGAGAAGAAGATTCTTTATAAAATTATCCTTGTCGAATCTTTCCTTATAAGCCACGGCAAGGCTTTGAATCTGAAATGCTGCCATCTTGCCTACAAGATATGAATTCTCCCCGCCGGAAGCGCAGATAACAATATATTCAAGATTCTGCTCATCGTATATTTTGAAATACTGACTGCTTTGAATCTCCTGGCTGTCTGCCGGAGATTTAACAAATTCAAGAACCTGAGCCTGATAATTGCTTGAGCCCGTCATTGTACTTGCAATCGTCTTTCCCTCTGCATCCGTAACACACAAATCTATTCTTGAAATACTCTTAATCCCTTCTATGGATTGCTGTAATATTTGATTCGATACCATCAAATCTCCCTCCTATACAATTTTTACAACACATAATAGTATTATTTATCCACTTTTACCCAACCTATTGTATAGTTTAATATAAAATATCAATAAAATCCACTACTTTTTGTATTTTTTATGTTCATTTTGCACATATTTTAAAAATTGTTTTTTGCTGTCTCATTTAACGGACATATACCTCGTAATACGACGTGCTTATCTCTTCATTCAAGTCATAATTATCGCGAACCCATTCTTTTAGAATCTCATTTTGTTTTGAATAATTATAATTGGGATTTGCCTCAAAGGATGCATCAAACACGACGACATCCGGAATTTTGTCGGGATGTTCTTCATAATAATCAAGATACATCTCATTATAAACGGTCGTTCCCTGAACGGACGGCCCGCCTATTTTCATATCAAAATACAGATACGAAAGATTCTCGGCCGTAACAATCAGAAGATTAGAGTCTTTACCGTAACCGAGAGAAAAAAGCGCGGGTTTAAGATTGTCATAGGTATATTGCCAAACCTCTGCGTATGCCTTGGGACAATATATCCCCTTCTCCGCGCCTTTTGTCATTCTGACTTTATCGGCTCTAACCGTTACCGGTGCGCACCCCGTAACCCTCAGAGACACCAATCTGCAGAAGAAAAGGACCAAAAGAAGCGAAAGCACTGATATTTCGACGGCCGTATTTTTACCGGATTTTTTGAACACTATCAAAACAGAAACAAGCGTTGCGCAAAACAGTTTGGCAAACGATACATTCAAATCCATGTTGGTTACAAAAAGAATCGAAACAAAAGAAACGAGTGATGGGATCATTCCGAAGAAAAACAGTATTCTGTCCTCTTTTGACAGTTTGCTCTTTTCGAACATAAGAATTAAGGCCGCTATCGGCATAAGAATATACCTTTTCTGAAGGAAAAACTGATTTCCGTCAAAAATTGCCATTCCCGCAAGCGAAATAGCACACATTGCTATTTCCGAATACACAAAAGCCATGGCCAAAAACATGCGGTCGCACTTCTTTTTTTGTACCTTGTTTGATATAAAAGAACAAATCAATCCCAGGGAAACGGCAACAATAAGTACAAACGCTATCCCCGGAAGTTCGCCTGCAAAATATGCAATCTTTTTGGCAAAAGAATTAGAAGTATGTGATGCATCCATAAAAATATACGGGATATATCGAATAAATTCTTTTACAGACATCAAAGACAAAAGCCATGCGGACTGCAAAATTGCAACAAGAGCTATTCCTGCCGCAACGTAAATTGACTTTTTTTTGTTTTCCGAAAGAACAAGAACCGTAACAAAAAGGTATATGCAAAGTATTGCGCACGTCGGGTAGCAAAGAACCGTAAAGCCCGAAGAAACGCCTGCCGCAAGCAGCATCCAACTTTTTTGTTTACCGAGAAAATAAGATGACAGAAAAAGAAAAACCAAAAGCAGACACCAATAGGTAACAAGCTCGAATTCCGTCGACTGAATCCATTTCGGAAGAAAGTTTATATGAATTATTGCAGTCAAAAATGATGCAAATTTGTTTAATTTATATGTGTTTACAAGTGTTTTATAAAGAAAAACGCCCAAAACGCAGTGAATGACGATGCTTACGATTCTAAGGAAAATAACAGCATATGTCGAAGACCCCGTAACGAGCATAAAAGGAATCAAAAAAACGGCAGTAAATACAGCACTGAATTGATGGGGTTCCCACATATCAATAACAAGTTTATCGCCGTTAAATAATCTGTATGCCAACGCGACAGAATACGATTCGTCTATATCAAGGCCGACAAAAACCGCCTTCAAAAGTCCCGCAAGCGTCAGCATAACGAGTATTGCGTTAAATAAATATATAATCTTTTTTCTCATAGTCTTTATCTTGCGTAAATAACCTTTTCGCCGATTTCGATTTCACCGTTCTTCAAAAGGTGTCCCACAGCTCTTTTGAACTGATTTTTGCTCATATTGCACTCACGCTTAATTGTTTCGGGTGAAGCCTTATCGTTAAAAGGAAGCACACCGTCATACGATTTTATAAGATACATTACATATTCGGCATCCTTATCTATCGTAAGATATGCTTTATCCCTAACCGAAAGATTGAGTTTGCCGTCTTCAAGTACCGCCGTGACTCTTGCCTCGAATTTGTCTCCAACCTTAAGTTCTTTGGTTACTTCCCTTGCGGGAATCAATGCCGAATACAAATCGTCAACTGCCGCAAACGCCCCGAACCTTTCGGACAACTCATATATTCTTGCGTTTACCCAGTCATCTTTCTGATACTCGCTGTCCGTTCTAAGGCATTTGTAAACCTTCATAGTTGCACAAAGTCTCTCCGATTTGTCAACATACGCGCTTACCAACACTTCATCGCCTTCAAAAACTTTGCCCGTCTGTTCCTTAAAAGGAAGAAGCAAATCTTTCTCCAAGCCCCAATCAAGAAATGCACCGATTTTTGTGACATTTTTGACTGTAAGAACCGCAAGTTCGCCGACCGATATTTTAGGCTGTCTTTTAGTGGCAATCAGCCTGTCTTTTGAATCCTTATAAAGGAATAATTCTGTTTTATCGCCTATCGAAAGGGACTCGGGAACTTCTTTTCCCGGAAGAAGAACTCTTTCTTCCTTATCCTCTTCATCCGCAAAATACATTCCGAAGTCCACTTTCTTGACTGCGGTCAGTATTTGATTCTGTCCTATCTTAAACATAATTTCGTCCTATTATCTTCTGCCGAACCCACCTATGGGTTTATTAAATTCCTCAGCATAAGCTTCTCTTTCCCATGCCGCAAAATCGTCAGGTGTATATCTGGTGATTTTTTTGGACGATCCCGGTTTGGTATATGTCTGAGGAGTACTCTTCTTCTTTGATTTGCCAAGATTGTCAAAAGCATCGTACGAGCCATAGCCTCTTTTGGCTGCAGCAAACGGTTCCGCTCCGTCTTTTGTCGTGAACACAACGCTTTCGGAGCTCCTCTCTTCACTCTCGGACTTTGTGTACAAGCTGCTGCCAGCAGTGCTTTGCGTTGAATACAGCGAACTTTGACCCGAAAATGCAGAAGTCTGATTCGGATACTGCGTAGTCTGAGCCTTTGCGCCGAGGTTAATTCCTTCAAAAGGATTCTCCGGCTGACTTATAACCGATGATTTGTTCTCTGAAGGAGTAAATGCCGAAAGAGTCTTTCCGTACATTCCGCCCCTGTTTTCAAGAAGAGATTTGCCAAAATATGTGCTTTCTTCCTCTTCATCGTCGTCAACGCTTCCGTAATATGCTCCGTTATATGAATCGGGTGCGGTAATGGGTCTGTCATACTTAGGCTTCTTTTTCTTACCTGTTTGAGAAGATGCATATCCCACTCCGTAGGTTCCTCCAAGTTTAATAATCGAAGGTCTGCTCTGGTCATCTTTAGTTTCTTCCGCGGAAGAAGCCGTAGATGTTTCCGTTACCGTCTCTGTCATCGTCTCAGATGTCATTACGCTTCCGAAAGACATCGATTCTTCTTTTACTATGGAAGATTGAGGTTCTTCATACGATGTATTTGTCTCGGCATACGTGTTTTGAGGTTCTTCATATGATGTATTTGTCTCGGCATACGTGTTTTGAGGTTCTTCATATGAGCTGCCTGTCTCGGCATATGACGTGACTGCAGTTTCAGTATACGTTTCGTTTGTCGAAGAATACGAACTCGTTGTCTGATTGTATGAAGAATCCGTATTTTCATAGCTGCGGTTTTCACTCGAATCCGTCTTCGTGCTCATTGAAGATAAACTGCCCTGAAAAGCGCCGCTTCGATATTCGTCTCTGCCATAATTCTTCTTTGCAAAAGGGTCTTCTTCCGGAACACTTCCGAACTTTTTGGAAGAAGGCTTATTGAAAACAATCGTGCTTGTAGGACCGACATCCTCAGCAGAGCCGGTCAGTGCAAAGAACATGTATACACCTACAATCACCAAAAAGATGATATCCATCCACAATACTTTTGGAGCATAGCCTGACGCATTTACAACCCTTTTTAAAACTGTCGTAACTCCGGTAATATATATCGAAATATTGTAAAGTTCATTAAGCGAATACTGTGCCTTTAAAATCTTCACCATTCCGAATCCGATTCCCATGAATACAAATCCGGTCACAACGGCCTTAATGAGGAAATATACAAGCATAACAGCACTGAAATACATATAAAGGCGATTAATCGTATCTCCTACAATCTTTGTCATGTTTTCGCTTGAAAACTGAGCAGGGATTCCGACTAACGTCTGGATATTTTTGTAATTAAATTCCGTCGTCCAACCAAAAGGAAGAATAACCGTAATCGAATCCGTGTTAAGAATTATGATTGTCTTTCCGTAAGCCCAGTCGCACTGGATCTTTATATCATCAAGATATCCCTTGTCAGCTTTAGATACCGTCGAATCACCTGTAATATAGTACTTCTCTTCTCCCGAAGCATAAATATAAGGTTTCTCAAATGTAAGACTTCCGTTATTATACTCGTATGCCGGAAACATATTCGATATTTTGTTAATCTCATCGGGAAGCTTACCGCACATCACGTTTGTGAAATATGACACTCCGCAATACAAAGCCGTCGATAAAACAGTCATGATAATCAGATATCCTATCATGCATCCTCTCGATTGATGAGAAAGTCTGTTAAAATACCTCGGCTTCGCAATTCCCTTAAAAATATATTTAATTTGTCCGAAAAAACCTACGCTGCTCTCCATAATTTCCTCTGCTTATTTGTCCACTTTATTAAAAACGTCCATCCTTTATAATATCAAATTTTCACAAAAAATCAAATCTTTGTTGTTACAAATAATTGTTATTTGATGCATAAGACATTTTTCCCGACAGCCATAAAAAGAGCCTTGATGAAGAATCTCATCAAGGCTTATTCAAGCAGCGCTACCAAGATTCGAACTTGGAAATGACGGAGTCAGAGTCCGTTGCCTTACCGTTTGGCGATAGCGCTTTATTCATGTCTTACGCGACAACACTTATGTATAATACACTAATAAAATAAAAAACGCAACAATTATTTTCGGTAAATTCGAGTTTTTTTCATCAGCGGAAGTGAAAAGATTATTTCCGCTGTTTTCAAAGCGGAAATAAAATTTTCACTCCTGCCATTTTTTTATTCTTCGTAAAATCCGTCGAAGATTTCATCTTCGGGAATGATATCCCATGCCGAAGTAACTATGTGGAGCTGATATCCGTTATCTCCGACTAAAATTTCGCAATCCATCGGATAATTTTCTTCGCCGTCGCCGTAGCCCTTGAATACATAAAAGCCTTCGCCGAGTTTTGCACCGTTACCGTTTGAAATAACTCCTATTCTCGTAAGTGACACTTCTACGTCAACCTCACCGTTCTCAAGAGGAGATATCGTAATTGTGCTTCCGTCATCATTTGCAAGATTTAAAATTTCATCTCCCGAAGCATCAATCATGCCTGTCGAAGGTTCTTTTTCTGCCACTTGAAGTTCATCGTCCGTATTGTCTTCAATTTCTTCATCAACAATCTCATTTGCAATTTCATCCGCAACTTCATCTACAACTTCATTAACATATTCCTCGGGAGTCTCGTCAACCGGAGCAACCGCCTGATTGCCGCAAGCGCAAAGGCTAACCATAACTCCTGCCGTTACTGCAAATGTAATTGTCTTTTTTAATAATCCGTTTTTCATAATTCTTACCTCTTTCATTCAAATAAATTAAAATATATTTTCATTTTAATAAGAATTTTTCATCTGAAAAGTGACCAAAAGATACCTTTAGAATAAATTCACATATTGACATGTTTCGTTTTTGTTGTATACTTTACATAGTATTCATTACTACTTGTTGGAGTAAACCAACTGATAGGAGGTCTTATGTCAGATTATATTCTTTCCTGTTGTTCGGCAGTGGACATGCCGACAGGTTATCTTTCGGACAGACACATTCCTTGTGCCTGCTTTACATTCAGGATAAACGATACCGAATATCTCGATGATTTCGGAAACAGTCTCTCTTACGAGAACTTCTACAAAATGGTCGACGAAGGAGCACTGCCGACCACATCGCAGATTAATATTCAGGAATTCATGGATTTTTTTGAACCTTATCTTAAAAAAGGGCTTGATATTCTCCATATTTCATTCTCGTCCGGTCTTTCCGGAACAATAGGCAACGCAATAAACGCGGCCGAAGAACTTATGGCTATGTATCCCGACCGCAAAATAAATGTTGTCGATTCTCTTTGCGCATCTTCAGGTTACGGCCTGTTAATAGATATTCTTTACCAAAAGAAAGAAGCCGGCGCCGCACTCGACGAATTAACCCAATTTGCCGAATCTTTCAAAATGAATATCCACCATTGGTTTTATACCACAGATCTAACTCATTTTCGCAGAGGGGGAAGAATCTCTGCCACCTCATGCGCAATAGGTAATCTCCTAAACTTATGTCCCTTTATGCATATGGATGCCGAAGGACACCTGGCTGTTTTTTCCAAAGTCCGAGGGAAAAAGAAGGCCGCAAAGGAAGCGGTATCCGCTATGCTGTCCCATTGCGAAAACGGCTCGTCCTACAATCGCAAATGTTATATCAGTCATTCGGGCTGTCCTGAGGATGCGAGCTACCTGGCTGACTTGATAAAAGAAGCTTTTTGCGACATCGACGGTGAAATTCTTATAAACGACATCGGTTCAATTATCGGTTCTCATTGCGGACGCGGAACCGTAGCGCTCTTCTTTGTGGGAGATCAAAGACAGTAATTCTTTGTGTTTGCAACCAAAAAACCCTGCATCGGATTAATCCGAGCAGGGCTTTTTTTATCTTTCTTCTCTGAAATATGACATGCCTAAGCTTGCCGGAGGTTGTGTCTCCTTCTTGTTTCGCATGCTGGTAAATATTAATACTATTAACGTTACGACATAAGGAATCATTTTGTAAAGTTCTCTGTACTCCATAAAATCGAGTCCGACGGGAATATATAGATATACGATATACAAACCGCCGAAAAGAACCGATGCAAATATGCCTATCAAGGGATTCCAGATAGAGAAAATAACAAGCGCTATCGCAAGCCATCCTCTGTCACCGAACGCATCATTTGACCAAACACCCGAAGCATAATCCATTACATAATAAAGTCCGCCGAGTCCTGCTATCATACATCCGATACATGTTGAGAAATATTTATATTTGCCGACATTGATTCCTGCCGCGTCTGCGGTTGTAGGGCTTTCGCCGACCGCTCTCAGATGAAGTCCGACTCTTGTCTTAAAAAGAATTACCGCAGCGATAATCGCAACAATAAATGCTATGTAGCATAAGAATCCGTAATTTAAGAACATTTTGCCAAACCACCCAAGCTTGTCTCCCGGAAAGATTGCCTTAGAATAAAATCCGCTCGTTCTTGACAACGCTATGGAAGGTACATCAAGTCCCGAAAGTTTGATTAACGATCCTCCGAAGAAATTTCCTATTCCCACTCCGAAGGTAGTCATCGCAAGTCCCGTAACATTTTGATTGGCTCGAAGACTAACCGTCAAGAAACTGTAGATTAATCCCATAATCAGCGAACCCGCCAGAGAACACAATAGAGGAATCATTATCGCAAGGAATCCGTTCATATCTTTATCGACACAAGACTGTTCATAGAAAAATGCTCCGATAACTCCGCTGATGCCTCCGACATACATAACACCGGGAATTCCCAGATTTAAGTTGCCGGATTTTTCCGTCAGTATTTCTCCGGTACACCCGAATAAAAGAGGAACACATTGTCCGACCGCTCTCGGAATAAACGATACTATATCAAACATTTATTTATCCTCCTTTACACTTTTTCTTCCAACCAATTTATAAGTTATAAAGAATTCGCAACCGATTATGCAAAACAAAATTATTCCCGTAAGAATATCGGTAAATGACTGATTCAATCCGTATCCTGTAGCAATTTCTCCGGCGCCTCTTTCCATGAAGACAAGAAGGAAACTCGTAAAAATCATGGTTATCGGGTTGAACTTTGCAAGCCATGATACCATAACGGCCGTAAATCCCTGTCCGTTATTGATTGTCGTTGTAATGGTATGGTTTATCGAACCTACAAGAAGAAATCCCGCCAATCCGCATAAAGCACCTGATAGAAGCATTGTTCTTATAATAATTTTGCCTGTTTTCATTCCTACGTATTTGGCTGTTTTTTCGCTTTCTCCGACTACGGATATTTCATAACCGTGTTTGCTGTACTTAAGGTATACAAACATAAATGCCGTAACAAGCAAAGCAACGATAATCGACAAAAGATATTTATTTCCGATTTGAGGAAGCCATCCGGCATTTGTGCTTTGATTGATGATTCCGACAGTAAACGAGCCCTTCGGCACTTCCCATACGATTACAAAAAACGCAACAAGCTGTGTAGCAATATAATTCATCATGAGCGTGGCAAGTGTCTCGTTTGTATTCCATTTGGCTTTTAATACCGCCGGAATGAGTCCCCAGACTGCGCCTGCCGCAAGACTTGATATAAGCATAAGAATTATTACCAAAAAAGGAGGAAGAATCGGTCCGAGTTCAATCATGCACGCCGCCGTTGCCAAAGCACCGACAAGTACCTGACCTTCGCCGCCGATATTCCAGAATCGCATTTTGAACGCAGGTGTAAGCGCAAGCGAAATAATCAAAAGAATTGACAAGCTTTGAAGAGTTATCCAAATTTTTCTTGCTGAGCCGAATGCACCCGTCAAAAACGTCGCATATACACCGAAAAATCCTTTAACAAAATCTCCGAGTGCCGAAAAGAATCCAAGTGATTTGCATGTATCCGAAAATTCGCTTCCGTATAACGTTACCGCAGTAATTATTCCGCAAAGAATCAATGAAGCAACTATCGCGATTGCTCTGATTCCCCAAGCTTTATACCATGGAAGGACATCACGCTTAACAATATGAAACAACGGTTCTTTTTTATTCATTGTTCTCTCCTCCCACCTTAGTCATCAGAAGTCCCAAAGTATTTTTGTCCGTAGTTTTGGCGTCAACAATTCCGCTGACCTTACCTCCGCAAAGGACAAGAATCTTATCCGCAAGTCCCAAAAGGACATCAAGATCCTCGCCGACAAAAATAACCGCAACTCCCTTTTCTTTTTGCTGATTAATCAAATCATATATCATATATGAAGAATTAATATCGAGACCTCGTACGGCATATGCCGTCAAAAGTACCTTCGGAGCCGAAGCGATTTCTCTTCCGACCAATATCTTCTGAACATTTCCGCCCGATAATCTTCTGACAGGCGTCTCAATATTGGGGGTAACGACTTCCAAATCATTAACAACGTTCTCGGCAAGATTATGCGGAGTCGTTCTGTCCGTAAACACGCTCTTGCCGTTTCTGAACGAACGAAGCATCATGTTATCCGAAAGATCCATATTCGCAACAAGGCCCATTCCGAGTCTGTCTTCGGGAACAAAAGATAAGGCAACTCCAAGTTCCTCTATTTTTCTCGGGTCTTTTCCGATAAGTTCTTCGCTTTGTCCGTCATCGTCTATGTATGTGATGCTTCCGCTCTCTGTCGGTTGAAGCCCTGCAATCGATTCAAGCAATTCCTTCTGTCCGCAACCCGAAATACCGGCAATACCGAGTATTTCGCCGCTTTGTGCCGTAAATGACACATTATCGAGTTTGATTGTGCCCTCGATATTTTTTACCGTAAGCCCATCAACCTTTATTCTGGGCTTAGGGTTAACGGGTTCGGGACGTCGAATGTTCAATGAAACCGTTCTTCCGACCATCATATTGGTCATTTCGGTAGCATTCGTCTCCTTGGTAATCATGTCTCCGACATATTCGCCCTTTCGAAGAATTGCAACGCGGTCAGAGATTTCTTCAACCTCGTGCATCTTATGCGTAATGATGATTATGGCTTTTCCGTCAGCCTTCATATTTCTCATAACGTTGAAAAGTTTCTCTGCTTCCTGCGGAGTCAAAACCGCAGTCGGCTCATCAAGAATCAGAATACTTGCATTTCTGTAAAGAACCTTTACAATTTCAACCGTCTGTTTCTGCGAAACCGACATGTCGTAAATCTTCTGATCGGGGTTAATATCAAAGCCGTACTTGTCGCAAATCTCTTTAATCTTTTCCTTGGCCTGTCTCTTATTAAGTTTACCTTCAAGACCGAGAATTATATTCTCCGTAGCCGTAAGCACATCAACCAGTTTGAAATGCTGATGCACCATTCCTATTCCGAGTTTGAACGCATCCGATGGGGAACTGATTACAACTTCCCTGCCGTCAATGAATATCTTGCCTTCATCGGGAAAATAAATTCCCGAAAGCATATTCATAAGTGTGGTTTTTCCGCTTCCGTTCTCTCCGAGAAGTGCCAATATCTCTCCTCTTCGAAGTTCCATCGAAACATTGGAATTGGCAACAACCTGACCGAATTTCTTCGTTATATTCTCTAATCTAACCGCCGCTTCTGCCAAAATTCAACATCCTTTCCGATATAAATCCAAACACCAAAAAAACTAAAAAGCGGTGCAGCGATTTACGCCACACCGCCTTTTTTATTGTATCACAAATTAATAACTTTCATCAAGAAGCGTAATTCCGTCGATTCTCAAATCAAAGTAAGGAGCGGATCTGAATCCTTCAGCCGATTCCTTGAAAGCACCGTCGATAATAACTTCATGATCGCCTGCATATTCAGCGTCTGTATCAACGTCTGCCATGTATGAATCAACCTTTTCACCGCCTACTGTAAATGTATTAACATCGAATACCTTACGTGTTCCGTCCTGAAGTTCTTTAAGAACCTTATCCATCTCTTCCTTTGTTCCGTCTGCGGGAGCAATCTTTCCGAGGTCTGTAAGTACAACTGAACCTGTCTCAATTGTTCCTGTGTAATCAAAAGGAATCTCGTTGCCGTTCTTTGCGGCATTGATAATCATTTCAAAGTAAGGAGCCCAGTTGATTCTTGAAGAAATAATGAATGTGTTGGGAGCAACAGCTTCTGTGCTTCCGTTGTATGAAACGTTGGGAACACCTGCATTTTCGCAAGCTGTGGGAGCACCCATTGAATCGGCATGCTGTGAAATAAGAACGCAACCGTTATCGATAAGTTTAACTGCGCCTTCCTTCTCTGCAGTCTCATCGTACCATGAACCTGTAAATGTTACTTCCATTGTAGCTGAAGGGCACTCGGAACGTGCGCCGAGGAAGAATGATGTATAACCTGAAATAACCTCTGCGTATGTATAAGCTCCGACATAACCGATTTTAGCCTGGTCTTCCGTAATCTGACCTGCTTCAATCATTTCGTTAAGCTTCATTCCTGCAGCAACACCTGCAAGGTAACGTCCTTCATATATTGAAGCGAAACCGTTATGATAGTTTGAAAGTTTCTCTGTATGAGCCTTTGTACCTGTAGCATGGCAAAACTGTACATTAGGATTTTCCTTAGCTGCTTCAATAAGGAAATCTTCATGTCCGAAGCTGTCTGCAAAAACGATATCGCATCCCTGATCTACAAGTTCGCAAGCTGCTTCATAGCATTCCTGACCTTCGGGAATGTTTGTCTTGAGAATACACTCAGCACCTGTGTTTGCGCAAGCTTCTTTTGCGGCATTGATGAAGTTCAAATCGTAAGTTGAGTTCTCATCGTGCAAAAAGATGAATCCGATTTTTACATTCTTGTCACCGGAATTTGCATCTGCTCCGGCAGCGCCTGTTGTGTCGCATGCCGCAAGTCCGCAAACCATAAGGCATGAAAGTAAAATACTAAGTAACTTTTTCATGACATCCTCCTAAATAAAAAAAGTTATTACAAAATTGTCAACACATGGAGTATATCTCATCAGGTTATTTCGGTCAATCTCAAAAAAGCTATTTTTTGATTTTTGTGCACAGAGTTCACAAATTTTTCGCAATTTAAATAAAATTTGTATATTTTCTTTCACATTTTGTTTGTCCCTTTTCGATTGTTGAAACAAAAAAATTGTGCTAACATAATTTTGTCTGGCAGATTCATTCATCTTTGTTGTTTGAAAGGCAGATTATCAAATCACAAAATGTGTGTCGGTAGTACTTTGATTGACAGGCTTAATTATTATATTTTCGGAGGCAAATATGAAATCACTCGAAGAAAGAATTCAAAAAGACGGTGTCGTAAAAGAAGGAAACGTCCTTAAAGTAGACAGCTTCCTCAATCACCAAATGGACGTTAAACTTTTTCACGAAATGGGACTCGAATGGAAAGAGCTTTTTAAAGACAAACCCATCAACAAAATTCTCACCATCGAAGCCAGCGGCATCGGAATCGCATGCGTGGCTGCCGAATGCTTCGACGTTCCCGTTGTATTCGCCAAAAAAACGGCTTCCATAAACCTTGACGGCGAAATGTACACTTCAAAGGTCGAATCCTTCACAAAGAAACGCGTTTTCGACATCATTGTTTCCAAAAAGTTCCTTAATCCCGAAGATCACATACTTATTATAGATGACTTTCTTGCAAACGGTTGCGCAGTCATGGGACTCATCGATCTCATCAATGCTGCCGGAGCCACAGTCGAAGGTGTCGGCATCGCAATAGAAAAAGGCTTTCAGCAGGGCGGACAGATGATTCGCGACAAGGGAATTAAACTTGAATCCCTCGCAATCGTCGATGCCATGGACCCCGTAACCGGAAAAATCACCTTCAGGCACTGATAAGCCAAGCGAAAAACCGTTTTAGTCCTTCGCTACTCCTTCAAATCAGAAGTGCAGTGAGGGCATTTGACGGCTTCAATATTGACTTCGCTCTTGCAGTAGGGGCAAATCTTTGTTGTTGCGGGAGTGGGCTCTTCTTTCTTTTTGTGAGAAATAACGCCTGTTGCGGCATTAATTATTTTGATAAGAATAAATACGACTGCTGCCATGATAAAAAAGTTTATCACAGCCGAAGCAAACGAACCGTACGCAAGTACGACTCCTCCCTCGATTGTTCCGTCCGCAGCTTCAACGCCTTCTTTTATGACCCATTTGTAATCGCAAAGATTTGCGCTTCCGAGAAGTCCGAGAACCGGTGAAATCACATCGTTTACAAGGGAGTTTACGATTGTCGTAAATGCGCCTCCTATAATGATACCGACAGCCATGTCGATAACATTTCCTCTGCTGATAAATTCCTTAAATTCATTAATCACTTTTTTCATTATATACTTCTCTCCTCTCATTTATCTAAATTAGTTTTTTCATATAAATTCTTAATGATTTTCCGATTTCAATCTCATAATTTGAAGTTAAAATTCGACATAAAGTTTCTCAATCCTTCTCCGATTCCCTTTAAGAATTCGGTTGCACCCTTGATGCCGTCCAGCGTCGAATTAAGTTTGTCGATATCGATATTCGACATAACCTGCGTAAACTGCGTGAAATCAACCTGACTGAGCGTATCGAGCACATCGTTTATTTTGAACACATCAATGGCATTGTTTAACGTGGTAATGGTTTTGTTGAATTCTTCAACGTCAAGCTCATTGATTACCGCTACCGCAGGCTCTATCATCTCTGTAAAATTCTTTATGCGGCCTCCGACTACTGCAAGAAGCACAAAATTACCGATTGTAAACAACAACACGACGATAAGCAAAATCCTGTTGGCTATCTGTCCTTTGTATAATTTTTTGAGCATTTTTTCAGAATCGTTCATTTTACATTCCTCCTCTGCTTTCGTGACAAGTAAAATATATCACCTGATAATCGTTTTGTACCCTGTCGAGAACCTTTCTTGCCGCTTCCAGATTGCCTGCGTCAAAATTCACAAAAGGGTCATCCATAATAAGAAACGGTTTTTCGTCTTCATACATGGCATCCGAAAACGCAAGTCTTAAACAAAAGTCCGAAACGTCTCGGAATCCGAAACTCATATCCCTCAAATCTCTTTGCATTCCTTCTTCGACTTTGGTCAGATTGAAATTCGTATCGATTCTGAATTCATCCTCGTTTGCGTCAAAATACATGCAATACTTTTTGAAAGCCTTCATTGTCGGTCCGGTATACTTCATCGAGAGGGCATCTTTCGCCTCCTTGAGATATTTTTCGGTAAGACCCATCAATCTGTAGAATTCTTCGTACTCTTCAAGTTTTTCTTTAAGTTCTTCCTCTTGTGACTCTTTGGAAAGAATTTCCTCTCGCTTCTCCTGTTCCTCGGATAATTTCATTCTGAAGTTCTCTATCCTTGCTTTGGTAACGTCATTTTCTTCTTCGATATCGGCTGTTTCCTCTTCAATGTCTTCGCGGTCTTTAACCGTTTCGTCTTCCTCCTTCAGAAGTTCTTCGATATCATTATCGGCTTCGAAGTTGTCAAGAATAATCCTTTTTCTCTCGGTTTCCTTTTCAAACTGCTCTTTTTTCAAAAGTGCTTCGCGCATTCTGTTGATTGTTTCTTCCCTGTTGCCGTCTTCGTCCGTTCCCACGTTTTCGAAAAATTTCTCAATCAAATCTTCGGTTTCGTCATACTCTTTTCTCGTAGCCTCGTATTCGGCGATTTTCTTCGTTCCCTCCGTATACGCTTTATAATCTTCAGATATCTTAAAAAGGCTCACATTAACCGTTTTTTCGTCATAAGTCTGATTGTATCTTTCGACAAAATCTCTAACCGAATTCTCTTTTTCAAAAAGCACTTCTTTATTGGCCGCTATCCTTTGTTCGATTTCGGAAACCTCCGGACTGTTTGCCGATAACTTTATCAATTCCTCGATGTCTGCTTCCTTTTTTTCGAACTCAATTTGCCTGTAGAGCTGCATTATCGGAATAAAAAGTGCAAAAAGTGCGGAAAACAAAATGAAAACTCCCGTCAGCACAATGTGAAGAATCGGTTCTCCGCCTTTTGTAAGCAATGCCCCCGCAATCGAGATTACAAGGCAAATTGCGGCAATCGACGAGAACAAATAGAGTTTCCTCTTCTTCGTGGCGTTTTCGCTTTGAACCTCTTTAAGTTTGTCTTCATTGTCCCTTTCGATTTTCTTCTTCTCGGCTTCGACATATTTTGCGACCGAATCTTCGCGACATTTCAAAAGATTATCGGCTTTTTTCGACAACTCTTCCCTCTCGTTCCATACAGAAAGCATATCCGCGATTTCATTTTCTTTCGGAAGATTGTCTTTAAACAAAGTATCGATTCTCTCCCATTCTTCGTCTTTTCTTGGACGGTTCGCGTTTAAGGTCTGCAAAAGATGCCTGTTTTTCATGTCGGCCGCCGATACCGTATCTATTTCGTTGTGAGTCGGTATTCTGTTTGTAAAAATGCTTACGGCGCTTTTGGCGCTCTTGGCACTTTCTTCATATTCGGATTTGAGTGTATCGTATGTTTCTCTTTTGGCCTTTTTTGAAAAAGCTTCGCTCGCCTTCTTTGCTTCCTCTTTCAACACGCCGATTTTTTTCTTGTTTCTGTCGAGTTTGGCATGTTCGGACACAATCTGATTTTCAAGAATTTCTATCGATTTATCGATATTAGAACGACCCCTTATCTCATTCCCGAGTTCCGATATTTTTGTTTTGAGACCCTTTATTTTGCCGGTTTTTCTGTCCGGAGAATATTCGTTTTTCAGATTGTCTATTTTGGTGCAAACACTCTCGTAATTGTTGATGTCATCCGTTGCATCCGAAAGATTGCCAAGCTTTGCGCGTATTGAATCCGTTATGCATTCCGTGCTCAAATCACGGTCTTTCGACGCAAAATAAGCTGTTCTGAAAAATGAAGCTCTGTCGATTCCAAAAATTTCCGCACCCATATTTTCTTTTGAGAAGTCCTTCGACACGGCATTTGTCGAATAGTCTCTGAGTTCAAAAGAGTCGTCGGCCGCGTTCTTTCCGAAACTTCTCGACACCTCGTAAGTTTTGCCGTTTGTTTCGAACACAAGACTTCCTCCGTATGAACCCTTGTCCCAGGGGCGGAATTTTTCTCTTTCTTTGTCTTTTAAATTTCGTTTTGTTTCGTCTTCGAAACCGTAAAACATCGTTTTGAGAAAAGTCGCAAGAGTAGTTTTGCCGAATCCGTTGTTTTCGCAGATTACGTTAATGCCTTCTTCAAAATCAATTTGTCTGTCTCTCAGTTTGCCGAATCCTTCTATGTGACATTTGACAAGTTTCATCTGATTACCCCTCCCGTCAGTGCTTCTATTCCCATTCTGACTATTTTGCCTTTATCCTCTTCGGATTCATCCGAATCTTTTACGAGTCTTATAAACCATCCCTTAAGCGATTCATCGTTCTCATATTTTGAATAATCGATTTGCACGCCCGTTTTGTTTACCGCCTTCACAAAGTAAAATTCATCCTTGAATACGCTTTCGGCATAGCTTTCGTCTATATCGGTTTCCTCGTCAACATTACCGACAAGTTCTATTTTGAGCATGTCTCTTTGATTTATGTTCATTTTGGCGATTTCTTCGCGTATTTTTCCTATCATCTCCTCAGCATCGGCGATTCCCGTTACATCCGTTCTTACATGCCAAAGCTTTCTGTATGCAAAATCAATATATTCCGTGCTTATTTTGCCGTTTGTTTCATCAATGTCAAGAAGCATGAAGCCGTGATCTCCGCACTCGTCAAAACCTCTTCCTTCCGGACATCCCGGGTAACAATAAATTCCTCTGGAATCGAGCGTTCCGATTTTTCTTTCATGCACGTGTCCGAGCGCCATATAATCTATGCATCTTTGTTTATAGGAAGAAATCGGAATCACTTCCGTCGAATCCTTTGATGCATACACGTTTCCCTGGCCGTGAAGCATTACTATATTGATGTCGTCGGGCTCATCAGAAAAAGCTGCCGCAAGTGAAGCCATGTTGTTGTTTTCTCCCACCTCAGATGCATACAAAGCAATCTTTTTGCCGCTTCCTTTCGGATTCAAAATAATTTTTGACCACGAATCCTCAAACATAAAAAGGTTTGCCGGCATTTCGCCCTGTTCGGATACAAAATTGACGAAGCTGTTGCCGTCGTGGTTTCCTTTCAGATAATAAAAATCAATACCGGGATTCTTTACGATTTCATTCAAAACAACCTTTGCAACCCTTTTTGCAACGCTTTTTTGGTCAAAAAGATCGCCTGCTATAAGAATCGCTTTCGCGTCCAAATCATTCGCGCTTTTTATAAGTCGCGCAAAATTGGAAGTAAGCTCATTTTTTCTTTCCTTCGCCTTGCTCTCGTCAAGATTTGACTTCATTGGTGAATCCAAATGTAAATCCGCAGTGTGAATAATCTTCATAAAGACCTCCCTCATATTCGCATACCTATATTCAGTATACCAAATATTGTATCGGCAATCGATAATTTTTGTTGATAATAACAAAATATTTGTATACAATTTTATCATTAAAATTGTTTTGGGGAGTTTTTTTAATGATAAAGGAATTTACAGACGATTTTGACATAAGAAAAATCGCTAACAGCGGACAATGTTTCAGATTTAATGAAATCGATGACAATCTTTTTGAAAACATTGCCTTCGAAAAGGTTCTGAAAATACGTTTTCTCGGAAATAACACCTACGATTTTGACTGTGACGAAAAAGAATTCGACGACATTTGGAAAGACTATTTCGACCTCGAAACAGATTACCGCATCATACGTTCCCTGACCGCAAACGACCCTCTGTTAAAACAATGGTCGGACGACGGAGCCGGAATCCGTATTCTTCGTCAGGATTCGTTCGAAGCGCTTATTTCCTTCATTATATCGCAAAGAAAAAGCATACCCGCGATCAAAACTTCAATTGAAAGGCTTTGCAGTGCGTGCGGAGTCAAAATTAATTCCTCCTGCTTTGCTTTCCCGACTCCCGAAGCGATTCAGGCCTGCGATTCAAACATTTTGGCAGGTTGCGGTTTGGGTTACAGACTTTCATATATCAAAAAAGCTGCCGAAGCTTTTGCTTTCGACAGCACACTTACCGAAAAACTTTCTTCATTGTCCGACGATGACCTTTTTTTCGAACTCAAGAATTTCAACGGAGTCGGCGATAAGGTTGCCTCATGCACGGCTCTTTTCGGTTTTCACCGTCTAAACTTCTTTCCGAAAGACGTTTGGATTAATCGCGCCCTGGAAAGCAAGTATCCGCAAGGCTTCGATTACGAAAAATACGAGCCTTATAACGGTGTAATTCAGCAATATATATTCTTTTCCTACCGTCCCGGTCTCACCGAGTTATGATTCCGGAAACATCTTTACCGGCATAAAAGCATTCTTTTCGGAATCAAAACGGTACACCGCAATAAATCTGCCCGACGGATGATATACCTTAAACCTTTCTCCATTTGATACCGCACGGTTGCACTCTTTCAGATTGGCAGCCAAAAGAGGATTGCCGTTTTCTATTATTCTTGTCGAATCTTCTTTGACAAATATCGAATCCAAATCCGAAAAAGCATCTTCGACACCCCTTATGTATTCATCGATTCTGCCCTCTGCGGCTATTTTTTCGACTTCCTTTAAGGTAAGCGAATCCGTGACGTCAAAGTTTGAAACCTTTGTTCTTTTTAAATGTTCCATGCACGCGCCGCAGCCGAGTTTTTCTCCGATATCCCTGCATAACGACCTTACATACGTACCCTTCGAACATTTCACGATAAATGTAACTCGCGGAAGCGAAATATCGATGATTTTCATTTCATAAACAGTAATCGGTCTTCCCTCGCGTTCGATTACTTTGCCTTCTCGTGCCAAATCGTAAAGTCTTTTGCCGTCTTTTTTTAATGCCGAATACATCGGAGGAACCTGTAAAATGTCACCGACAAAAGACATAACTGCTTTTTCGATGTCTTCTTTTGAAACGTCAACTTCTTTTTCGCAAAGTATCTTTCCGGTCGTATCTTCCGTATCCGTCGTCTGCCCGAGAAGCATAACGCATTCGTATTCTTTATCCTTGTTCTCAAGCATGTCGCAAAGCTTTGTTCCGCTTCCGAGGCATACCAAAAGAACGCCCTCCGCAGCCGGATCGAGCGTTCCCGTATGACCAATCTTTTTTTGTTTCAAAATTCCTCTGAGAACCGCAACCGCATCAAGAGATGTAAAGCCGGGTTCTTTGTAAATATTAATCAGTCCGTTGTACATATAATTTCCTTAAAGTCTCTTTTTTGTCTTCACGAATACGACAATCAGGATAATTTTTTCAGACTTTCGATAAGAAGAGCGTTGTCTTCGCGATTTCTTACAGCAAGTCTTATGTATTCTCTGCCGTTTGCGATTTTGCCTGTCAAAACTTTGATGAGTATGTCTTTTTCAAGAAGATACATAGCAAGATCCATTGCTTCTATTCCGACGAGTTCGCACATTATGAAATTAGCCTCGGATTCAAATGTTTTGATGTACGATATTTCGGACAGCTCATTTGAAAGCCACTCTCTTTCCTCTTTGAGCTTCAAAAGTCCGGCTTCGTAATCCTTTTTGTATTTCTCGCATATTTGCATATAAAATTCCGCAAAAGAATTAATGTTCCAAATCGCAACATCTTTTTTGAGTTTGGCAATCATTTGCGTATTTGCGGATGCAAGAACTCCGATTCTGAAGCCCGGTATTCCGTATGATTTGGAAATGCTCTTAACAACATACATATTCTCATACAAATCAAGAAAATCTTCTCTTATGTAGCCGTCATCCGAACTTTTCCTGTCTGTCGCAAAGTCGAGGAAACTTTCATCAAGAATAAGCGTCACATTCTTTGATTTAGCCCATTCGATAATTTTGGCGATACCCGAAAGTCCGATAAAATTACCGCTCGGATTATCCGGATTGATAAGAGTCAAAATATCGCAGGGATTTGCGCTAAAATAAGAAATAATATCTTCTTCGTTATATTTAAACTCTTTTGAAACCGTAGAAAACTCTATCGTTTCGCCCGTGAATCTGTGATGATATTCTTCGAACGTCGGTGTGATGTATCCCAATTTATTCTTTCCGTCGTCAAGCTCTTCCATTAACGCCTTGATAATCTCTGCCGCACCGTTTCCGACAAGTATTTTTTCCTTGGGTATGCCGAAATTCTTGGCTGCAAGAAGCGAATTTACGTCCATTCCCGAAGGATACTGACTCATCAAAGTCTCGAAATTCGCCTTCATTTCATTAACAAGTTTAGTCGGCGGATAATAGGGATTTACCAAATAGCAGTAATCCTTTACGCCGGGATATCTCCAGTAACCTCCGTATCTTTTGGCAAGAAGTTCGAATTTGGTTTTGGTGTCTTTTGCAAAAAGCGTAGACGCTATGTCAAGATCCTGCTGATCGTCGATTTCGTACCACGTTGCATTTGTCAGTCTGCAGGCACGGATGGTAGTTGTATCGAGCATCGCAATATATTTAATGACCGACTCGTAATATTCGTTAACCCCCATTGCTGTCTGATATGCAGACAAAAACGGTATATAAACATTGTTCAGGAAATCTTTTCCGAACTTATAAAGGTTAACCGTCTTGTAGTATTCATCCTTATCGTCGAAATTAAGTCTCTTTCCGGGAATAAAATCGGTGATTTTGTCATCCTCGTCAATAATTACGCAAGTTCCGTCCATCCAGCTTTCGAACTTATCAACCAAAGCAAGCGTCGGTCTTTCGTCATCAAGAAGCGCATCCACAACCTTTTCCTCGAAAATAACATCCGACTCCAAAAGGAGCGTATCGTCGGTCAAAAGTTCTTCCTTGGCCAAAAGAAGCGAATAAATGTTATTCGTCTTATCGTAAATTTCGTTTGTGATAAAAAGAAGCGGTGTTTTGAGATTAAGCGAAACTATATGGTTTTTAAGATGCTCACCTTCATAACCGACCACGATGATAATCCTGTTTAAGGATTTTTTGTCAAGAATTCTGAGCGCACGCTCGATAAGTGTCACGTCATTAACTTTAACCATGCATTTGGCCTTGTCAGCCGTCAAATTTTTAAGTCTTTTGCCCATTCCCGCGGCGAGTATTATTCCCTGCATATTTTTCCCTTTCTACCTGTCGTCACTCAAAACAGTCCAATTGTTTTTATCACGCATATCTTCCGATACTTCAAACCAAATTCCGTGCGGGTCGTATGTTTCCTTATTATTTACTTCAATGTTCCATTCGGGAGAACTGAACACATATTGCGGATGTGCATATTTCTCGTCGTTGTTTATTTCCTTGCCCGTAAAAGGATTTATCGGATTCTCTATCAAGCTGTCAAATGCATAAGTCGGAACGTCCGCATTTGTCATAAACTGTTCATCAACCGTGAATTCTTTGGCGTCAAAATCTTTTATGAGTAAAAGAGGATTATAAAGCTCTATATCCATCAAATCATCGCTGCCGTCATCAAGTTCATACATTTCGTTATGATGAACTTCACTTCCGTGATCGGCCACAATGATAATTCTCGTATTATCATATACTCCCTGCTCCTTTAGGTATTCAAACCAGTGACCAAGTTGCAGAATCGCCGCCATATTGCTTTGATAATGAATAAATTGGAATCCCGTCGATACTTCGATACGTATTCCGTTAACCTCGTATCTGTCCTGATGCGTTGCTTCATATTCCGTATTGTCTATTGTGTTGGTTACAACGTATTCGGGTTCCTGGAACAAAGAACAGTCATGCGTCGAATCGTTTGACATCATAAGGAAATTATCTGAATCGTCATCCGCTATCACAGTCATTGTCTCCATATTCTCAAGTACGGAGAAAATATCATATATAGCATCGTTGACCCCATATGCGGTGAGACAATTGTTACTGTTTGTCTGTCCTATATTTTCAAACACTTCGGTATCAAGATAATTCTCCGGAAGATTTTCGTTATATCTTCCCGAATCATAAATCATGTTTTGAACGCAAAGCGGAGCAATTTTCATTATTGAATATCCAAAGAAGTTTCTGAAATTTCTGTCTGTTATGTCTTCCCCATAAGAATCTCTGAAGTATCCTTTGGTTATATATGTTTCGATGTCCGGATACTCGTCGTATACCGACAAATCCGGAATCCACGAATAGCCGGCATATGTCGGATCGCAAATCGTAACATTATATCCGTTCTCATCAAAAAGAACAGGCATAACTTTAATTGCCTCATCATGCTTCTTCGCCAAAAGAGTGTCGTCCCTCTTATTCATCTCTGTCGGAGTATATTCATATCCGCCGTAAAGAGGAGGGGCACCGACATTTGTTTTTTGACCGAAAGACAAGGTGTTCGGGTAATATGTAAATCCGGAATACATTTCCTTGAGTTCCGGTTTCTCGTTCACGAAATAAGTTATATACTCGCCAACGGCACGATCCAACATCAAAACCACAACATTCTTTCCGTCTTTTGATAGTGTAAAATGCGGCATTTCATTTGATAATTGAGATGCCGTCACTTTTATATCCTTCAGTCCGTTCTCTATTCCGACGATGTTAAAAATACTCATGCCGAGTACTGCTGCCGTCGCTGCCAAAAGAATCGGCGTCAATTTCTTTTTCAAAAAACAGAATAACAGCGAAAGTACAGCCATCGCCGCAAAACACACCAAAAGATTGATGATTTTATCCTTGGAAGCAAACACTACTTCCTTCGTATATCTTAACGAACTGTCAAGAATCTCGGAATTCTTTCCGAACACCATATAATTTATTGTGGCTATTCCGCATATTATCCAGATAATCCAGTCAAAATACACTCTTTTGTCTTTTCCTGCCAACCCGTAAAAAACTCCGAACCACAAAACAAAAAGTCCGAATGAAATGCATGCGGCACTTATTACAAACCATATGGGATCCGAAAATCTATAGATATCGACAAACTCCTGCGGCGATGATTTTATTACCGCTGAAGGAATAAGAAGCCCCGTAAGAACCGCCATATACGCGCAACCTAGGAAAAACAAAAACGCATTTCCCTCCGATTTTACGGATAGTTTGTTTATATCATATTTTTTCTTTATCAAACGAAGCGCCAACGGAACAAGGCACGCCAGGGAAGCACCCGCCCACAAAAGAAGAAACGACTTACTTCCGGTTTTTATTCTCGCCAAAGGAAGGCTTGCCAATCCGATTGCACCTATTACAGCAAATACTATGCTTAATATTTTCTTTATATCTTTTATTTTATAACAAATCGTTTTAACCAGGGAAAATACATTGTTCAACGTCCAATAAAATACAAGTCCGGAAGGCGATTTGTACAGGAAAATAAGGAAAAATACAGCCATTCCGTATAATTGAATCTTGGTCTTTAAAGGATAACCTTTTGTATAGATTACGCACGAAATCAAGTTTACGGCCGTCATAATTATCGGTAAAAGATTAATGCCAAAGCCGCCGATATTAATAAGCGCATCCTGCGCTCCGAGATCTCTTATCGGTCCGAAAGACACTCCGTTTAATATTGTAAGGTGTGACAAGAACTGATAGGCCGCGATAAAAAACGGTATTTCAAGAAGCAAAGACACCGATCCTTTAATAACATCCGTCGGACGATAATTATTCTGCCTGTAATAAGTCTGAAGCATCATAATCTTCTCGTCGCCCTTAAATGTCTTCTTTATGTGCGAAACTTTATCCCTTAGTCTGTTTTCAGTATTTTTCTCTTCTTCCTGAACCGCATCGGCGCGCATATATAAAGGAAGAACAAGAAAATTCATCGCAAGACTCAACACAATTATCGATAGTCCCGGATTGTCGATTCCTTTTCTCGAAACGGCAAATATCAATTCAAATATCAGCTGAAGGGGCTTTATGGCAAATGAATAAAGTATATCTATTAAGCTCATTAATCTTTCCTCTTCCGAAATTTCTCACAAACATACAAATTATATTCCGAAAGGGCTCAAAAGTAAAGATTGTCGCCTTACGGCAAACCCGCCCGACAAAAGGCTAACGCTTTTATTCCTCTCCGCTTACGGAGTATTTGTTTTTGCCGCCTTCTTTCGATTTGTAAAGTGCCGCATCTGCTTTATTAAAGAAATCCTCGAAATCCATCTCCTGACCGATATTCACACAGATTCCGACCGATGTTCCGACAATCGCGGGAAGATTTGCCTGCATCATTTTGTTCGGCAGGCGGCTTATTACGATTTCCGCAACTTCTTCAATGACTTCCATATCCGTTATTTCCGGAATATATGCCACAAACTCATCGCCTCCGAGTCTGCACACGCACGCCCCGTATTTTTCAAAAATGTCCTTCAAATGCTCGGCAAAAGCAATCAGAACCGCATCTCCGGTGCTATGTCCGTAATGGTCATTGACACCCTTAAAATTGTCAAGGTCCATCATGAACAACGTTCCCGTTTCATACTTTCTTAAAGACTCCTTAACACTTCTTTCAAGAAATACACGATTGTAAAGCTTTGTCAGGCCGTCAGTTTCGGCTCTGTTCTTTATCTCATTAAATTGCTCGACATGGTTGGTGATATCGACAGCCCAAATCATGTAGCCCTGCACTATATTATTGTCAAGAAGCGGGTCTTTTTTGAACTCATAGATATTTCCGTCCTTCTGAATTCTGTCTGTCTTTCCTTCGATAATTGCATTTATTCGATCGTGTTTTCTGATTTTTCTTCCGATTCTCATTTCCGGGAACAATTCTTTTCCGTTGCCGTTCATCATAAGAATCTCGCCGCTCATGTCTATCACGATTATGCATTCCGAACAGTGATTTATCGCATTGTCCGCAATCATTTTCGTGTTGTCGATAAAACCGTACTTTAACGCACCATACGACACAAATCCCATAGACGCCAGTATTCCGAACGATATCATATCGTACTTCGATATTCCGAGAGGCTTTAATGCTATGAAGAGCCAAAGTGCCAGAATCGCATGGCATATGACAAGAATTCTTTTATGCTCCAAATACGAAGATTCCCTGCCCTTAATTATGCTTGCAACGACAACTCCGGCAAATAGAATTACCAAAAATGCGTAAAACAGAATATACACAATTCCGGGTTCTACAATCGCTATCGGATAATCGAGTTCTCCGCCCATCGTAAAACTCTTGTAAAAAAGGTCGTTCGAATCCATCGTGTACACGCAGAACAATGTTCCGACCCCTACCACGCACTCAAATAAATAAACCATCATGGGAATTTTGAATCTTAAAAATTCCGACACGAACCAGGTAAAACATATAATAAATCCGCACTCCGCAAGATATTCGAGTTTGACTACTTCTTTTACGGATTCCAGGGTCGGATTGAAAACTTCACCGAAATATCCCGCGATAAAAATCAAGCAGAAAATCAGCATCGAAATCATCGATGCATTCGAGGAATTTTTGGCTGATATCGCAGCAAGTACAATAAGCACAATCGTCAAAACCATCGAATCAATCAAAAGAAGCATCATTATAGTATGCATATTCGTCGTCGTTTTAAAAATAAGTGAAAGCGCAAGCAAATGTGCCGGATAATAAATATAAAATATTTTCGAGGACGCTCTGTTGCCTCCTTTTTCACCGTTATAGAGCCGAATGAACGGAAGAGCAAGAATAAAGCCCAAAAGATAAAGTTTCTCGTACCAATCCCAATGAACTGTTGTAAAATGTACGACATCATTCAACAGAGAATATCCGATTATAAGTGCAACCATAAGAACCGTCACACCTATAAACCACTTGCACATTCGTTTAAAGTCATTTCTGAAAAAATAGAAAATCAGAATGTAGACCATCGGAAGAATCGGCCAACCGCCTATCGTAGCCGAAATAATACAAAGTCCGATTACACAAACAATCTTGGTTGATTTTGTATTTCTTTCGTCTCCGACAACAGCCAACGCCAAAAGTCCGATAAGAAGATCTATCAGAATGTTCTGCCTGCCTTTGTACATCTCTCCGAAAAACATATAAAAAGGAACGGCAGACACTACGCCGAAAACAAGAAGCCTCAACGCATAATTTTTTACGTTTCTCGTATGCAAATATCCCTGTACTATTCCGAAACACATAATGGGTATCGTCAATCTTCCGATGATATGCATTATCTGTCCCGGAACAGAGTAAAATTCGACTCCGCCCCATGCGACATGGTCAATCGTCATCGCCACAACGGCAATGAGTTTTATCGCAAAAGACGTGAATCCTTTTTCTTTTCTCAAAGCATTCATAAATTTACCTCCGACAAAAATAATTATACTTGTTTTTTCCAAAAAAGAAAAATGATGGCTTTTATTTTTCTCAAAGAGAAAAATAAACTATACAATCAAACCTTTTATGTATATAATATCTACAGTATCTGTCTTATTTTGGAGGGTAACCATGGGAAAAAAATCTATCAAGGAAAACAAAAACATTTACCAGATTTCACGTGAAGAAGCCGGAATGACGAGAGCTCAGGCAAGCGAAGCTTTGGTTTTTTTGAGCGACAGCAGAATCGAAAAAATCGAAAGTGAAAAATGTGAGCCGCATCCCGACGAAATTCTCGCAATGGCAAACGCTTACAAAAAGCCCGGACTTTGCAATTATTACTGCTCGAAGGAATGTCCCATCGGCCAAAACAGCGTTCCCGAGCTTCAGGAAAAAGGTCTTGCTCAGATTACACTCGAGATGCTCTCAACCATCAATACATTAAGCAAGCAAAAGGACAGACTTGTCGAAATCACCGTTGACGGCGTCGTTTCCAAGGATGAAATGAAAGATTTCCTTACCATAAAGGATGAACTCGAAAAAATGTCCGTTTCCATCGATTCGTTAAAGCTCTGGGTAGATCAGATGTCTGCAGATGGAAAATGGAATGTCTGATATTTGCCCGGTGTCATATTCGTATACTTTTTAAATACTTTTACAAAATAACTCTGGCTCGGAAATGCAAGAATATTCGATATTTCGCTCGCCGAATATCCTGAATATTCTATCATGTTTCGAGCCGTTTCTATTTTTTTTGCTGCGATGTAATCGCTTAGTGAAACGCCTGTCTCCGATGCGAACAATCTCGAAAGGTAACTTCTGCTTACTCCGGCATACGCCGCAACATCTTCCGTTTTGATTCTTTCGTTCAAATGGTCATATATGTAATTTATGCTCATAGTTACATGCTTCGAATACTTTTTCTTTCTTTTCAAATCCGACATTCTCTTTGTATAGTCCGTAACCATCTTTCTGTGAAGAGTCGATATTTCCGACAAATTTGTGCACCTATCCGCTTTATTTATGTATAAGTCGCTCAAATTGTATGCCTGATCGTGTTCCATACCGCCCTCCACACAATACCTCGAAAGTAATGCCGCCGTGATAGCAAAATGATATTTGAAACTTTGGATATTGTTATCCGAAAGCACCCCGAGGCCGGTCTTTTCGCAAAACGGTTCTGCAAGCGACTTTTCAACCTTAGCTTTGTCCCCCATTTTGACCGCTTCGTAAAATTCAAACTCCGGATTGTACGGCGCATGAAACGTATCTTCTTCACGCATCACATATTCTTTGTATATAAGTTCTTTCGAAACGTCTTCCACGTTTTTTCCTCCGCTATTCAGATTTATTTTGCGTTTTCGTATTTTATTTACTTTCATTATGCGAAACAGTCACCGTTTTGTCAAATATATCACCATTTTTATATATAATATTAATGTTTTTTCTTATTATACTTGTATCAGTTCTTTTTGACACATTTATCTTATTTTTTTATTTTATGAGAGGTTACATTATGAAAAGAAACTCTATTTTGAAAAAAGGCGCCGCCGTTGCATCCGCATCCGCCATTCTTTTATCGTTCGGTTGCGACGCTTCACCTGCGGAACCTGTTATCGAAGAACCCCCCGTCGATGTTATCGAAGAAGTCGAAGTTCCCGAAATAGAAGGTTATAACCTTCTTTGGCACGACGAATTCTCAGGAGACGAGCTTAACATGGACAACTGGAGCTACGACCCTCATGAGCCCGGTTGGACAAACAACGAACTTCAGGAATATACGACATCGACAGACAACGTATTCGTTCGTGACGGAAACCTTGTTCTTAAAGCAATTCAAACAAAAGACGGCTGGGAAGATTATTACACTTCCGGCAAAATCAAATCACAAAACAAGCAGGATTTTTTATACGGCAAAGTCGTAGCAAGAGCAAAAGCTCCCGAAGGTCAGGGACTTTGGCCCGCAATTTGGATGATGCCGACTGATGAACCCTTCTACGGTCAGTGGCCGAAATGCGGCGAAATTGATATTATGGAAGTTCTCGGAAGCGATGTTCAGACTGCGTACTGCACTCTTCATTACGGCGAGCCTCACAGTGAGCAGCAGGGCATCCTCAAACTTGATTCCGGCTCTTTCGCCGACTCTTTCCACGAGTATTCGGTAGAATGGGAACCCGGCGAAATGAGATGGTATATTGACGATCAGTTGATTCTCACCGCAAACGATTGGTTTACGGCAGTCGAAGGAGAAGACGACAAACCTTATCCCGCTCCTTTCGATCAGACTTTCTACATTCAGCTCAATCTTGCAGTCGGCGGTTCGTGGCCCGGAAATCCTGATGAAACAACAGACTTTGATAATGCCGAATTTCTCGTAGATTATGTTCGTGTATATCAGAAGCCCGAATACGACACAAACGTATCAAAACCCGAAAAGGTTTATCGTGAAGCCGATGAGACGGGAAACTTCATTCATAACGGTGATTTTTCGGTAGCCGAGAATCTCGATGATGAAGAAGACTGGTATTTTCTTCTTTTCGAAGGCGGTAAGGGCGCTGCCGAAATAAAAGACAATACAATGATTATCTCAACCGAAAAAATGGGTACCGTTGATTATTCGGTTCAGCTTGTTCAGCCTGAAATGCCCATGAAAAAAGGACATAAATACAGACTTTCCTTTGACTGTTGGGCCGACGAAAACCGTCAGCTGATTACATGTATTTCAGCACCGAACGCAGGCTGGGTACGTTACTTCCCCGACACAAAGATTCGTGTTACCCCTGAAGTTCAACACTTCTCGTGGGATTTCGAAATGACCTATAAAGACGACAATTACGGACGTCTCGAATACAATCTCGGAAACAGAGGTTCTTATGCTACCGTTTATATTCAGAACGTTCGTGTTGAGGAAATCTCGGATGAAGAGTATAATGCAAATCAGACAGCAGAAAACGAATAATTTATTAATGGAGGAAAAGAATGAAACCTTTTGAAGGATATAACCGAGGTGTTAATCTCGGAGGATGGCTTTCGCAGTGCGACCACACCAAAGAAAGATATGACACCTTTATCACAGAAAAAGATTTTGAAATAATTTCGTCAAGAAAATTCGACCATGTCAGAATTCCCATCGATTACGATTTGTTCGAAAACGATGACAGAACCTTTAAAGAAGAAGGATTTGCATATATTGATTTTGCAATAAACATGTGCAAAAAATACAACCTTAAAATGATTCTTGATTTGCACAGAACGCCGGGATACTCATTCGACCCTTTCCACGGTGAAGTCGGATTCTTTGACAGTGAGGATTACCAGAATCATTTTTACCTCATCTGGGAAACTCTTGCACAAAGATACGGAAAAGAAAGCGATATTTTAACTTTTGAACTTTTAAACGAAGTCACCGCTAAAGAATACTCCGATACCTGGAACAAAGTAGCTCTTGAATGCATAACCCGTATCAGAAAGATTGCCAAAACAATCAAGATTATAATTGGAGGATATTATAACAACAGCCTCGCTGCAGTTCCCGATCTTCCGATTGTCGATGACGAAAACATAATTTATACTTTCCATTGCTATGAACCTTTGATTTTCACACATCAGGGTGCATTTTGGATTGCCACCATGGATACATCTTTCAGATGTCCTTTTGATTTGACTTATGAAGAATTCGACAAACTAAGCCAAATATATCTCTGTCAGGCGTATGCTCCTTTTGATGCTTACGATCCTAAAGGAAAAGTTGACGATAATTATTTTGAGGTTCTTCTCGAGGAAGCAATCAAAACCGCCGAAGAAAGAAATGTACCGTTATATTGCGGCGAATACGGCGTTATAGGTCTTGCCGAAGAAACCGATGCCTTAAAATGGTTTGAAATATTCCACAGAGTTATGGACAGGCACAAAATCGGTCGTGCAGTTTGGAATTATAAAGAAATGGATTTTCAGATTAGCGACAAATTTTAATGAATAAAAGTATTGCCATATCAAAGAGGGTTTGACATCGTTTCAAATCCTCTTTTTTCTATTGATTTTTTATTTAAATAGTATTATTATCCTTTTTATTATATTTTTTCGACTAAATTTTCAGAAGGAGGATGCTTATGCGTAACGAAAGAAATATTGACATGATAAACGGTTCGATTGCATCAAAGATGTTGCTTTTTTCAATGCCTTTAATAATCTCCGGCATTCTCCAGCTTCTTTTTAATGCCGCGGACTTAGTGGTTGTCGCAAATTATGCGAGTGACGATTCATACGCTGCTGTAGGCTCGACAGGTTCTCTTGTTAACCTAATGATAAATCTTTTTATAGGTTTATCCGTTGGTGTCAACGTTCTTATCGCAAGGTACATCGGTTCCAAAGAATACAAAGAACTTGAAAAAACAATTCATACCGCTGTTACAATAAGCTTAATTATCGGAGGAATCATAGGAATATTCGGAGTGTTTACTGTTCCGACTTTTCTACGATTAATGAATCTCGAAGGAAACATCTTACGACTTGCTTCATTGTATCTTCAGATTTATTTTCTCGGTATGCCGGCTACAATGCTTTACAATTTCGGAAGCGCTATATTAAGAGCATACGGCGATACAAAAAGACCGATGTATTTCATGATAATTGCAGGTATTGTTAATATCTGCTTCAACCTTTTGTTTGTAATCGTATTTCATTTAGACGTAGCCGGAGTTGCAATTGCGACAGTCATCTCGCAAATCCTTTCATCAACGCTTATACTGATAACACTTACAAAAGAAAGCGAAAACCTTAAATTATCATTGCATAAACTTCGAATCGACAAAAACATTCTTTTGAAAATCATAAGAATCGGCCTTCCCGCAGGATTACAGGGTACATTATTCTCCCTCTCAAACGTTTTCATTCAGTCAAGCGTAAATTCTTTCGGAGATGACATTATCGCAGGTAATTCTTCGGCAATAACAATCGAAGGCTTCGTCTATGTTGCAATGAACGCTTTTCAACAGGCCGCGCTTTGCTTCGTAGGACAAAATTTAGGTGCAGGAAAGAAAGAACGAATCAAAAAAATTACATTAACTTCTCTTTTTCTTGTATTCTGTTTCGGGCTGATTTTCGGTATGTCAGCTATAATATTCGGCGAGCCGTTATTAAGAATCTTTACTGACAAACCCGAAATAATCGCAGCAGGTCTTACAAGATTAAAAATTATATGTTCTATCTATTTCTTATGCGGTCTTATGGATGTTATGGTTGGTGTTTTAAGAGGTCTTGGATACTCGACAATGCCTGCAATCGTATCTCTTATGGGAGCCTGCGTTTTGAGGCTAATATGGCTTGCTACAGTGTTTCAGATTGATTCGTGGCATAAAATAGAAACAGTATATTTGTCATATCCTATTTCATGGTTTTTGACCTTCAGTGTTCATCTAATATGTTACCTGGCAGTATACAAAAAATATATGAAGAAATAGGAAAGTAAGAAGTGAACTCATAAGAAAAAAGTTATCTTAAGAAAATAGTACAATATATTTGTATCATGATTATAAATTAATCAAGGCATTATAAAAGGCCACACATACGTGTGACCTTTTAATTATTTCAAATTTCTTATTAACCTTTAACCGATCCCAAAGCAACACCGGCAATGATGTACTTAGAAAGGAAGATGTAAACAAGGATAAGAGGTAATACAGTAAGTGTAAGTCCCATGTAAACTGAGCCGTACTCTGTCTTGTAAATATCACCTTTAAGCAATGATACCATCATAGGCATTGTATAGTTTTTCTTGTTTGAAAGAATAACCATAGGTGTGAAGAGGTTATTCCAGCTTCCTACGAAACTGAAGATTGCCTGTGTGGCAATAGCAGGTTTCATAATAGGAAGAACTATAAAGTTAAAGATGTAAAATTCTCTTGCACCATCGATACGAGCCGAATGAACAATTTCAATCGGAAGTGCGGGCTGCAGGTACTGTCTCATGAAGAATACCATTGAAGGAGCCGCAATCGAGGGCAATATTAGCATAAGGAAGTTATCTGTTAAACCGATACGATAAACCATCTGATAAAAACCGATGGTAGTAATCTGCGCCGGTAGCATCATGACTCCCATGATAAAACTAAAGAACGCATTTCTTAGTTTCCACTCATAAACAACCTGTGCATATGCCGTAAGTGATGAGAAGTATACGGCAAGAAGAGTTGAACATGTAGCTATAATCATAGAGTTACGGAAACCGATAAGAGCATCAAATGTCTCTTTCTCGTTCAAAACATCAATATTCTTTTTGATATTGTTTGAAGGAATCAATGCAATAGCACGTTCCTGAATCTGAGCTGTAGATCTTGTAGCATTAACCATCATAACCCAGAAAGGCAAAACACTGAGCAATGCAAGGAAAATACAAACAATATAAATAACTACTTTTAATACAATTCTTCCGCCCGTTCTGTCTTTACCTTGAACGTCGAGTTGTAATCCTGACTCATTCATTGTTTATACCCTTCCTTTCTCCATTTTCATTTTACGCTTGTAAGCCTTCTCCTGAGCCTTAACAATCTTTCTGAGTTCTGCTTCGTCCTTATCACGAAGGAGGAAGAAAAGAATAGCTGAAAGAACACCAATAATGATAAACATAATAACGCTGGCTGCAGCAGATCTGTTATACATATAACTTCCAAGGAATGCCTGATTATATATAAACAAGTTTGTAGTAAGTGTTGCATTTGCAGGCTTACCGTTAAGGAACATGTAAGGAATATCAAACATGTTCAAACCACCGATCAATGAAGTTACGAGAGTAAAGAGTAACATCGTCTTGATACAAGGAATCGTAATTCTGAAAAATGTCTGCCACTGATTTGCACCGTCAACTTCAGCTGCCTCAAAAAGTTCGGGGCTGATACCAAGTACACCGGAAATCATAACAATGGCTGTATAACCATACCACATCCAAGTCTGAATAAACACAACAATTGCTCTTGCTACAAGTTTGTTAGCAAGCATATCCTTCGCAGAATCAAATATCTTTAATTCAGTCAAAAGATCATTGATAACTCCCTTAGGATATGCGAAGAACTGGCTAAACATCAAAGCTACAGTAGCTGCAGTAATGATATTGGGAAGGTAAAAAATTACCTTGAAAAATCCCTGGCCCTTGATAGTACTTCTTCTATCAGTAAACCAAGCTGTCAAAAGCAAAGCAAGGAGCATCTGGGGAATAAAGTTGCAAAGCCAAATTACAACCGTATTCACAAAAGCAATCTTGAAACTGTCAGTTCCAAGAACGTCAATAAAGTTCTTGAATAAATTACCCCATAAGATATTAAAATCTCTGGTTCCAGCACCCTTCAAATCAGTAAAACCAATCAGGAAAGTGAATCCGATAGGATACAATTGAAAAAGCATCCACGCTACTGCAAAAGGAATACTGAATATGTATCCGTATTTCGCATAGTCGTATGATTTTTTCTTTTTCATAAGACTACCTCCTCTAAAATAATATATAATATCCGCTTTTCAGCGGTTATTTTCGCAATATTTTTGTTTTGGAAAAAATAAGTAATGAAAAGAGCAAGGTGGACGTAGGTCCGCCCTGCTCTGATTCATATAATTTAGTTTTGCAACTAATTGTTGATTATGAAATTATTCAACTGTTACGTCAAGGTTTTCCTTAACCTGATTCTTGAAGAATGTGATAGCTTCGTCGTATGCCATGTCACCATGAGCGTAGTTCTTAACAGCCTCTCTCCAGAAACCATTGATTGTTGCATCGTACTGTGTAAGGTTCTTACCGTTTGCAGAAGCGTTAGCAGGAACGAATACGTCGAACATGTTCTGTCCACTAAGGAAAGGAACTTCACCGTTTGACTTGCTCATTACAACACCTGAAGCAACTGTATCCTTTGTACCTGATTCAGGATCATATGTTCCGTTAGCCCACATATACTGAAGACCTGTCTCAGATGTATCAAGTGTAATCCACTCGATGATGTCTTTAACGATTTCTGTCTTTCCTCTTTCAGGAACGTACTTAGAAGCGATTACCCATGTACCACCCCAGAAGAAACCGATAGGTGATTCACAAACAGCCCAGTCACCGAATGAGTTGTTGCCATCTTCGTCTGTACCGCAGTTAGCACCGATTGTGTAGTTGATCAACCATGCAGGTCCGAAGAAACCGAATGCTGTACCTGTAGACTTCATATCAGCGAACCAACCTTCCTGCCAGTCAGCTGTATCATTGTGGTAACCATTGTCAACGAGCTTCTTAGAGATTTCCATGAATCCTTCTCTCTTAGGATCGATAACAAGTTTGCCATCTTCAATCCAACCCTTGTCAGAGCTGTTCTCTACTGCGTGCCAGATATCACCGTCACCGGAAACAATTGCATAACCCTTAGCTTCAAGGTCTGCAGCTGCATCCCAGAACTTATCCCAGCTTCCTGAACCGCCACCGATCTTCTCGCTAACTGTTGCGGGATCGTCTGAACCCCATGTATCCTTAGCGATAGAACGACGATAGATGAATGCACCACCTGTAGCCTGGTATCCCAAACCTACGAGGTCACCGTTTGTGTTTGTTCCGATATCGATTGTGTAAGAAGCGATATCAGCTGCTGATGTAGCTGCTTCTACGTCAATACCGAGATCTTTGTAAGGTAAAGCATACTGGCTCATATCGCCCTGTGTATACTTCAAAACGAAAGCTGACTCTGCTGCATAGATATCAGGAGCTGTCTTAGCATCGGGAAGAGCCATATCAAGAGCGGGCTGATATGCACCTTCATCTGATGACTTGATTGTTGCATTTACTGTGTAGTTAAGTTCAGGATGAGCACCGAGATATTTCTCGATCATTCCGGGAACTTCGGCTGTAAATGCATAAACTTCGATTACTCCACCTTCGGGAGCGGGAGCAACTTCGCCTGATCCTGATGTCTCACCTGAACCTGAAGGTGTAGCAGGTGTAACTCCAGCACCACCATTGTTACAACCAACTAATGTAGCTGCAACCATGCATACGCTTAATGCGCAAGCTGTAAATTTTTTCATTACTTTTTCCTCCTTAAAATAGGTTTTGACATTTCTCAATGACAATTTGCACAAAAACCATCTTGAAAAATGTCGAGTTTTGTAACAACAAACTAATTATAAACATACAAGTCATATATTACTATACAAATATTGCTTCTTTTTGTTCACTTATTGCTGTTATTCTCATTTTATTCATTTTTATTCACATTTAGTTCATTTTTTGTTCATATTTTTGTCTTTATGCATCATATTTGTATTTTAAGGTATTATTATTATAGAAATATGTTATACTCTTTATGTTATTTTATTACATTAATATATTTTTGCGTTAAATTGTAATTATTTTCACTATTCATTTTTGACTATAAATTGCATTTACGCACAGGAGGTACATATATGCGTAAATTTTTTTCACAGGATAACATTATTATAAGATTCTTGACTTTGTTTTGCGATTGGATGTTTTACAATTGGCTTTTCATTTTGTTTTCTCTTCCTATTGTAACAATGGGGGCTTCCTTCACAGCCGTTTATTCGCTTTCGTTCAAAAGACTCAACAAAAAAGACGTGCCTGTATTCAAGACCTTTTGGCAAACCTTCAAGTCAAACTTCAAGCAGTCCACATTATTTTGGGTTCCGTTCATTATTATATGCGCAATCCTTTCGGGAAGTGTTTACATTTCTCACAGTATCCTGGAAGAACAGTATTCCTTCTTTCAGTATCCCGCATCAATTCTTCTTTTCCTTATAGTTGCAGGTACGATTTTCGTTTTTCCTCAAATTGCGCTTTTTGAATCGCCTTTGAAGCAGGTTATCAAGAATTCCGTTCTTCTCGCAATCACAAACATTCCTACCGTTATTCTTGTAATAGTGACTCCTGTTTTCTTTCTTCTTCTCACAGGTCTCTCCGCAAAAATGACAGTAATCATTGCCTCGATTTTTTTGTTCTTCGGTTTCGGTGCTTTGATTTTCTTTTACAGCATTTTCTTCAGAAGAATATTCTTAAAACATCTTCTTGTATCCGATAAAGAAAATTCTTACGATGACGAAGAAGAAACTCCTATTTGATAATCTTGATACATATAATAACGAAATAAAA
This sequence comes from Lachnospiraceae bacterium, assembly GCA_045628965.1. Taxonomy (GTDB): domain Bacteria; phylum Bacillota; class Clostridia; order Lachnospirales; family Lachnospiraceae; genus UBA3766. The sequence continues at coordinate 52,833 of JAZQQI010000050.1, read as the reverse complement.
AAAGGACCGAGGTCCTTTTTTTAGTATATCCAGTTTGATAAATCTCCGGAGCAGCCCGTAAGCATCCATTTTACAAATTCAGTTGCTTCATCTTTGCGTTCGCTGTTATCCAAGATTGCGATTACCGCAGGTTCGGCGTTTGCGAATTCCGTCAGTATGTCATTGTCATCCACGCAAAATCCTATGGGAATTCTTCCGTCTTCACTCGATATGTACCAATATATTCTGTCTTCATTTGCCTCAAGAAACTCTTCATCAAAAACATCGTTAAGATTTGTTATGTTTCTGTTGACCGAATAATCATCGAGAAGCCATGTATTCGTAATAACAACGTCGACTTTTCCTCCGACAACCATGGCATTGAACTTCTGCATACTCGTCACCTGTGCCTGGCTTACGCTTCCGACAGTCGTTCTGACTTTAGGATACTCCAAGTCGTACTCAATTTTGAGAGGATGTTCCGTTATATCAAGATTCCTGTATTCCGGGTATTGCTCGTCAATTGCTTCCAACGTGTCAAAAACCGACGATTCGTTTACAATAGCAATTCTCAGAGCAAAATCCCTGTTTTCTCTTTTGTAAGTATTTATAAAAGTAACTATAATTATTATTATAATTGTCGGAATAATGACAAGCCATTTGTAATAATCCCAGAAGTATCCGAGGCTCTTTAATACTCTTCGGAATTTGGTATCTTCTTTGACAATCTCTTCATCGACAGGCTCCTCATCCCTTTTTATTCTGGCTTCTTTAATTCGCAGTATTTCCTCTTCGGTAAGTTCTGCTGTCTTCGTCTCCTTTTTTCCCTCTGTCGGGCTTTTCAAAGCCTTGTTTTGTACTTTCGTTTTTTGTTTCTTTTTACCGCTCATTACTTAATTACTACTTTGACGCTTTCTTTGTTCGTCAGCTCCTTTGTTCTTTCGTCAGGCTGTCCGAATCCGACATATAAATCGCAACTGTCTCCGGTAACGTATGACTTGCCTTCTTTATTAACTGTCTCAAAAGTCTTTTGACGCACAGTCATTTCAAATTTCTTTGATTCACCGGCTTCAAGATGGATTCTCTTAAACGCACAAAGTTTTGTGTTAAGAACTTCATCCTTCGTATTATTTACGTGTGCATATACCTGAAGTACTTCATCCGATGCAATCGAACCGTCGTTTCTGACATTTATCGACAATTGTACACCATCTTTTACGGCTTCGTCAAATTTGCCGCCTTTAACGATTTCGACATTCGCGATTGTCATATCGGTATAGGTAAGTCCGTATCCAAACGGATACAAAGGCTTATCCTTGATATATCTGTAGGTTCTGCCCTTCATCGAGTAATCTTCGAAAGAAGGCAAATTATCCAAATTTCTGTAGAATGTCAAAGGAAGCTTGCCTGAAGGAGATGTTTCTCCGAACAGTATCTCGCATACTTCCTTTCCGCCTCTTGCACCGGGATACCACGTCTGCAAAACAGCATCCGCAAATTCATCGGCAAAACATAAATCCATAGCACTTCCCGCCATGCAGCACACGATATACGGAACATTCATCTCATTGATTGTTTCGAGGAGCTTAATCTGCGAAGGCGGAAGCTTCAAATCGTTCTTGTCTCCCGAACTGTAAGCGTTTCCGGTATCGCCTTCCTCACCCTCAAGCGTTTCATCAAGTCCGAGGCAAAGTATTACAACATCCGAAGCAGCCGCAACCGCCTTTGCTTCCGAAAGTCTGTCATAGTCTTTTGCAAGAAACTCGGTCTTTGGTCCGAACAGATGGCATCCTTCCGAATACAGCACTCTGACATCTTCTTTGAGATAATCCTGAATTCCTTCAAGAACCGTGATATATCTTGACGAAGTGCCGTGATAGTTACCTATAAGGGATGCTCGACTGTTTGCATTGGGGCCTATTACGCCGACTGTTTTGAGTTTGTTCTTGTCGAGAGGAAGAATTCCGTTGTTCTTGAGAAGAACTACACTCTCTTTGGCTGCTTTTGATGCCAAAAGAAGATGTTCCTTACACTCCACAACATCATAAGGAATCTTGTCATATTCCGTTTCGTCAAACATTCCGAGAAGAAATCTTGTTGTAAAAAGGCGAACCGCAGACTTCTTGAGAACATCTTTCGTAATCATTCCTTCTTCGTAAGCATTAAGAATCTTTTGATAGGTGCAACCGCAGTTAACGTCGCAGCCCTTTTCAAGAGCAAGTTTAACACTCTCTTCAGGTCTTGAAGTGACCTTATGTTTTTCATGAAAATCTCTTACGGCCCAGCAATCGGAAACGAAATGACCTTCAAATTCCCACTCGCCTCTCAACACCTCTTCCATAAGATACGAATGAGCGCAACATACTTCTCCGTTTGTTCTGTTGTAAGCTCCCATAACCGACTCGACTTTTGCTTCCTTGACACACGCCTCAAACTGAGGAAGATATGTTTCCCACATATCTTTCATATCTGCTTTTGCATCGAATTCGTGTCTTAAAGCTTCCGGTCCCGAATGAACCGCAAAATGTTTTGCACAGGCAGCTGTCTTCAAGTATTCGCCATCGCCCTGCAGTCCTTCAATAAAGTTAACTCCGAGTCTCGAAATAAGATACGGGTCTTCACCGTATGTCTCATGTCCGCGTCCCCATCTCGGATCTCTGAAAAGATTAACGTTTGGTGACCATATCGTAAGACCTTTATATATATCTCTGTCGCCGTATGACGACTGAACATTGTATTTGGCTCTTGCTTCGGTGGATATTACATCTCCCACTTCCTTCAAAAGTTCTTCATCAAAAGATGCACCCATTCCAATTGCCTGAGGGAAGACCGTGGCAACTCCGGCCCTTGCCACTCCGTGAAGACCTTCATTCCACCAATTGTATTCCGGTATTCCGAGCCTTTCTATCGCCGGTGCGTCAAACCTAAGCTGCGAAGCCAGTTCCTCAACAGTCATCTGTTCAACCAGTTCTTCCGCTCTTTTCTTTGCTTCCTCTCTGTTCATAGTCCAATCTCCTTTTGTAACCCTCTGCTTATTATGATTTATAAAAGATGCTTCTACACATCATAAAATTATTGTAACTCAAAGGCTGTATTATAACAACGCCTGTCTCTATCCAAAAATTGCCATACCATACATATATTGCTATTGCTTTCCAAAACATATATAATTAAGAAACAAAAATACATGCTTATGTACCTATGCAATTTTGCAACATGCAATTCATTTTTAGAGAAAGTGTAAAATATTTTATGCCGCAAACCAAGCAAAAGCAAAAAAAATTCAATCAGCCCATCGGAGATTTTAAAGCACGTAAGCTGATTATCGACGAAGAAGCAATCGAATATCTTCCCGGATACAAATACAGAGTATGGCACAACAATCAACCCGACAACTACCCTTCGCACAGACATCCCGCAATCGAGATTATTCTTTGTACCAAAAACACATACACGGTATGCGTAGAAGACAAAACCTTTCACCTCCGCGAAGGAGACATTCTTTTCATTCCTCCTTCGGTTTCGCATCAACTTATCGCACCGGATACCGGGGAACGTTTCATTCTTCTTTTTGACACCGATTTTTTGAATCTTTTTACGCAAAAGGATTCCATCGAAGAATTCTTTTCAACAACACACATGTTGAGCATGGGCTCCGAAACCCACTATTATCCTTTTGTATATTCAAGTATTTCAAAGATAATTCAGATTTATTTTGCCAACGACAAAATGAGCGAAGTTGCCATCTATTCGGAAGTCTTTAGAATTATAAGTTATCTTTGCGGTTCCGAAGAAGCCGTATCAGAGGATGAAATCAACACACATTCCGACGTATACAACAAATTTGTCAGAGTCCTCTCATACATAGAAGAAAACTACGCCGAAGACTTATCGCTGGAATCAGTTGCAAGTACCGCAGGTTTCTCCAAATTTCATTTTGCAAGGCTTTTCAAGCAATATACGGACACGACGTTTTACGATTATCTTTGTACCAAACGAATAGTCGTCTCCAAAAATCTCCTTCGCAAAAGCATTCCCGTAACGGAAGTGGCTTTTCAGACGGGATTTAACAACCTAACGACCTTCTCCCGTTGTTTCAAAAAATACGTGGGCTGTTCGCCGTCTCAATACAAATCGCAATTTGAGCATGACGAATCATCTCCGATTTCATTTCAAAGCATTCAATAAAAACAGCGTAGCAGTCATAAAACTGCTACGCTTAATTTTTCTTTTGCGGTCACTCCGCGACATCTTTTATGCTTCTATTAAGTTTGCAACATTCGTTTTGTCAACTACGGAAAGCTTGCAATCGATGAATTCATCAAGATGCTCTCCCGCAACAATATTGTTGTAAAGCCAGATAATGGGATCATGACCCTGTCCGAAGGTGTCCTGACCGATAGCTGCCATAATGTAGCCTTCTCTTATGGCACGGAATACTTCCTGATTATGGTCATACATAACAACTGTAGTCTTTCCTCTTCGTCCGCTGTCCTTTATTGCACGTACTGCTGACATCGGGAAACCGTTCGTAATGTAAATCACATCCGTCTCGGGATGATTCTTCAATCCTCTGAGTGCGATATTGTATACTTCATCCGCATCATCGGGAACAGACATTTCGTCAACAATCTTCATCCCCTTATAATTCGCAAGTTCCTGTTTGAAGCCGTTGCTTCTCTCAACATTTACGCCGATTGACAAATCGCCTGTCAGCATAAGAACATTGCCGTGTTTGTTGAGATTCTTGGCTGCGGCTTTGGCTCCGATTCGTCCGGGTTCGAGCGGGTCGGGTCTTAAGCAGGCAACTCTCGGAATCGATTTATTGCAATCGCAGTTATAAGCCATAAGCTTAATACCGCGGCTTGCCGCTTCCTTAAACAATTTATCGGCTCCGCCAAGGAATCCGGGGAACGTAATTCCGTCAAAATCATTGTCAATCGCATATTGAACAACTTCGCATACCAAAGCATCAAGTCCGTCATTGTCAACAAGAAGAGGATTGTATTCTACGATAACATTCTTTCCGGCAAGTTCTTTCTGCGCATAGAATATTCCTTTTCTAACTCCGTACCAGAAGTCATTGTCAAGTCGGCTTAATGCAAGAATCTTAACTTTCTTGCTTCTTTCCTTCTTAGTAGGAACAACTGCGGTATTGAACTGCTTCAAAAGATTCTGAATGCCTTCAAGCATACCGTTAAGTGCAATTGTATTCTCGTTTATTCTTGCAGATTCTGCGGATACTTCTTCCGAAACGCCTGCAATTTCATGTGTGCTTTCGCTTATGGACTGAGCCGTATCGAACAGACTCTCCGCCTTTTTCTTCGACAAATCCGAATTGCTTGCAACCTCGTCAAACATTGCGGAAATATCACTCATTCTGTTATTTATATTGATGGAATGATCGTTAATCGATCTGAAAGACTTATTAACTTCTTCAAACGTAGCCTTACTTCTGTCATACGTTTCTTCGCAATTCGATATGCTGCTGTTAACCATTTCGCTGCTTGCTACGATTTCATTAAGAATGCCGTTGATTGCATTAACGCCTTCTCTTGTCTTTGACGACATCACATTCATTTCATCTGCCACTACAGTAAAGCCCTGGCCTGCCGCTCCCGCTCTGGCAGCCTCTATTGATGCGTTAAATGCAAGAAGTCTGAGCTGATCGCTTATGCCTACTATAAAATTGCCGACTTCTCCGATTCTTTGAATTTCCTGATTGAACTCTGTAAGAATTTCATTGATTTTATTAAGGTCAGCCGACATGGCAGCCATATCTTTCTCATAACCTTCAAGGTTAGAAAGTCCGCGTCTGCTGACGCCTACAGTATCATCAAGAGCTTCCTTGATATCTCTTATATTGCCGTCTATTTCTTTCATTTTGTCGTTATTGGCATCAATAATCGACAGATTGTCTTTTACAAGTTCAAGCTGCTCTGCGGTTTTTATCGCAACATTTGTCGCACCTTCCGCTATCTGCTCGTTTCCTTTCGTATTGGCATCGACACTCTCCGAAAGAACATCGATTGCATCGGAAAGAGTAACCACATTAACCTTGGTTGATTCGACAAAAGACATCAAATTGCTTTTAATCGTATTAAAAGCATTGGCCAAAACAAGAGTGCTGTTATCGGAACCCTCCGTTTTGATGTCCTCCACGTCAAGCTTGCCTTTTACAACATACTCGGCATTTTTGATTATTTTGTTTTGGGAATTCTTTTTAACAAGCATGAGAATCAAAAGAACTATGATTATCAACGCTTCAATGATACTAATAATAAGAAATGCGTATTTCATATAACCACCCCCGTCATATAGTATTTTGCATAACCCGATTATTTAGTCCTCGTAAGGCTTCATTGTTATAATCTTTCCGTTTTCGTCATATTTAAGTTCTCTGAACTTAACACAACGTCTGTGATTTACTCCTCCCGAAAGAGAAGAATCATGATAGAACAGGTACCATTTTCCTTCATATTCGACAATCGAATGATGTGTTGTCCAACCGATTACCGGTTCAAGGATTCGTCCTGCATATGTGAAAGGTCCGTCGGGATTGTCTCCGATTGCATATACAATGTAATGTGTGGTTCCTGTTGAATATGATAAGTAATATTTACCGTTATATTTATGCATCCAAGGACCTTCGAAGTAACGTCTGTCTTCATCTGTTGCCTGAAGAGGCTTTCCGTCTTCATCCACAATAAGAAGATGCTTGGGTTCTGTCTTAAATGAAACCATGTCATCATTAAGTTCTGCAAACATGGGTCCTACGGCATCACGGTTCTTGTCGTAATTGCCGTCAAGCTCGCCGCCCTCGGGATCGAATGAACCGGAATTCCATTTTTCAAGCTGTCCTCCCCAAAGACCTCCGTAATAAACATATGCTCTTTTATCGTCATCTATCAAAACTGCGGGGTCGATTGAAAAGCTTCCCTTGATGTAATCGGGTTCTGCTTTGAAAGGACCTGCGGGATCATCGCTTATTGCAACGCCCAATCTGAAAATTCCGTCTTTGTCTCTTGCGGGGAAATACAAATAATACTTTCCGTCTTTTTCTACACAATCGGGTGCCCACATCTGTTTGCTTACCCAGGGAACATCTTTCATGTGAAGTGCTTCGCCGTTATCTACACAGGGAGCATCTATATTGTCCATCGAAAGGATATGATAATCTTCCATCTGGTACTCATCACCGTCATCATTATCTTCGCCGTCATGTTCCAAATCATGTGAAGGGTAAATATAAATCTTACCGTTAAATACATGTGCGGAAGGATCCGCCGTAAAAATGTTTGTTACCAATGGTTCTTTCTGTTTTGCCATCTTATCATCTCCTTTGAACCTTTTATAATTTTTGATTATTATAGCACACGCTCATTCGACTAGCAACGTATTTTGTCCTCAAGCAGTCCTATTCACTAATCTTTCACATTTACTCTTCCGAAAGGTTGTAATTGTCTTTCAGGTATGTTTCCAACGCCTTTTCCATCGCCATCTGTTTGATGTAAGGCTCTCCGAATCTTTCAACGGCCGTATCATATTCTTCAGGCTCGTATGAATACGAAGAAAGAACGGAGTTAATATCATCTTCCGTAACCTCAATATTGTATTTCTCAATTGCCGCCTGAATAATCATTGCCTTCGAAGCAGCTTCATTTGCACGTTTCTCGACATCCTTTTCATAATCGTCTTCGCTCATCTGCTTCATATCATATATGCTTTGGTAAGCAGCCGAACCATACATATTTATATACGCATCGTTCGTTGTATCCATCATTTTCAAATCTTTTTGTTTCTCAAGTTTTGCAAGTTTTGTTAAATATGAATTCGGAACACTCGCTACAGTCGAATTGTCTTCCAAATAAGAAAGAATTTCTTCGTCATACGACGTCTCGGCTGCGGACTTTCTGTACATTTCCAAGAACTCGTCGGCCGATGAAACGTATGAGCCGAAATTCTCGGCTACAAATTCATCGTTAAATTCACTCTTTACAAGCATTCCGTTAACTGTAACCTTGTAAAGGACGGTTTTTCCGGCAAGAACCTCGTTTGAAAAGGCTTCGTCATAATCAACCGTTACATCAAATGTTTCGCCGGTCTTGTGTCCTATTATCTGCTGTTCAAAATCTCCGGGATACCCCTCCGAACCTACAACCATGCTTATTCCCGCATTGTTGGTATTACCGCCTTCATATTCTTCTCCGTCAACATATCCTATAAAATCGATGCTTATTCTATCGCCTTCTTTTATCTCTACGCCTGCCTCATCATCAAGAAGCGGGTATGATTCAAGCATCGCATCAATATATGTATCTTCCGTTTCTTTCTCAGGAAGATACTCAGTATAATCGCGACTCATTGAATCCAAATCGGCAAGCGAAACATTTTCGCTTACAGAAACGTTTTTGATTGTTCCGTCTTCATTTAACCCTACGGAATAATTAACTACGCTTTCTTTCTCGTTAACGGCATCAAAAATAATTGCTCCGATAATAATTCCGCATACGACTCCGGCAAAAATCACAAACGCAATTCTTCCCTTTTTCTGTCTTTCCAATGCTTTTCTTGCAGCTTCTTCTTTCATTCTCTGCTGCATGATTTTTTTCTTTCGGCTCATGTCTCTCTCCCTGTCGCACCTATCGTGCTTAAACCTTTCCTAAGTTATATCTTTTATGACTTTTATTATTCATTCTTTGTCGCTATCTCGGTTACCGCTCTGTCGTAATCATAGCCTTTGTCCGACGTTCTTACGATTCGTGAAATCTCGAAATAACGTACTTCGTTTGCTTTTACCTCAAAGGACAATTCAATCGAATTGTTAAGAGCGCAAATATTCTTCGAGGAAAAACCGGCTTCCGCCGAAATTTGCAAAAGTTTAGTCAACTCTTTCGTAAGCGAAGCGGGCTCGCCCATCTCATGCCACGTTTTCAAAGGATTGCCGTTCGTTTCGTTGACAAATCTTTCCTTCACAAAATACTCGCCGTCTTCGATTCCTTCTATATTAAGAGAAATCTCTTTTGTTTTCTTTTCGTTATACTTGTCAAGATTCCAGATAACGCCGCGAATACTACCGTCATCGGCCGAAACAACAACCGCCTCGTCATTTTTAATAATACATCTGCCTTTAAGCTTTTTGTAAAATTCAAAAGTCCAATATGTCGGCTTTTTGATACAGCCATACGCAACAAGTCCGAATCCTCCGTGAAACGGTGTAAACGGTATTCCCATTTCTTCAAAACAGTCACCGAACGTCCAATACGAATAAGACTCCTGCTTGTCACCGAGTTTTGAAAGCATGTGCGCCACATACGCAGCATTCAAAATCGTATCGTGAATCGGCGCATTGGGAACATATGACGTATTAAATTCGGTAATGAATATTTCTTTGTCCTTAAACTCTTCGAAGGAATCCGCAATATCTCTCGATCTTTCAAGCCATCCGAAAGCATCGTCGGGTTCATGAAGATTGATATATGCATAATGTCCGTCGATTTGGGGAGAATAACTTGTGTAATGGTGTCTCGTAATAAAATCAAGCGGAAGCTTTTTATCTCTTACAAACAAAAGAAATTCTCTAAGCCATCTCTCGTCGTCAACGCCGCAAATTGCCGGTCCGCCGACTCTAATCTCTTCGTCGACTTCCTTAACGGCCTTGGATGAAACTTCATAAAGTTTGAAATATTCTTTCATGTCCGCATCTTTCCAAAAAGAAGTAAGGTTGGGTTCATTCCAAACTTCGACGGGCCAGTTTCTTACTTCAAAAAGCCCATATCGCTCTATAAGATGCTTCAAAGTCGCTTTAATAAGATTCGCCCATTTGTCATAGTCCTTCGGCGGAGAAATCTTACCCTTCCAAAAGAACGTCGTCTCCGTGCCGCTTGCCAAATCATCCGGCATAAAGCCAAGTTCGATAAAAGGTCTTATTCCGAGTTCTTTGTACGAATCCATAACCCGGTCAAGATATGTGAAGCAATACTCATCTTCGTTGTTTGAAAAGAAATTGTTTCTGTAAATTCCCATATATTTCGAGAACAAACCGTGACCTCTTATATACGAAAAACCTATTCCGTCCTGAACCGTCTTAAGTTCATCAAGATATTCTTTGTGAAGCGCCAAATCCATACGTCCGGTTCCGATGCAGTGATCGGCCTTGTTGTTGAATCTGACATTATCATTTATATTCGCAGTATATTTCATACGTTTCCCTTTCAGGCTGTCTTATAAATCCGAAAACAACCTTTGTATTTTCGCACATTACGCTTAATTCTACCATAAAAAATATATTAATTAAAGAAATTATTATTCTCAAAATCACTCAAATATTAATTACAACAAGAAAGCCCATTTGCGCAATTTTGTTGTAAAATTTGCGCAGAATCAAACGTAAATTACAACCAAAAAGAGAAATTCGCGAGATATGTTGTAATTCCTCCGCGGAATCAGGCATAAATTACAACCAATAAGCGAAATTCGCGAGATATGTTGTAATCCCCAAAAAAGGAGAGAGCGCCGGCCTTTCGGTCGACGCTCATTTATCATGTTGTTACTTTTTATCCGTGTAATGAATTAATTCTTAGCTATAAACTTGAATCCTCTCTTTGATACTACATCAAAGATAACCGCAAGGAGAAGAACTCCGCCCTTAACAACTTTCTGCATGTTCTGGTCAACACCCATTGTAAGCATACCGAGGTTGATAACACCCATGAGGACTGCACCGATGATTGCTGCGGGAACCGTACCGATTCCGCCGTATGCCGATGCACCGCCGATGAAGCATGATGCAATAGCATCCATTTCATAGTTCTGTCCGTATGTGGGCTGAGCCGATGTCATACGAGCGATTGTGATCATTCCTGCAAGAGCTGAAAGGAAGCCCATGTTAAGATATGCAAGGAAGAATGTCTTGTTTGTGTCGATACCGGAAAGTTTTGTTGCTTTCTCGTTACCGCCGACTGCGTAGAAGTAACGTCCTGTAGTCGTATTGGATGTAATGTATGAATAAACAACTATTACAATCATTACTATGATAAGAACTGTAGGAATACCCTTACCGTCATTAAGTGCAAGAAGTACGCTGAGTGCAACGATTACTGCTGAGATGATAATCATCTTGATAAGCCAAGGCACTTTCTTCTCAACTTCATAACCCTTCTTTACTTTCTTATTTCTCGAAAGTACCTGAAGTGCCACGTAAAGTGTTGTAACAAGAACACCGATGATAATACAGGTTACGTTAATAAGCTGTCCCGGATACAGATAAACCTGTCCGAATATATCGGGAATATAGCAATCCGCTCCACCACCGAAAAGTTTGATAAATGCGGGGTAATCTGTGATTGTTACAGTAAGTCCGTTAAGAACTATGTTACTTGCACCTCTGAAAATAAGCATTCCGGCAAGTGTTGTGATAAACGGCGGAATTCTTATGTAAGCAATTATAAATGCCTGCATTGCTCCGATGGCCGTACCAATAAGAATCATCACAAGGATGGCAACGGGAATGGGCCATTTTGCATCTGCCATAAGTCTGGCACCGCATGCACCAACAAAACATACAACCGAGCCAACCGAAAGATCGATGTTACCGCCGGTTAAGATACAAAGAAGCATACCTGTCGTCAATACGAATACATATGCGTTCTGTGCAATAAGGTTACTTACATTGTTAGGTAAAAGAATCTTTCCCTGTGTTCCGATTTCAAAGAAAATAATTACAAGGACCAGAACTATTACCATCGCATATTTTTTAATGAACTCCAACATTTTGGCACTGTCGGAGGTTTTAAGTTTATTTTCCATTACTTTACTCCTTCTTTTTCACTTGCAAGTATGCATTCCATTATCTTTTCCTGAGTTGCGTCTTCGGCATCGTATTCGCCTACCATTCTTCCTTCGTTCATGACATAGATTCTGTCGCTGACACCGAGAAGTTCGGGCATCTCCGAAGAGATAACTATTACACATTTGCCTTCGGCTGCAAGCTGATTGATAATACAATAAATCTCATACTTTGCGCCTACGTCGATACCTCTTGTGGGTTCATCGAGAATAAGTACATCCGGCTCGGCAAACATCCATTTTGCAAGAAGTACCTTCTGCTGATTTCCGCCGCTCAGGTTACCTACGTTTTGTTCAACCGTAGGACACTTTGTTTTGAGTTTTTCTTTGTATTCAACCGCTGCCGCGTACTCAAGGTCTTTATTGATTACGCCGGCATCACTTACCGCATCCAGATTGGCAAGCGTAGTGTTTATCTTTATAGAGTTCGATAATATAAGTCCGTTTCCTTTTCTGTCTTCGGTAACGTATGCAAGTTTATTTTTGATAGCCTCTCTTACGTTATGAAGAACAATTGTCTTTCCGTCCTTGATAATGGTTCCGCTGATTTTTTCTCCGTAACTTCGTCCGAAAACACTCATTGCGAACTCAGTACGTCCGGCACCCTGAAGTCCGGCGATTCCCAAAACCTCGCCCTTTCTTACGTAGATGCTTACGTTGTCGACAACTTTTCTTTCCGTATATACAGGATGATATGCCGACCAGTTCTTGACTTCAAATCCGATATCGCCGATATTCTTTTCACGCTTCGGAAATCTGTCGGCAATTTCACGTCCTACCATGCCTTTTATGATTCTTGCTTCAGAGAAGCCTTCATCGGGAAGAACGTTTTCATCATTTGTTACCGATGCATCCTTAACAAGCGTTTCGATAGTCGATCCGTCACGAATAATCGTAACCTTGTCGGCAACATACGAAATCTCATTCAGTTTATGAGAAATGATAATCGACGTAAGTCCTTCCTTCTTAAATTGAAGAAGCAAATCAAGAAGATGCTTCGATTCTTTCTCATTAAGTGACGATGTAGGCTCATCAAGAATAAGAAGTTTGGCGCTTTTTGCAAGTGCCTTTGCTATTTCAACAAGCTGCTGTTTACCTACACCTATATCTTTTATCAAGGTATGAGCCGATTCGTTAAGACCTACCGTCTTAAGATACTTCTCGCTCTTACCGTAAGTTTCTGTCCAATCAATCCTCCAAGAATTGCCCTGTTCGTTTCCGAGGAACATGTTCTCACCGATTGTCATGTAAGGAATAAGCGCAAGTTCCTGGTGAATAATAACTATTCCCTTTGCCTCGCTGTCCTTAATGTGTGTAAATTTACAAATTTCACCGTTGTAGATGATGTCTCCTTCGTAGGAGCCGTATGGATATATACCGCTTAATACATTCATCAATGTCGATTTGCCTGCACCGTTTTCTCCGACAAGCGCATGAATTTCGCCTTCTTCGACCTGCAGATTGACATTGTCAAGAGCTTTGACACCCGGGAAAGTTTTGGTAATATTTTTCATTTCAAGTAATATTTTGGCCAACTTTATCCCTCCGTTCCGATTACAAATTTAACCATATTTCTTTTTACTTAAGTTTTGTTTTTCAGATATTCGGCATAGTTAAGTCCCCTTTGTATAGTCATGAATAAAGGGGACTTAACCTGTCTGTTTTTTTAGCGGATAACTGAGTTATCCTTTATATATTACTGTAACTGATCAGCTGTGTAGTAACCTGACTGAATAAGCAACTCTTCGTAGTTGTTAACGTCAGCGAATACCGGCTCGCAAAGGTATGAAGGAACAACCTTAACACCATTGTTGTATGTTGTTGTATCGTTAACGGGTGCTGCTGTTCCCTTAAGGATAGCGTCAACCATTTCTACTGTCTTAGAAGCAAGTGTACGTGTATCCTTGAAGATTGACATTGCCTGCTTTCCTGCGATCATGTTCTTAACGTTTGCGATATCGCAGTCCTGACCTGTGATGATAGGATATGCGCCGTTGTAGTTAGCAACAAGAGCGTTTGTAACACCGAAAGCTGTTGAGTCGTTTGAACACATAACAGCGTCGAGCTGTGTTCCGTTTGCATAGTTAGCAGCGATGATAGCTTCCATTCTTGCCTGAGCTGCATCTGATGCCCAGTTAGCTGTAGCTACTGTAGCGAAATCAATCTGGCCCGAAGGAACTGTGATCTGTCCGTTTTCGATGTACGGATTAAGAACGTCCATAGCACCGTTGTAGAAGAAGTTTGCATTGTTGTCACCGGGGTCACCTGTGAAGATTTCCATGTTGTAGCCGCCCTTGCCTTCTTTAAGACCAAGCTGTGCTTCAATGTACTCACCCTGCTTTGTACCAACCATGTAGTTATCAAATGTTGCGTAGTATGAAACAGCATCTGAGTTCATGATCAAACGGTCATAAGCAATTACAGAGATTCCTTTTTCTTTTGCCTTAGCAAGAACAGTTCCGAGTGAATCACCGTCGATTGATGCAATAACGAGAACCTTGCAGCCGCCTGCGATCATGTTCTCAATCTGTGTAACCTGTGTGTTGATATCATTTGAAGCGTACTGAAGGTCAACTGTGTATCCTGCTGCCTCAAGTTCCTTCTTCATGTTTTCACCATCCTGGTTCCATCTCTGCAAGTCCTTTGTAGGCATTGCAACACCAACTTTGTTTCCGCCTGATGCTCCGCCGCAACCAACGAGGAGTGAGGCTGTCATTCCAACTGCAAGAAGAATGCTAAGTAATCTTTTTTTCATTTCTTTACCTCCCATATTAAATTGTGAAATGTGTTAGTTCATGACTACGCTTAAACATTATCACAATATTTCACAAAAAAACTTGTCATGTTCTTCAATTTTTTGCTTTCTTTAATCAAAACAAAAAAGCGTATGCTATGACAAATTTGTCAAAGCATACGCCCTTTTTGCAAAAAAATGCTATTCCTCCATATCCGGAATATTCAAATATACGTCTTCTCTCGAATGAAAACCGCTTTCAACAATCACTTCATCCATGTCATCTTTCGTTACGGGAATCGGTGCCAGACTGACATACGCCACATCATATGTTCCGTCATTAATCAAATCCGTTTCGCCGATAGATTCGCCCTTTGCAAAGCTTATTGCATACTCCGCAGCTTTTTTAGCCAGCATATCCACCGGTTTATAAACAGTCATAAGCTGCGTTCCCTCAACAATTCTCTGACACGCTTCCAAATCCGCATCCTGTCCCGTAACTTTGATGCTTCCGGCAAGTCTTTGTTCCGAAAGTGCCGAAACCACTCTGCTCGCTATATTGTCGTTACCGCACATTATTGCTTCTGCGGACGCAATCAACTCCTGATTCGAATAGATGTATTCCGTTGCAAGTTCCGCATCCCATCCGTCACAATGAAAAGTATCCGTCACTTCAATGCCGTTTGCATTCATTACATCGGTAAATCCTTTTTCCACCATGGGAACATTGTAGTCCGCAGGCGAACCTCCGATAATTATGACATTGTCTCCCTCTTTCAGACCGTCCGAAATCATCGCATCGCCCATTTCCGTACCGACCGTCTCGTTATCAAACGAAATGTACAAATCAATATTCGCATCTCTTATTATTCTGTCGTACGCAATTACCTTGATACCGGCATTTTTGGCTTTGGTAACCTCATCCTTAAGCGAATCGGCATCGATGCATATTATAACAATTACATCAACATTCTGCTCTATGAAATAAAGAATCTGTTTCTTTTGCTCTTCAATGTCTCCGTTGGCATTCTGAACATTGACTTCGGCTCCCATTTCCTTCGCCGTCGAAACAAATACATCCCTGTCCCTTTGCCAACGTTCTATTACAAACGAGTCAAAAGTCATTCCTATGGAAACCGTCTCTTCCGTATTATCTTCACTGACTCTGTTTTCGTCTTCGGTTACATTGCATCCTTCCGTCATGGAAAAAACAGTTGCCGCAAAAAGTCCCGCCGAAATTATCAATGCCAGTTGTCTTACTGCCCTTTTTTTTGTTTTCATATCTATTGTCTTCTCTCTTTATACTCCGTAGGCGTTACACCCACATATTTTTTAAATGCCCTCGAAAAATAGTTGGGATCCGAAAAGCCGACGGAATAACATATTTCCTTCATACTCTTTTCGCCTTCGTTTATCATTTTTTTGGCATTTTCGATTCGTATTCTGCTTAGATACTCAACATAGTTTTCTCCCGTTTCCTGTTTGAAAAGTTTACTGAAATAATACGAGCTTATGTTACAGTATCTGGATATATCGTCAAGCGATACGTCTTTCATGTAATTCGCCTTAATGTATGATTCCGCTTTTTCTATCAGGCTCTCGGATTTGTCGGACTTGTTGTTCTCGATTTTTTGGCATATCTCCACAAGCTTATCCAAAAACCATTTTCTTAATTCCGACAGGTTGTCTGTTTCCATTACGTTTGAAAGATACTCCGTACGGCTTTTGAATACATAAGTTCTTCCGCCCTTCACATAAAGGAGCCTTTCCGCATAGAGCACAAATTCCAATACCTTCAATCTGATATCCATTATGCTGTCCGAAAAATTCTCGCTCATCCAGTCAAAAAATTGTCCGGCAGCATTGCTTGCACCGATATAATCACCTTTTTCAACCATTTCAAAAAGCGTCTTCTCTGTCTCTACCGGATAATTTTCCTCGTATTCGCACCTTAATTCCAAGTCGTCCGCATGGGATACTCTTCCGTTTCCGTTCAAAAGTGCATTAAGCGCTTCGTCATAGGATTCGCTCATTCTCGCAAATTCCTTGACACCTCCGATTCCTATTTTGAAATCGACACCGATTTTTCGCTGAAGAAGTCTTGTGAACTCGCGTGTATTTTCAATAAGCACGTTTCTTTCGGAATAATCCATTTCGGCTTTGTCGTACGGAACAAGAACCGCAACCTTATTCGACATAACGTTTCCCACAATACCGCGACAGTAATCCTTCAAATAAGCCCTTAGTTCCTGATAATGATTCTGCAGTCTAACCGAGCTTCCGACGGCATTGGTAAGTTTGGAATCCCCGTCTCTGTCTCCGCAAACAACGGTAAGCATATATCCGTATTCTTCCTCTATTCCGAGAATCGTTTTGTAGTTGAGAGCATCTTCCGAAAATTTGTCCTGTAGAAAAATACTGTATATGAGACCGCTTTCCAGCATCGGAATGACTGTTTCCAGTTTTTCCTTGACCAAAAGGTCGTTGCTTCTCTTCTTTCTGTCTCTGTCAATTATCTCCATGGCGCGATTCACAACGCTTATAAGACGTTTCTTCTCCATGGGCTTCGTAATATAGTCCAATACTCCGAGTTTAATAGCCTCTTTGGCGTAGTCGAATTTGTCGTACGCACTCATTACGATAAAAATAATATCCTTATTGTTCTGACGGATTTCTTTCATCGCATCGATTCCGTTTATTCCGGGCATCTGAATATCCATTATCGCAATGTCGGGCCTGAAGCTTTCCGCAAGTTCTATTACGCTTCGGCCTGTCTTTGCATATTCGATTACGCATTCTTTTCCGAATTCTTTTTCAAGAATAAATTTGACGGAATCGATTACGATTCCTTCGTCATCGGCAAGCATGATTTTGTACATATAAAACTCCTTTCGGCGTTATCCTTATCCTATTCGCCCCCGCCCGAAAGTCTCAATATTACTTCGGTGCCCAGATTCTCTCCTTCGCTTTCGATGAGAACGCTGTCCTCTCTGTCCGTGAACATTCTTATCCGTTTAATCACGTTATCCATTCCTATTCCGTGAGCTCCGACTGCCGCGGGCTTTTCGTTCTCTCTTAATTTGCCGGAAAGTACTTTGGCTATCATTTCTTTTGTCATGCCCGCGCCGTTGTCCTTTATGCTTATGCAGGTGTATTCTCCGTCAAAATATACCCTCAAGGTAATTTTGCCTTTTCCTTCCATTTCTTTTATGCCGTGGTTGACGGCATTTTCGACGATGGGTTGCAAAATCATACTGGGCATAAGCACATCCGAAATCGACGATTCGATTATTTTTTCGTATTTAATGTCGCCGGAAAAACGAACGTTCAGTATATATATGTAGTGATCGATAAGATTAATTTCATCCTCAAGATGAACGGTTGTGTTGCCTTCTCTTACGTTATATCTGAAAAATTCCGCGGTATTTTGTATATAATCGTAGGTTTTTTCGGCATCCTCCATCATCGCAAGCTGCGCACCTGCATTCAGTGTGTTAAAAAGAAAATGCGGATTAATCTGCGTCTGAAGATATTTAAGCTGAGCGTCCTTCAAAGTGGCTTCGATTCGAAGTTCCTTCTCCTGCATCAGTCTCTCTGTTTCCATATTTTCTTTTATTTGCTCTATATACTGCCTGATACTGACAACCATTTTGTTGAAGGCTCCGGTAACAACTCCTATTTCATCTCTGGAAGTTACGGGAAGAGTCTCGATTTCGAAGTTTCCTTTACCGACTTCATCCGCAGCCTTCGCCAGTTTTGTAACGGGATTCATCATCGTACGGGTGAAGCCTATCACAAATGCCGCACTTCCGACAATTGCTCCGAGCATAACAAACATGCTGACGATTTCAAAAATTCTGAATGCCGAAATCAATTCGCTGAAATTGCTTGAATTGCTTTTGAATCTTTCATTGTTCAAACCGATAATAAATGAATTGATATATTCGAAAAGTTTCGTTGCTTCATCGTATTCAGCGGAATATTTTTCGACGTTTCTTCCTCTTTTTGCATCAACGGCTTTTTCAGCAACCGACAAATATTCGAGAGACATATTTCTGATATTTCTTTCTATTCTGTCATATTCGTCATCCGTTATCCTGTTGTTCAATTCTACCAAAAGCGAATTGTATTCCTGTTCGTATTTATAATACTCCTTTAGTGAGCCGTCGGTTTTGTAATTAAGATAATCCGTAAGGCTGTTTTGAACATTATCGAGAGATACTGCAAGTTCATTCAGTTTTACGTTATCACGGTATACCGAATCCATCTCATTCGACATGTTATTGATTCCCGCCATAAGAAAAACGTTTACGATAAAAACAAGAATCGTTGCGGCTATGAATATTCCGCTTAATTTCATCTGCAAGGGGATTATGCGGGATTTGGATTTTTCTCTCATCTTTCTTCCTCCCATACATCCTCCATGTATTCATCGACGTTATTTCTGTCGATAATCGTATTGTCAACCATATAAAACTGGCTTGTATTGCCGTATTCCGTATATTCTTTGAGCGCTTTCACACACGATGCACCCATTTGCTTCGTATCTACCGACATTGTCGAATATATTACTTTTCTTGATATTCCTTTTAAAATACTGTCCGATACAAAATAGCCGAGAATATTCGTCGAGCCTACACAGTTGTAATCGACAACCGCTTTGTAAACGCTCGCCGTATTCATTTCGTTTAAGCATACTATCACATTCGGAATTTCATCTTTTTTAAAAATATCACGTATCGACTCTTCTGAAGTGAAATTGTTTCTGTTGTCTACGGAAACCATCGAAATGTTTATCTGTGTCTCGGTTTTGTTGTCTCCTGTGACGGCATTCTGAATACCGGACCATATCAAATCCTGATTCCAGCTGTCGGAAGACGTATCCATGAGTACGGCAACATTTAACTTATCGTTCATATGCGTCGAAACCGTAGTGTTAAGCGATTCGTTTTCTTTGGCGATATTTATAATCTGTTTGCCATATTCTCTTCCGAGATTATAACTTCCCGTACCGACAAAACAGATTCTCTCGGCGCTACTGTTGTCGCCGTAAACGGTAACCACCGGAATTCCGTTTAACGAAGCCTTGTCGATGAGTTCCGCCGTTTCTTCGGTCTCATCAGCGTAAACAATAATTCCGTCCACTTTCGATGCAATTGCTATTTCTATAAGTTGCGAAGTCGAGTAATCATCCGAAAGATTGTCTCCGAGCATTTCTACCATTATATTCTGTGATTTTCCGAATTCGTAAGCTCCTTCATAAACGGATTTCCAAAAATCTGTTTTTCTGTCCGGAGTTATCAATACATAATAATTGTCATATGTTTCCCGAGAGTTCTCGGAACGGCCTTTTACAGTACTCGAAAAATACACCGCTATTCCAACCGACGTTGTAATAACGACAAGAAATATAATAAGATAAAATGTAATTACTTTTTGCGCCGTAAAGCGTTTTTGTTTCATTTTCTTTCCTTTCGGCTATATTACCCATTTATCAAGTTTTTTAAGGAATCCTATTCCGCCGACAAGCGATATTATAAAAGCCAAAACGTCGGCAAAAGCCTGGGCCGTCTGAACGCCCCAAAGGCCGAAGGCTCCGGCGAGAATAAAAACCGTCGGAATAAAACAGACTCCGGAACGGCAGGACGCAATAAGCGTCGCCCAAAACGCCTGACCCGACGCCTGAAGAAGCATATTCGTGAGAATTATCCAAGCACTCAAAACAAGTGTTACACACTGAGCCCGTAAGGCATATGCGCCTATTTCGGTAACAACGGGATCGCCTTTTCTGAATATACCGACAATCTCCGGTGCAAATGCAAAGCAGACAAAGGATGCGACAAGAAGAAATGCGGCGCACACTTTTACGGAAAAAATAAACGCTTCCTTAACTCTTTTATACTTATTTGCTCCGTAATTAAAGCTGCACACCGGTTGGAATCCCTGTCCGAAACCGATAACCGTGGAATTGGCAAACATGGACACCTTCGCAACTATTGCCATTGCCGCAACTGCCGCATCGGCACTCTCCAAAGGTACGGAAGCTTTTGCCATATGATTTAACACAAGAACCGATACGCTTGCGAGTCCCTGTCGGCAAAGAGACGGAAAACCTCCCGACACAATTCCCCACAGATACTTGAATGCAAACGGATTCTTTTTGACGCTGATTCTGATGTTTCCGTGTTTTCTCGTTGTCAAAAAAAGCAGTACGAAACTTATAAACTGGCTTATTGCCGTCGCCGTCGAAGCACCTTTTATTCCCATATCGAAAACAAACATAAGAAGCGGGTCGAGTCCTATATTGATTATGGCTCCTGCCATAATTCCCCACATTGCCGTCTTGGCATTGCCCTGATATCTGATTTCGTTATTCAGTACTATCGAGCCCATCATCCAGGGTGCCGCAATGAGAATGGGAAGCATATACTCTCGTGCATACGGAAGCATTGTATCCGTCGAACCTAGAAGATACGCAAGTCTGTTAACGTTAAATATTCCGAGCAGGGAGAAAATAAGTCCGAAAGCTACCGCAAAGAAAAAGCCTGCATTTGCTATCTCTTCCGCTTCCATATCGCGTTTTTCTCCAAGCTTTCTTGCCAGGAAATTTCCGGCACCGTGTCCGAACATAAATCCGACTGCCTGAATAATATTCATTAAAGGCATTACTATTCCGACAGCTCCGGAAGCCGATGTGTTGATTTTGCCGACGAAAAAAGTGTCGGCCATATTATAAAAAGTGGTAACAAGCATACTTAAAATTGTCGGTATTGCCAGTTTGCCTACAAGCGACGGAATCGGTTCCGTCGTCATTTTCAAATATTTATCTTCATTTTGCATTTCTTTTACCTTCTGCCATTTCAAAAAATATTCGTAAATTTTATTTTAACACACTTTTCATCATTTGTATCATAAATCATATTGACTTAAATATCCCTGCCGTTTAGAATGATAGTATCATTTTGTTATTATCTTGAAAGGAATTATCATGGACGAAAAAGCATTTTTGCAAAATTATAATATATCCGATTTTGACCGTCCGTCGATTGCAACCGACATAGCGGTATTCTCGATTATCAGAGAGGACGAGGAAAATTACAGAAAAGAATCCGAAAGTTTTCTCAAACTTCTTATGATCAAAAGAAACGAATTTCCTTTCAAGGATTCCTGGGCGCTTCCGGGCGGCTTCTTAAAAAGAAACGAGTTGCCTTCGAATGCGGCCTTGAGAGAACTCAAAGAAGAAACGGGCGTCGGAAACGCTTTTTTAAGAACGCTCGATGTATTTGCAGAACCCGAAAGAGACCCCAGAGGTTGGATTGTCTCGCAGGCATTTCTGGCTCTTATTGATTCTACGGACATTTCGCTTTCGGCAGGTTCAGATGCAAAAACAGCCGACTGGTTCAGTCTCAAAGTATCTCTCGAAGACGAAAAGACAAAAAAATCGAAAGACAGACTCGACAAAGAATTCATTTACAAAATGACTCTTAAGGGAAACGACGGAACATGTCTTTCATCAAAAATAATCAAAAAATCTCACTTTGAAAATTTTCACGAAACCGATGAATATACCGTTCTCGAACAGGATGGTTTTGCATTTGACCACGCGCTCATTATTTTAAAAGCATATCTTGAGCTGAAGGACATGGCCGAAAAAGACGTAAGAATCGTATTTGACCTTCTTCCCGAACACTTCACTCTTTACAGACTTCAGAAGGCCTTGGAGATAATAATCGGCAAAGAACTTCTTACCGCAAACTTTCGAAGAAAAATGAGCGATTACGTCATCGAAACCTCTCTTTCCGATACCGGATGCGGTCATCGTCCCGCCAAGCTTTTCAAAAGAAATCTCGATAAATTCTGAATGACTCAACATAAAAGGCTGAAGATTTACTCTTCAGCCTCTTTTTGATTAAATTCTTTTGCATCAATCATTACAAAATCAACATCATGTTTTTCCATATATTTGACCGCCTTGTCCTTGTCATGAACAAAGGTCGCTTTGTAATCCTTAAGTTTGCTCTTATGTTCCTTCAAAGCATCTGTAGATTCGGATACAACGACGATGGATGATTTTTCTTTTTCCTTGTCTTTCTTTGCTTCGTTGATATCCAAAAGTTTGTCTTTCGGAAGGAACTTCTTAAGTGCTTCTTCAAGTTCGGCGTATTTTACGGGTTTTGAAAGATAATCATCAAATCCCATCATAATATATGACTCTCTCGCACCGACAACTGCGTCCGCTGTAAGAACCACAACCGGCGTACCATCACAGATATGCTCCTCTCTCAGTTTCTTAAGGGTATCCACGCCGTCAAGTTCCGGCATCATCATGTCAAGAAGTACGACATCATATTTGCGTTTTTTGCATTTGTCGATACATTCCAATCCGGACTGGCAGAGATCCATTCTTATCTTCGTCGTTTCAAGCAAATCCGACATTACCGACAGATTCATCTCATTATCGTCAACAATAAGTATTTCCGCCTTCGGCGCATACAAAGTCGGCTCGTAAATTTCAACTTTTTCGGAAGTTCTTCTGAATGCTTCCGAAAGATCGCCTATTCCTTTCTCGCTGACAACCTTTTGAGTAAGTTTTACTACAAACTCGCTTCCTTTTTGGTATTCGCTGTTTACCGTAAGTTCACCGTCCATCAAATCAATCAGCTGCTTTGAAAGGACAAGACCGAGTCCCGTGCCTTCGATATTTCTGTTCTTCGACTCCTCCAGTCTGGTAAAGCTTTGGAAAAGTCTGTTCATGTCTTCTTCTCTTATTCCGATTCCCGTATCCTTAATCGAAATCTGCATTTCGACATGCGGCACGTTTTCCTTTCGTATTCTCGTAACCTTCGAAAATGTAACTTTTACATCGACAGAACCGTCTTTTGTATATTTGATTGCATTGTTTATAAGATTCAAAAGAACCTGTCTTATTCTGAGTTCATCACCGATGAGCATCTCGGGCAGGTTAGGATCCACATCGATGTTATACTTGATATTCTTCGTAATTGCCTTGAGTTTGGTCATATTAACGACTTCATAAAACAAGTCCGACGTGCTGTATTCGGCGAGAAAAATTTCCATTTTGCCGGACTCGATTTTTGAGAAATCAAGAATCTGATTGATTATGGAAAGAAGGGAACTGCCGGCCATTTTGATGTCTTTTGCATGCTGTTTTGTCTGCTCGTCCCTGCTGTCTCTTAAGATTATTTCGTCAAGGCCGATAATTGCATTAAGCGGAGTTCTGATTTCATGCGACATATTCGCAAGAAAAATATCCTTGGCATTCGTCGCTCTTTCGGCTTCTTCTTTGGCCTCCGTAAGTTCCTTCATCGTCTTTGTCAAAATAACGTAATCGGGTGTCTCGAGTGAAAATGAAAGCGACAGAATCGCAACCGACGAGAAAAAGTATGTAAGAAAAACATCTTTGAAGAACAAAAACTGAAGCGCCATTCCCGAAATGGTAACAAAAGCAAAGAAAATAGCCGTAAAGGTCTGTTTCCATGTAAGGAAACGACGTTTGACAAAAAGGAAAACAGCCGTCAGGAAAATATATACCGCAGGACTTACATATACAATGGGATATATTCCCACCCTGCTGTAAACTCCGTTTTCATCAATCGAAAAGATAATAGGGACAAAAGCATTGATGGCGTAAAGAAGCGAATATACGATAAAAGCTGAATTATTGCATATTTTAATCCAGTTTGCGGCTTTTTTCTTTTCGCGTGCTTCTATAAATACAATCGAATAATTCAAAACCGCATACGCTTCTCCGAAGCCGAAGATAAATCCCAAAGAATTGACAAGATAATTGAACCATATCGGCACCAATGTCGGATACGTATAAAAGACTACCGTAATCGAATCAAAAAGCGCAGCCAAAAGATTGAATATAATTACTTTTTTATACTCGCGAACAGATTCGGTGTTCACATTTTGAATCAATACGAACACTAAAATTACAATGCTTATTGCTATTCCGGCAAGTTCAAAATCAATATTGTACATCAACATTTGCTCAACACTCCCCTAAGCGCATTCATTAATACCTTTATATCCACGGGCTTTGCAACATGCCCGTTCATACCCGATTCAAACGCCATTTTTACATCGTCCTCAAACGCATTGGCCGTCATTGCTATAATCGGTATATTTTTCTTTTCTTCATCGTCAAGTGCCCTTATACGCATGGTCGCTTCATATCCGTCCATAATCGGCATCTGTATATCCATCAGAATCGCATCGTAACATCCGGGATCTTTTTCTTTGACGGTTTCGACTGCGACACTTCCGTCATCGACGATAT
Organism: Lachnospiraceae bacterium; assembly: GCA_045628965.1. Taxonomy (GTDB): domain Bacteria; phylum Bacillota; class Clostridia; order Lachnospirales; family Lachnospiraceae; genus UBA3766. The sequence continues at coordinate 27,970 of JAZQQI010000050.1, read as the reverse complement.
CCACGATAAAGCCTCTCTCGGTAAGAATTTCCTCGGCTATCTCGGCATTTAACTTATTGTCTTCTACTATAAGCACTTTTTTTCCGTTAAATTCTGTTTCCGAAGCATCTTTGAGTTCGACTTCCGCTTCTTTTACGGCCTCAAATTCGAACGTAAGCGTAACGGTGGTACCGACATTTTCTTTGCTTTCGACATGACATTTACCATCCATCTTGTCAATTATTTTGCCTGCAATTGCCATACCGAGACCCGTTCCGTCAACGCCGCTTATCGTTGACGAGCTGACGCGTGTAAAAGGATCGAATATTGTGCTTACGAACTCATCGCTCATTCCCACACCGTTGTCCGTTACGACAAAACATACACTGACCTTTCCGTCCGATGCCTCCTTCGCATCGACCGAAAGTTTAATTCTGCCTCCGTCTTTAGTGTATTTGATTGAATTGCCCACAACATTGAGAATAACCTGTTCAAGACGGAGCCTGTCACATTTTACCGTATCGTGCGCGATGTTTTCTTCGATGATAAATACCTGCTTCTTTTTGCCGGCTTCCGTCGAAAGAAGATTCTTAACCGTCTCCACAACTTCGCTTAACTTAACATTTGTATTTGAGAGTTCCACCATTCCGGACTCAATGCTGCTCATGTCAAGAATTTCATTTATCAAAGAAAGAAGATGCTTAGAGGACGAATCAATCTTGTCCAGATAATCTTTTACCTTCTTTCCGTCGTCAAGGTTCGATGCCGCAAGCGTCGTATAACCCATGATGGCATTCATGGGCGTTCGTATATCGTGCGACATGTTGCTCAAAAACGCCGTTTTGGCTCTCGAAGACGAATTTGCCATTTTGAGTGCGCTCTCGAGTTCGTTCTGCTGCTTCTCGAGTTCGCCTTTCTGCCTAGCCACAATCTTAAGATTGTTCTCGAGTTTTTCCTGTATTTCCTGCTTCTCTATCAAAAGCTGCTTGTCTATTTTTGACTTTTTAAAATAAAAAGTAATGAAAAATACGCTAAATCCGAGAAGACTTACAATAACGGTGCAAAGCGTTATAATGCGGTAAAGCGCACTTTCAACCGAATCCCCAAGGTTGTCGGGATTGATTACAATAATGCACCTCATGTCCGTATTCGCAATTTTGGATATTCCCACGGCGTATTTCTTGCCTTTGTAATAATATTCGTAAGTGAAAGATTCCCCACTGTTTAATTTATCGACATAAAATTCTCTATCTTCATCTTTTACGACATTTTCTATAAAATTTTCATCAAAAAATTCGTCGCCGGTCATACCAAGGCCCGTTATCTGACGGCTGCTTATTACATTTTTGTCTTCACCGAGCACAAATGTATCCGCATCAACAGGGATGTTGCTGTCGACTTTCGATATAATGTAATCCATCGAAAGTGCCACGGCCGTATGGGTAATCTTAACAGTTTCGCCGCGATAATTCGCAAAAAACGGTGTTTCGAGTTTGTTCATGAATATCATATATTTAGGTTCCGGAGGTCCCACCAAATAATCGATCAACACCGTCTCTTCATCCGATAAAACTGATGCATCGTTAACATCTATCACAAACTCATAGCCCGTAGACGTAAAGCATGTCTGCTTCGAACCGTCAACAATAAGGAATACCGAATTGTCGTCTTCGAGTTCTCCGACCTTTTTTTGAAAATAGTCGTACATGTCCTGATTGCTGTTGTATCCGGAACCGAAAGATTCGGCAAACATCTTCGAATAGTACTTCGTCGAAACAATCGTATCGTCAAGCATCTGAAACGATTGTACCGACAGATTTGAGAAGGATTTCACTCTGTCGTTGTTGATTGTTACTTTAAGCGAATCAAGAGTTACGCCGACAACGCTTATTATAGCCAAAGCGGAAATGACGATGAATATTGTTATCATCACCATCGCATAATGATTTTTTGTTTTTTTGTCCGAGTTGTTCATTGTGTTTATCAAATAACCTTTGTAATATTTTAGCCGCGCTAATCCGTTTTAAGACTTATCCTAACGTCTGTCAGATGACGCCCGATAAGCATTTTTGTATCAGATACACGATTTTGCCCCGCCTGTCCCTAACGGTTTTAAAAATCGCTTCATTGCTTTCAAGCGCAATCTTTAAGTCGTCTTTTGTCATTCCTTTTCCCGAATACAAAAGTCGCTCGTATACAATTATAAATCCGAGTGTTTCCGATGGCAAATCTTTTAACAATCTTTTTTGATATTCTTCGAGCGTTTCATTCCAAAGAAGTCCGAAACCCAGTATTTTAAGAAGTTTCAGATTCATTCTGTCTACGATTCGTATTTGTTCGTCAACCGAGGATTTTTGGAATCGTCTTTTTTGTATAAGCCTTTCCGCATACGTAATTATCAAAAGAGTCGCCATTGCCAATGCAATGGGAACAATTATCGTTATCCGAATTTTCTTTTCGGGTTTGTCATTTTTGTCGACCTCCGAATCCTTTGGGTAAATGTCATAGTCCGAGAAAGCCTCCTGATTCATGCCGTTTAAATTTCGGTAATACTCCTCTTTTTCGGCAAGGGCAGCCTCGATTTCTTCTCTCGAAGACCAGTAATTTTGCCCGTCGGCATATCCGCTTCCGCCTCCGGTAGGTTCAAACTGTATCCAACCCACACCTTCAATATAAGCCTCCGGCCAGGCGTGTGCCATATAACCTTTTACTTCCGACTTTTTGCGACTTTGCGCCGAAATGCAATACCCCTGAACATATCTTGCGGGAATGCCTTCCGCTCTTGCCATAAGTACAAAAGCCGTGGAATAATATGCGCAATATCCCTGCTTGTTTTCAAAAAGAAAATAATCCAGGAACCCTTCGGGCGTATGCGAATATTCGGGCATTTCTCCCGGATGAAGCGTGTAATCGTAATTTCTTAAATATTCCTCGATGGCCTTAAGCTTTTCGTACGGCGTCTCGCAATCCTTTACGATATCATCGAGAAGAATTCTTGCCTGCGAGGAAATCTGCGTTTCAGGAAGATAAATATCGTATATTTCTTCTTTGTGTGCCAAAAGATCATCATAATCTATGTTTTTGATATTTTCATAATAAGAATCGTTTGTGAACTTTTCAAAGCTTTCCCTGTCGACTTCATGCGAAGCGTTAGCAAAATCGCGAAACGCGGGGCTCTCCGAATTGAGTATCACATACCTGAAATCATATTCCGTTCCATAACCCTGCATTTTGTCAAAATGATATGTTCCTTCATATTCCGAAAACGTCGTTTTTTCTTCCAGAGGCTTAAAATATACGGTTTTTTCGGGCAAAAACGCTATTTTTGTATTAAAATACGTGAATCGAAGTTTTCCGCCCTCGATTCTTACGTAATCTTCGTCGTCATCTCCCGCATACATATATGCTCCGTAAAGCGATTCTGCAGCATCCAAAGCAATATCCGAAGGTCCGGCGTCTGCGGAATTTTTCCACTTTACACCGTCAAAATCATTCGATATCAAACCCGCAAGATAAAGTTTGGCGGGAGCATATCCGTCTGCCTCCATAATCATGACGCGGTTTTTGCTCTGCGAAATATCGGGGTGAAGTTCGCCGTCTTCGCTGAAAGATGCAAAAACCGATATGTAGCCTTCTTTGTTACTCTTCAAAATTTTTTCAGTTACGGCAATATATCCCTGTTTTACTGCCTGTCCGGCATTGATAAAAAACTTCCAGTCATACGGCTTGTCGGGCGTTTTTACAAAAATCATAACAGCAAAAACAGCCAGATAGAACGGTGCAACCGCAAGCGTATGTTTCTTTCCGTCCGTATATCCCTCTTTTTTCCAATATTTTTGTATAAGTTCGGTAACTGCAGTCAGTATGATTATGCCGGCGGAAATCGTGTCGGCTTTGCATAAATTCTTTTTGGCAATCATCGAAAAAACAAGATATGAAAAAACAAGAATTGCCGCAATGCCCTTTGCACGGACGTACTTACCCGCGATTTTTGCTGCCGCCGTCACCGCCGCGGCTATTGAAAGAACAACCGCATACTGCAGCCACTTCGACAAATCGATTGTATCGTATTCTTTCTTCGCTATAACAGCCGTAATAAAGGCTATTCCCGGGACGGAAACGGCCGATACGATTTTCCATTTGTTTTTCAAACGCACATAAAAAGTTATTATCGCCGCTGTCGCTGCGCTTATCAAATATGCCGCAATTTTACTTTCGTCACTAAGAAAATAAAGCCTGTAAATTCCGCACGCGAACAGTGAACAGGGAACCGTAAGAAGCAAATCATAAAGAAGGTTCGTCATCACAGCACCTCCTTAAGATTGGCATCTATCGAAATAAATCGGACATCCGCCTTCAGGCCTGCCGTAAGCTTTTCGTCCTTCGCTTTGTCCGAAATGATATAAACGGAAACGCCGACGTTTTCCCTTGAAAGTCTTTCCGTAAGTTTGGACGCGGCCGTGCTCCACTCGTGAAGAATCAAAACAACGCCTCTGCTTTCGGCCAAATCCCTGTCGTCATACAAGGCTTCAGCCAGTTTGGCAAACGAGGAATCCGAAGCAAAGGACAGTTCCGCCATGTTACCGTAGAATCTTTCAAAATCATCGACTGAATTAACGATGTCCTTTCGAAGATTTCCGGCAATATAATAAGTCTTCGAGGGTATGTTTTTTCCCGAAAGATACATGACAATCGCAATGGCTGTTTCGAGGATTTTGTTCTCGGAAGGAAGGTAAATTTCCTGATTCTCATCAAAACGATTTGTATCCAAAAGAATCGAAACGCCCTGTTTTTCTTCTCCGACAACTTTTCTTACCTTGAGTGTTTGCTCTCTCGCACTCGCGTTCCAATGAATCATTTTTACGGAATCGCCCGGTACATAATCTCTGACTTCATTGTCGGGGTCTGTCGGATTGACAAAAGACTGTCTCGGAAGAAATCTTTTGGTATCAATGGTTCGAAGTTCTTCAAGATGAACGATGTTCGGTTTGACGATAACCCTCAGAGTTTCCTTGGGAACGTATTTGAACTTAAAAAGTCTTAAATAATCCGTCATTTCGAGGTATTTTATACCAATCTCGTACTCGCCTCTGTATTTGCACAAAGCCTTTGTTTCTTTTGTAATTCTTGTTTTGGGAAGAAGTTCGTATTCCTTGTCGTCGTCCAAGTCAAGAATAGAAGAAAACGACGAATAAAAGCGGATTTTGACACCCGCAAACGAATAGAATACACCGTTTTGAAATGTAAAGAAGTAATTAAACGCATGACCCGCAATCGGGTTCTTTGTATCTGTTTTCTGATATATTCCGAATGCGGTATACACACAAAGAAGATACAGAAAAGAACATATGGGAATAAACGTAAGCGCAAAGAAAAATCCGTAGCTTACCGCACCGCCAAAAAAGCTTATCGCCACAAGAGAAAGAACCCATAACGCGAACAGAATCAGTCTGTTTCTTCTCATAAGTTCTCCTTCTATTCCATCGGAACCCTTGCAGCCACAATAACGCTCTTTAATACGTTCTCAGGATTTTCGCCTCCGATTTTGGCTTCGGCCGTAAGAGTAAGTCTATGCGCGAGAACATTGGCCGCAACAGCCTTAACATCGTCAGGTTTGACGAAATCCCTGCCTTCAAGATAAGCTTTGGCCTGTGATGCTTTGGTAAGTGCTATCGTAGCTCTGGGGCTTGCTCCCATAACATATCTTTTTTCTTTTCTCGTGCCGTCAACAATATTTCTTATATAAAGAACCATTTTATCTTCAACATGAACGTTTTCGATTTCTTTTCTTATTTCGAGAATGTCGCTTGCGGTGCAAACGGGTTCTTCTTCTTTTAAATCCTTGCCTTCAAGTATATTTTTAACCATCAAAACTTCATCTGCTTCTTCAGGATATCCGATTGAAAGACGCATCATAAATCTGTCCATCTGCGCCTCGGGCAAAGGATACGTGCCCATAAATTCAACCGGATTCTGTGTTGCAATTACCATAAAAGGTTTAGGAAGTTCATAAATCGTCTGGTCTACGGTAACCTGGCCTTCAGCCATTGCCTCAAGAAGGCTCGCCTGCGTTTTGGGAGCCGTTCTGTTAATCTCGTCGGCAAGAATAATCTGCGCCATAACGGCACCTTCTCTGTACTCGAATTCGCCTGATTTCATATTGTAAACGGACAGTCCGACAACATCCGACGGAAGCGTGTCCGGTGTAAACTGAATTCTTTTGAAGCTTGCATCAACCGCTTTTGCGAGAGTCTTGACAAGCGTCGTCTTTCCTACGCCCGGTACGTCCTCCAAAAGGACATGTCCTCCTGCCAGAAAACAAAGAAGAACGTTGTCTGCCACTTCTTCTTTTCCGACAAAATATGTATTGATTCTGTCACGAAGTATTTGCACCTTATTCATAATATACCCCCAAATTATTAGGTATTTTCCCCTTTTTCTCAATCATTTTACCACAGAAAAAAAGCTATAAAAACTGATATTTTATAGAAAAACAGGTGACATTCGCAACATTTTCATTTTTTATTTTGGGATTTCTTCTTTGATGACTTTTTTGATTCCTTCGATGATTTCAAGGCTTTCGAGAGAATACTCGCTCGTCTCTTTAACGGCTTCGTCTGCCCCTAAAGCATGAAGCGTCACTCCGAGTACCGCCGCTGTCAGAATATCTTTTGAATTATACATAAGTCCGCCGATTACTCCGCTTAAGATATCGCCGCTTCCCGCACGCGCAAGTCCGGAATTCCCGTAGTTATTGATGTATGTCGTCGTTCCGTCGGAGACAAGAGTCTTGGCATCTTTGGCAACAAGAACAACTCCGAATTTTTCGGCAAGATAACCGACGTATTCAGGATTGTCGTGTGTTTTGCCTTCTTTTTCGCAAACGTAAAATAGTCGTGCAAACTCACCGGGATGCGGTGTCAGCACGGTTTTTTGTCCACGCTCTTTTCTTTTGACAAGCATGCCCATATCTTCGGAAAGAATATTAAGTCCGTCGGCATCAATCAAAAGAGGTTTGTCGCATATTTCCAAAACATCTTTTACCAGAGTTTTTGTTTTTTCGTTAACAGAAAGGCCCGGTCCGATAACACAGGTATCGCACCAGGCAATTTCTTTTTTGAGTTCATCCTTCGTGATATCGTTATAACGTCCGACCATAAGCTCCGGACATACCGAAAGATAATCTCTCGCATTTATTTCATCGCTTAAAACTTTAACCATTCCCGCTCCGACGGCGAAGGCACCTTTTGCGCAAAGAAGAGCCGCGCCCTTCATGTTTACGCTTCCCGCTATGACAAGCACTTTCCCGAAGGTTCCTTTGTTGCCGTTTTGCGGGCGTTTGTAAAGCATTTCTTTAATTTGACTTCTTGATGTTTGATACATATTACTTTTCGTCGGGGACGTCTCCCTTTTTTATTTGCAATTATAGTATTCCATCTTAAACTCGGCCTGTTCGAGCAATTCTTCGGTTGTGTACACTTCGTACTTAAGCAAAACGGGATGACGTTCTTCATCAAAAGAATTCATCAAAATTCCCGAACAATCAAGTGTCAGTCCCTGCATATCCTCTATCGACGCAATCACTTCATTTGCCGGTGAAATCATAATTGCCCTCGAATCATTGCCGAAGTACCTGTTACCGTAAACATCTTCTCCGAAGTATTTATCGATTGCAAAGTCTATATCTCGCTCAGATAAAACTTTTCCGTCTTTGTTGTCACAAACCGCAACAAGACCGTTCTTATATGAGACTACGCTTACGTTTGCTTTGTCGGAAACAACCGAATACACGGTATTTTGCACGTCAGCTCCGATTTGTTTTGCTTTGTCGATTGCTTCGTTTCCGAAAAGTACTTCATAGTCGGCAACAAACGTTTCTTCGTTGCTAGGTGTCGCGTGATCGTTAACCATGTAATTGTAAAATATCAAATGGTTATCGTTTCCGTTTGCCGCAACGCCCATGTAAGCGTAATTATATTCCGTTATTTCCAATGCCTTAATCTTATTAAGATTCGTACAGTCAATCAGTTTGCCAAGGTATACATATGCACCCGTCATCGAATCGATAACCGAACTGTCTCCGTTAAGATTTCTTACATACAAAGTTCCGTCAGACTCGCTTATGCATCCGACATTTGAATCGAATGAATAGTTGCCGATAAGATTTCCGTCGTCACAGTTATAAATATACAAATCATTTCCGGCTGTTACCGCAAGAGTGTTGCATGAAGTTAAGAACAATTCTCCGGCAGTTCCGTTGAACGTCGAATTCCATTTGGCAATTCCGCCATCGGCATCAATCGCGCATACAAAGAATTTGCCCAAATCCCCGTCTTTTCGTCCGCTCAAGACGTAGAATACACCGTCTTTTTGAACGCAATCCTTCATTTCGGATTCCGCAAACAACGCATCAATCATAAGCTCGTTGTTATCGATATCAGCAACTTTTAATTTTTCTCTGCCCGAATCATCCGTACTGTAAACGGAATAAAGAATTCTGTTATTTGCCTCATCCCATCCGATACTGTCGGCGAAAGCCTCTGTCGAACTGCCATCTTCCGTGAGTTCTGTCGAATCGCTGTAAACCACACTGTAATCGTTAAGATTATAAACAAATATCGAATCGTCCGAAAGTGCGGCAAGCATATTGTGCGCTTCGTTTATGTGTGCGCTTTTAAATTCCGCATCATTAAGAACTGCGATATTTCCGTTTGAAGAATTTGTGGAAGCTATCGTTATTTCTTTGTTTTTGTTAATGTAATAAAAAGTATCGGAATCAATAAACCCTACAATGTGTTCGCTTTCGGGATCTCTCATTCCGTCGGTCGTTTCATAGATTTTGTTATACTCGCGATACAACCAAACAGCGACGTTTCCCGACTTGTCAGCATATATTACTTCAAAAGGATTGCTGTTAAAATCTATTGCACATATCGTATCGGTCGCATTGATTTCGAGAACCGCCTTCGAATACTGCGCCGAATCGTACACACGAAGAGCCTCCGTAAGCGAATACTGTGCTTCCGGAGTGTACGGCATATCGACGTTATCCGAGCTTGTCAACGCTTCATACGCCACCTGAAGAGCTTCAAGTCTTTTGTCTTCGGTGAGAAGCCGCTCTGACTCGGAGGCCATCTGCAATGCCTTGTCATATGCAAGACTGTTCGCCTGTCCCTGTATTTTGAGTGCCGCCAAAATTGCGAGAGCTGCAAAAGCAAAAGATATTGCGGCAGCCGCAGATACGACCGTCATTGCCTTTTTGATACGGCGTTCTTTCTCTCTTTGCTTTAAATCGTCAAAACCTACGCCGAGAATCGGAGCCAGAAGCCTTAGGCTTTCAACTTTAAGTTTTTTGACTCTTTGAGACGTCGATGTTCCCCTTGCATCTGCAGCAAGCGGTTCGGAGGATTTGTCATATATTATTTTCGGAAAAGACGTATCCGGTTCTCCGTCTGCCAAAACAAGCAAAACATTCTTTTTGCCTCGTTTTTCAACAAATGTTTCTATCTCTTTTGCACACCATTTAGACTCTTTCAAACGAGGAGAACAAATCACTATCAAAAATTCCGATTGTTCCAAAGCGCCCTGAAGCTGATCGTCCAAACTGTCGGTAAGAGGAAGTTCTTCCTTGTCTCTGAAAACCTTTCCGATTTTTTTGCGTCCGAGAGTCTTTTGCAAATTCTTTGGAATCGTGTATGTTTCGAGCATTTTGTGAAGTTTTTCCGCCACTATGCTGTCGGGCTCGAGATGTCTGTAACTTATGAATGCCGTATATTTGTATTCTGCCATTTTCTTTTCCTCACGAAAACCACTCAAACTCGGCTTCTGCCTCGTTGTCGGTTTGGGTGTTATCTTCTTTACCCGAATCGTCCTGACTGTATGATACATCCGATGATGCCGCGGAAGAACCGTTATTATTGTTTACTGTCGGATTTGAAGGTGCAGAAGAGCTGTTTGAAGTCGTCGTCTGCTCAGGCGTATCCTGCTTCGAATTCGACGAGTTGTTGCTTTGTTTGGGCTGCTCGGTCGTTGTATTCTGCGAGGTATTCGATGTCTCGACTTTTGCCTGCTTTTCCGTATTGCTTGATGAAGAAGCCTGTGTCGCTGAAGTTTCGCCTGTCGAACTCTGAGTTGATTCGGGTGTCGGATTCTGCGTTGTCTGAGGTGCCGAATTCTGCGTTGCTGCCTCTTCGGAATTATGAGGCGTACCTGATGTTTCCTGCGCCTGAGTTGTTTTGCCCGATGACTGCTTAGGCGAAGGCTGCTTCGAAGATGAATTCGAAGTCTGCTTCGGTTCTTCAACCTTTTCTTTTTCTTCGGTATCTTCAGGGTCTGCCAAAGTTTCTTCTATTTTACTTTCCGGTAAACCCATATCAATCGATTCATTCTGTTGCAACACGCGAAAAGAATTCAAAACATCTATTGATATATTGGATACTTTTGGAGTCGGTTTTTCTTTATTAACGTCTTTTGATTCGCTTAATTGTCCTTCCGAAGTATATTCGGACAATCCCGCATTTTCGTTTGTCATCGTGTTTTTGGATTCGATTGCTTCATCAAAAATCGATGTTTCATTGTTATTCTTCCCATTCTGTCCGCAAGCGATTGTTGTGCCGAACACGAGTAAGGAGTAAGCCGAAATTACCGTTATTTTTTTGGTTTTACGAATGAATTTTTTCATTATGTTTCCTTTCAAAAAAAACTCACACTTCCCAATTTGAAGTCATATGCTTTTTTTCCGTTTTATATTTTGAAGCGATATGTCTTCAAACTTTGTTCCGATTATATAACATTGCAAATTACATCGCAACATTACTTTTGTGTCGTCGCAGACAAACCGCCTGAAAGGTTTTCGGAGATTTGCTTGCGACAACTGTTTTTGCATTTTCTCCTGTTATAATCGAAATAATATCATCAAAACGATAATATGTCAACATATGACTTTTTTACATGAAGATTTTTTTACTCGTTTGCCAAATTACCGTATGAGATGTAAAATACTTTTATCCGGGAGGTAGCAAATATGAAGAAAAAAACCAAATTCAATCTGACTTTTCTCGGCGGCGTCGGAATTTTTGCCGCCATTTCGGAATTTATGCTGTATTTTGCTTCAAATACGCACGCAGATTTGACTTTTGTCATAAAAAAATCCGCGAATGCAGACAAAGAGAAACAAAAAGATGCGATTCGCTACCCCAATATCGATTGGTTTAAAACGATGAATGCCGAGGAATTTTATATAAAAAGTTCCGACAATCTTGCCCTTCACGCATATTATCTTCCCGCCGAAGGTCACAGCGACAAAACGGCTTTTTGCATTCACGGCATCCAAAGTAACGGCGTTCGCGAATTTGCGACAAGTGCCAAGTATTTTTATGAAAACGGAATCAACACTTTTATCATAGATCAAAGAGGTTGCGGGAAAAGTGAGGGAAAATACACCACGTACGGCTACAAAGAAGCCGAAGACTGCAAACGGTGGCTTGATTTTATCTCGCGCAAATTCGGACGCGACATGAAGGTTTTTGTATACGGAACGAGCATGGGCGGTACCACAACGCTTCTCCTCAACAATCACGAGCTTCCCGGCAACGTTAAATATCTCGTTGCCGACTGCGGATATGCTTCGGCCAAAGAGCAGATTAAATTTACGTTCAAATCCGTTCATCTTCCCGCAGGAATCTGTTATTTTGCTTATAAAACGGCATGTTTATGCCATAATGTCTACAACCCCGACCGCGTCGATGCATTAAGTGCCGTCTCCAAATGCCGCATGCCGATTATTTTCATTCACGGCGACTGCGACGACGTCGTGCCTACCGAAAATGTATATAAACTTTACGAAGCGGCCGGCTCCAAAGACAAAACGCTTATTGTGACGGACAATGTCGGTCATGCGCAAAGTTTTGCCCTGTCTCCGAAAACCCGTGAGGCGATTATCGCAAAAATACTTAAGGATTAAATATAATGAAACTTCTGAAAAATGAATACGTACTTCTTGCGATTATTTTGTTGCTTGCGTGCGTAACAAGAATTTATGACATACAAAATCTCCCCGGCGGACTTCACCAGGACGAGGCCTTTGTTGCTCTCAACGCGTATGATTTGCTCGCTGAAGGACGTGACTCGGGCGGATACTCATGGCCCGTATACATGTCCAGTTGGGGCGACGGGCAAAGTGCCATGTACATTTGGCTTCTTTTGCCCATTCTTTTGTTTTCTCAAAATACCGTAAATATTTTTCTTATCAGAATGCCGCAATTAATTGTATCTCTGCTTTCGATTGCCGCCGTGTTTTCTTTGATAAAAACTCTTTTTAACGATTCGAAAAAAGGGCTTCTCGCCGCTTTTCTTCTTGCGATATGCCCTTGGCATTTCATGATGTCGCGCTGGGGACTCGACGCCAATTTGGCTCCGGGATTTCTTATTTTTGCAGCGCTCTTTTTTGCAAAGGGAACCGAAAAGCCTAAATACCTGATGCTTTCTTCACTTTTTTACGGTTTGACCCTTTATTGTTACGCACTTTCCTGGCCGATTGTGCCATTGATTGTTCTTTCGGAGGTCGTTTTATCTTTAATTTTCAAAAAAATTAAATTCGACAAATATCTGATTTTAAGCGGTATAATCCTCGCTGCGGTCGGAACGCCGATTTTTCTTTATTTTCTTGTAAATCAGGGATATATCGGCGAGATCAATCTTCCATTCATGACCATTTACAAATCCGTCCATTACAGGGGCGGAGAAATCGCAAAGTCTTTTGGGGAAATAGTCACGAATCTCAAAACCCTCGCAAAGCTTCTTATTCTCGGAAATACCGGCACAGTTTGGGACACGATTAAACCGTTCGGGTTATTCTATCCCATCGGTCTCTGCTTTGCCTTTTTGGGCGGAATCGCCTTCGTGTTTGAAATCATCAGAAACATACAAAAAAAGAAGTCCTCTTTTGCGGATATTCTTCTTTTTATCCAGCTTTTCGGAGGACTTGTGCTCGGAATGTTAATCACGCCGAAGCATCATCAGACAAACCTTCTTTTTATTCCTTTTGTACTGTTCGAAGCATACGGAATATGGCATGTGCGCGATTTGATTACGTTTTTTTCGAAATATTTTGCAGAAAAAAAATCTGCGGTTGCGAGCGGCGATAATAAAATATCGGGAGCCGCAAATGACGGCGATAATTCGAAAATGGCAAATTTCGGCTCCGGTTTCATTATTTTGACACTTTTAACTTACTGTGTTTTCTTCGTTTGTTTCATGGTTTCATATTTCGGCTCGTACCGCCCGCTTGCCAACGCTTACTTCGGCGATGGAATCGGCGAAAGCATCGAATATGCGCTTGAAGCGGCCGAAGCGAACAACCTTCACATTCTGACTGCCGAAAGAGCCGTTCAATGGCCGCGACTTCTTCTCTATACCCATACTCTGCCGAGCCGGTACTTCAGCGAAAATCTGGAATATGAGTACGCGCCCACGCCGAAATCTTTCACAAAAGACGACCTCTTAATCAGAAATGGCATCGATTATGATGCGATTTCTCCGGACAGCGTTTACATTATCTATTTCACAGACCGCGAAATCTTCGAAAAAGATTTCGATTTGGTTGCTTTCTCAGATTGGTACGTTGCCGTACCGAAATTCCAAGCCCGATAAACGAATTATCTGCACCTCGCGGGATAATTACAACAGAATCGCGGAAAATGCGTTTGTGGTTGTAATTTACTGCCTCGTGAGGTTGATTATTACAACAGAATCGCGAAAATTACGTTTGTGGTTGTAATTTACTGCCTCGCGAGGTTGATTATTACAACATATCTCACGAATTTTTTATATTGGGTTGTAACCGGTCTCAACGCTTCAAAGGGACACTCCTTGGTACAAAGGGACACTCCGCGTTACATTAGAACCGTCCCCGATGGCGATGCAGAGGGACACCCCTTGGTACAAAGGGACACTCCGCGTTACATTAGAACCGTCCCCGATGAAAGAGGGGGGTGTCCATGAGCGAATGCATGTTTTCGAGGATGTTGCCGGAAGACATGCTGATTTCTTCTGTCTTTTCGGCGCTGTCGCCGATGGCGTGATTGATGTCGGCAATACAAAGACTGGCTGCGGATATTTCTTCGGAAATGGCAACCGTCTCCGACTTCAAATTGTTCATGGTCTCGCAAATCATCTTGGTGGTATCGCCATACTTCTTTCCGAGTTCAGCAAAAGCTTTGTAATCCTCAGATACGTTATCCGTCAGGTACGATACCATTTTTTCCACTTGATTTGTAAGGTTGTCGACGGCTGACAATACCTTTTCGTTTATTTCTTCAATTTCGTTTACGGAACCGCTGATTCTGTCGCTCAATATGGCAACTTCTTCCGCAACAACGGCAAAGCCTTTGCCGTGTTCTCCGGCTGCGGCAGCCTCAACCTGTGCGTTAAAGCTTAGAAGTCTCGTTTGCATTGCGACGTTATTGATGTCCTTTACAATTTTATTAATCTCATTTACGCTGCCGGCTCCCGCAAGAGCCTCATCCATTTCTCTTTTTATTTCTGAAATGGTGCTTGTCGCCGCGGCCCTTTGCCTGTTGGCGAACGCTTCGGATTCCGATGCTTCCGTTGTGGATTCTTCGGCTTTTTTACCGACATCACCCATCTTTGCATCAAAGGCACTCACTTTATTTACGGTGTCTTCCAATTTGGTACTTACATTTTCGCAACTTGCATTGCACTCTTCCATATTGGCACTCAACGTCAAAATATCGTTATTCATTGTACCGATTGTGTTCATTGTTTCATTTGAAGAACCTGCTACGGTTCCGACAAGACTTGCAACCTGATCGATGAATGCGTTAAAGCTTATCGAAATTTCTTCAAATTCGTCTCCTGTTTCAATCGAAAGTTTTCTTGAAATGTCGCCGCTTCCGTCTGCAAGTGCTTTTACGCTGTCATTAAGATAGTTAAAACCTTTAGAGAGGCGTACGGTTATTACAACAAGAACTATCGCGGACACAATAAGGCTCACTGCTATCGCAACGATAATGATTCTTTTCATGTTTCCGATTTCTTTATTGATATCGGTATAATCCATATCGACTCCGACTGCGCCGATTACTTCTCCGTCCTTCATAATCGGTGCATACGCGCTAAGAAAAGTACCCCATTTGTCTTCAGTGGGATTTTTGTTTGCAATACTCTGACCGTTCAACGCCGTATATGCATCATCGTCCGAGTCGAATTCATCGCCGACAAGTCCCGGCTCCTCCGTGTCCGAATCTACTGCGAATACACATTTCCCTTCATCGTCGAGTCTCAAAGAATACACGTACAAAGCGCTTGTTCCTTCTTTGACATGGGTAAGGGCATCAAAAACTTCTGCATACTCGTCGCTCTCTTCGTCTCCTACCTGAATCTTTTCGAATACATCGGGGTCTATCGAATTGGCTCCGACTTTCGCAAGATTTAACGCGTTTTCGCGAACGCTCGTGAGAATAATTTGTTTTGCTTTGAAACTGAGAACTTTGGCAGTCACAAGATTGGTAACGACTATTACCGCTGCCATAACGATAAAAATTTTTTTAGTCATAGATGACTTTCTGACCTTCATTTAATTCACCCCCGAAAGAATTCTCCTCTTAGTTTAATAATTCATTTTATCCCCAATTTCATTATCATATAAAAATAATACTCATACGTGGTGAATTTTACGCAAATAAAGAGCATTTCTACGCGTTTTACCAATTTTACGGCAATAAAAAGTCAGCGAAGACATGCTCTTTTTGTATTATTTTAGTATGTAGGGTGATTGAAAATTCAGCACACTTTGTCGTTTGCGGAATATTTTTTCAGAATCAAAGGGACACTCCTTGGTACAAAGGGACACTCCTTGGTACAAAGGGACACTCCGCGTTACATTAGAACCGTCCCCGATGGCGATTGCCGACAGTGAACTTTTTCAAAGTCATGACAAGAATCGGTATCAAAACTATCTGAAGTGCAATTCCGGGTAACGGATTCACAAATCCTTTTGCGATAAATATAGGCCATCCGAATTCCGCTTTTCCAAGTGATAAAAGCACAAGACTCGCCAACGCCCAGGATATTCTTCCCGCAATCATCGACAAAACAAGTGACACATATACAAAGATTTTCTTTGGCGGAAAAGCCTTGTACAAAATGCCGGCAACCGCACCGTAGGTTGCAAGTTCAAAACTCATTACGAAACCGTCCGGAATCACGGCAGGCATCTGAAAAAGTACAAATCTGAGATATGGTGCGATGAATCCGACCGCAAGCGCATACCAGGGGCCGCAAAAATAGCCGCACAAAAGCACGGGAATATGCATCGGGCAAAGTCTTTTGCCAATCTGAGGGACCTGACCTGTAAGAAAGGGCAGAACCATTGCAAGTGCCAAAAACATTGCCGCCAAAACCAATCTGTAAACCTTTGAATTTTTCATGTCTGTCTCCATAATTGTCGGTGTCTGCAAATGTTACGACGTTTTGCCGTACATACGTAATTATACCTGTTTCCCAGTGGATTTTACAACATATTTCAGTTTTGTGGTTGTTTTGTTGTAATTTGACTGCGGATTGAAAGTTTAATTACAACAAAAAATGTAAATTCGCAAGATATGTTGTAATTAATAACCTCGCGGAGCAAAATTTACAACATAAACGGCTATTTCCGCGAATTTGTTGTAATGCATTTTGTCAGATTGTTTTCCAAGGAATTTGTGATAAAATAAAACCTGAAAAGATGCTTTACGGAGTGTATCATGAACAAAGAAGAATTCTTAAAAAGCCTTGATTTTATGAAGCTTGGGCAGGCAATCAGTCACGGCTCATGGCAGGCTGCGGGAATGTGTGCCGCGCGAATGCAAAGAAACGCAAAAGAAGCAGAAATACATGATTTTGACAGACAACTTATCGGCATAAAGCAATGCGTTGCCAACAGAAATAAAAAAGAGGCGCTGGATATTCTCGCCGTTATGACATCAAAAAGAGTCACTATGTTAAAGGCAATTGATGAAGACAAATCTGATATTGAATAAAATCAATTCATAAATCAAGGAGGTTACCATGCAAAAAGTTTACGATTTCATCAAAAAATGCAACACTTATTATCTGGCAACAGTCGAAGGAGACCAGCCCAGAGTCAGACCTTTCGGAACAATTGACATTTTCGAGGGCAAGCTCTATATCCAAACCGGAAAAGTTAAGCCCACTTCAAAACAGCTTGCTGCAAATCCCAAAGCTGAGCTTTGCTGCTTCGATCCGACAACCGGTGCTTGGCTTCGTCTTTCAGGAGAACTTGTAAGCGATGACCGTATCGAACCCAAGAAACATATGCTCGACAATTATCCCGAACTTCGCGGAATGTACAACGAAAATGACGGCAATACTGAAGTTTTATATTTCAAAAATGCCAAAGCAACCTTCTCGTCATTTGCCGCAGCTCCGGAAGTAATTGAATTTTAAAACTGCAAAGCGGTTGGTTACAGATTCGTAACCAACCGCTTTTTATGAACATCTCTAAACAACATTTATTATCTATACATCTTTGTAAACATTCTTATAATCGAGCTTTTTTATCTTCGTGAATCCCATAATACTTTCATCTTTCCGGCATAATTTTCCAGGCTATAAAATATTCCAAGCAGATAAACAGTATTACCTACAATCTTATAAATAATAAGATAATCCATTTCAGGAACCTTTGCTTCGCGATAGTTTAGTTCTTTCATAAAAGGATCTTCACTAATTCTATAAATCAACGGATTATTTTCCAGATTGTCATATACCTCAGATACACCATCAAGTAGATGCGATGCGGCCTGCTCACTCTTGAATTTTTTTAGCAAATACATAACACACTTGTCAAGCAACATGTCCATCTCATCAGTTGATACAACTTTATAAACCATATTTTTCCCTCGTTGCTTTTAGTGACGACCTGGCATCATGAATTCTGCCTTCTTTTATTTGTTGCTCTGAATTCATTAAACTTTGATACATATCAAATGTTGCAGCAACACCTTCAAATGTCTCCATGCTCATGATAACCATATCGCCATAACCATTCTTGGTAACATAAACAGGTTCCGACGTACTATGGCATAAATCTGATATTTCAGCAGTATTTTTCAAATCTTTTATCGGAATTATTTGTGGCATAAACTCACCTCCGTCATATTATGTCCTTATATTACCATATTTATACCATCAAAACAACCATCTGGCAGATTGAACTCCATAAAACATCAATAAGTATCGTATAAATATGTTGCACTTTCCATCATCTCAAGATAATCTGCAACGTGTTGCTTGTTCATCTCAACTCTTTCATGTTCTGTTCCTTAGTAGACACCCTGATATACGCATATTTTTCCATAATATCCTCCTTACATTTTCTGAAATTTAATCTCTATGATTAATCCGGTCATATAGAATATGTCAGAAAATATAAAATTTCTTTAAATTAGTAGAATTTCACCCGAATCCCACCCGATTTTTTACGGCACTAAAAAAGACATATCAGGAGTCCTCCCGATATGTCTTTTTTCCTAACTTCAAATTCTATTTTGTAAACTGTGAAATAAACTGCCAAGCGCATTCGCAGGAATGATATCTGCACTCATGCTGCTGATTGCTTACTCCGGCGAATGCCGTACGGCATACTCCGTCTTCGCTGTCGAAGTAGTTGACCGTAAGGTAGGCGTCTCTTTCTTCATCGTAGAATTTCTCGACTCTGTCACCGGCAACACCCCATTTCGGATCTGCCCAACTGTCTTTATCTGAATAAGTTACATCAAACTTGTTAACAAGCTTATTTGTGCTTGCAACGTACTGAACTCTGTCAAGGCAAGTCTCTGCATGGAAGGGAAGTTCCGGAAGAGGTGACATTTCGCCGCCCGAGTAGAATACCGGAACGGGAACCGTCTCATTGATTCCGTCTTTCAAAGACTTTCCGAACATGTTCTCTTTTACGGGGAACAGCGCACTGCAAGGCATAAGTCCCGCAAACACTTCGGGATATTCCTGGTACATATCCCAGGTCTTGCCGCTTCCCATGGAAAAGCCCGTCGCATACATGCGTTTTTCGTCAATGTTATAAACTTTCTTCAAATATCCAAGAAGTTCGATTGCTTCCTCGGCAGGTACATCCATATGATTCTCAACCGACACAAAAAGGAAATTGTTTTTGTGAGCGACTTTCCACCAATCTGCAACAAACGTCAAATACATCGACGAATCTCCGCCACCGTGGAAACCGAGAACCAAAGGTGCCGGTCCGTTGTCGAAAAGTCCGTTATTGTAATATGCAAAATATCCTACCGCATGCTCTTTTGTGTCTTTGTATGCGCCACGATTGTCTTTTGAAGTTTTGACAACATATGAGCCGCAATCTTCCGTCATGTTAAGTTCTTCAAAGTCCGGCTCAAGTTGAATGTTGCCGCACCACATTTTGAACTTTTTGACAAATTTATAAAAATCGTCCGTATAGTCTGCTTTTTCTTTTATAAGAAGATTCTCGCATCCCTCAAATGCCTTATTGACTTCAGCCGAATTGTTAACCGAAAGAATTGCGATGTCTTTTCTGTCAAAGGTCGGTACAACGCTGAGTCTTTCCATGGAGCACACGGCGGGCGTAATCTCGCCGGGTCCCCAGAGATATTCGCCTTCGATTTTTGTCAAAAGATTTTTTGCAACATAATCAGCTGACTTGCCGAAACTGTAGATATCAGTTCTGAACTTGGCACCCCTGATAAAATAACCTCTGAAAGACTGCGTAAAAAAGTCGTTCCACTCGACAATTCCGTCTTTATATTCCGGATGCATTCTGACTTCGGCAATGAATTCTTTGTACAATTCAACGTCGGCTTCGTCCCATCCGCCGTCGCATGTGGGATATACAAACAAAACAGCGGAATCCACACTTGCCGCTATATCTGCGAGTCCGCTTTCTTTTGCAAAAGAGATTGCCTCATCTATCGTCTGCTCTTTTTCCTCAAAAATCGTAAGAAGGGGCGCTCTGAACGTATAGTTGTTTATCGCACCGTCAATCTCCGTTTTAGGAAGGTAACTTTTGAGGTAAAAGTTCTCATATTTGTGTTCCCAATATTTACCGCCGTCAGAAAGATTTGTGACGACAGGTCTTTCCATTATTCCCATAAAAACCTCCGCTTGAATTCCGAATTATCGAAGAAATCTCCGACTTTCGATTATAACATAATTGCACTTTTATCATAGGTTTTCGACGCGGCATGTGAAAGATATCGGGGAAAGTGTCGAAGTTTGTCGGGGTTATGAATTCGGGTTCGGCTGAATCTTTTGAAGCAATGATTTGCAAAATGCGCAAAACGGGCTACGTCAATACTTTCGACTATATAATAAATTGTCTCAAATATATTTCCTCCGTTTTGCCGTAAAGTCCGGCATACAATTGATAAAAATTTTTACGCTATAATGCAAGGCAGCCCGAATTCCTCGAGCTGTATGTCAAGCGCAATCATGTCGTAAATTTCATTCTCTATAAAATACGAAAATATCACATCCGTCTTATCGCACGGCGAAAGAGCATAGCCCGCTCTGGCGAGCAAATCTTTTGTCTCGTCGAGATTAAGTTTTGCCCCGACGCAAAGGCACAAGGCCGTTATTTTTTGCGGATGATAATCCGGGTTGTTTTTTATTTTGGAAAATGTTTTCTTGTCCACTATCGCTCTTTTATACACATCCGCATTTTCCATTTTTTTGTCTTCTATGAGATACAAAAGATACTCTGAAAAAGTGTCGGTCAAATGTCGCATTCTCTCTTCAAGTTTGCCGGCGTGATAGTCTTCAAATTCAAAATCTTCTTCGAAAGTTTCCTCTAAACAAGCCTCCTCCTGCATAAAAGAATTTTTTTCTTTTAGCGCCTGTTCGCCCCCGTAAGTTCTCATTCTGCCAAAAATACCCATTCCAAAAGCGGCTTTCTTGGACATTTTTTTGCTTTCTTTTTCAATCGGAGCACACGATGTCGCAAAATTTGTCGGACAACGTAACTTATCAAGGGAAGCATATTCCTCGTCAATCTTTTTGGATACGTAATTTCGATTAATGTATTCTTTTATTTTGGAAAACAAGCCGTTCCCAAGGGCAGTAGTTTTGTCGTCAAAGACCACAAGGCAGACATCCATCTTATTGTCCTGCAAAAAAGCATTGATTTCGTCTGCGGCGATTCTTAAGCCTTCTTCTTTCGGGTACCCGAAACTTCCCGTGGAAATAAGCGGGAAAGCGATTGATTTGATTCCTTTTTGCAAAGCCAGATTTAACGCCTTCACGTAGCACGCGCGAAGTTTTGCTTCCTCGCCTTCTTCCCCGCCTTTGTACTTGGGGCTGACAACGTGAATAATGTATTTTGCCGGCAAATCAAACCCGGGAGTAATGAACGCATCTCCTTCGTTTGCGACACCGATGTTTTCTTTTCTGTAATTTAAAAGTTTATCATACCCTGCTGCTTTGTAGATTGCGCTGTCGCAACCGGCCCCCACCAAAACTTCCGGGTTGGCTGTGTTTACTATCGCATCGGTTTTCATCAGTGTTATATCATTTCTGACAATTCTTAAAGCCATGACGCACCTCCGTCATTTTTAATTATATGTTATTCCTTTCCGAAATGCACTTCAATTAATTTGTAAAAAAAGTCGGGCGCCGGCAACTTTCGCCGACGCACCTTTTTTATGCTCTGTGTCTCTTTTTGTAATCCCTCGTTATTTCTTCGCAACACTCTTCCATAACGCATCCGTACTCCTCTTTACTCTTTGCCTTTCTAAAACCCGAAACGGCTTTGGCCATCACATTGTAATTCAACTTCGTTCCCGCGCTGTCGCACTCGTAATTGATTGCTCTGTCCGCGCTTATTCCGAATCTTGCCGCCTCGCCTATGGCATCAATATTGGCTCCGAGGAAAATAAACTCCCAACCGTATTTTTCTTTCTGTCTTTCGACCATTTTTTTGACCTTGTCGTATGTATATCGGCGGCTGGCATTTTCCATTCCGTCGGTTGTTATGATAAATAACGTCTTTTCGGGTCTGTCATCTTCTTTTGCATACTTATGGACATTTCCGATATGATGAATGGCGCCGCCGACTGCATCAAGAAGTGCCGTGCAGCCTCTTACATAGTACTGCCTGTCGTTCATGGGCTCGACTTTTCCAACCGGAATTCTGTCATACAAAACCTCGCTCACGTCGTCAAAAAGTACCGTCGATATAAGCGCCTCGCCCTCTTCCTTCGTCTGCTTCTCAATCATCGAGTTGAAGCCGCCGATTGTATCTGCCTCAAGGCCTCTCATAGAACCGCTTCTGTCCAAAATAAATACTACTTCTGTTAATCCTTTACGCATATTTTTGTCTCCTTTTTCATTAATCCCGGCGGGTTTTCTTATCTTTTGTCCCGCTTTTTTTGTTTACAGGCACATTATAGCTCGCAAAAAAATAAAATAGGTCGCCCGTGAAGCGACCATAAGATTCTTTTCTTTTTCCGCTCTTTATTGCAAAAAAAACGTCTGTGATGTTAAAATATTATTCATCGGGGACGGTTCTAATGTAACGCGGAGTGTCCCTTTGTAACGAGGTGTGTCCCTCTGTAACGGGATTGATCTTTGTAATGCTTGAAATATGGTACAGAGGGACACTCCTTGGTACAGTGGGACACTCCGCGTTACATTAGAACCGTCCCCGATGAAAGGAAAAACATGCAAAACAAAACATTATTTAGCGCATCATTTAAAACATTTTATAAAAAAGTTATAAGTATTCTTTCAAAGGATTACATATTCCTTCTTCTGTTGTTTGCGTTCGGACTCATTTTTCTTCCTTCGTACGGAGCACATCTTGATCAGCAAAGCGAGCAGGAAATCTTGTATTACAATGTTCTTTCATATTGCGACAATTTGGGAATATTTCCCGAATTTGCCGAATATCTGAAAGAACGTAGTATTATTCCGATTGAAGAAAGCATTGAGCGTGATCATGGAATGAGTGTTTTTTACCCAATGTTTTTCATTTGGAAAGTTCGCGACGCCTCCGTTTCGGCTGCAAATCTTTTATGGCATTTGTACATATATTTTTTTTGCTTTGCAGGTGTAAGTTGCCTGTATCTTTTGTTGAAAGATATGCTTGGGCAGAAAACTGCCGTTTTTTCTTCCCTATTCTTTTTCCTGACGCCGCGTATTTTTGCGGACATTCATTATAACAACAAAGACGCTATTCTTTTGTCGCTGTCTTTGATAGTTTTTTACCTTGCTTACAGGCTTCGCGAAAAAACTAACGTATTAAACGCAATCCTTTTCGGATTTGCCGGTGCCGTTATTGGAAATATGCGTGTAATCGGTCTTTTTATCTGGGGAATCATGGGGTTGTGGGTGTTGTTTTCGTTGATTGCCGCGCGAAAATTCAAACCCTCGGTGCTCGTAAAAATAGCAATTTGCTTCGCAAGCGCGGTTGCTCTTTTTGCACTGATAACGCCTGCCGTATGGGCCGGTCCGGTTTCATTTTTCAAATATCAGTTTGAAAGTGCTAAGAATTTCAGATGGGGTTCGTCGCTTCTTTTTGCAGGCAAAATTTACTCAAAAGATGTGACCGGTTTTTCAAGAAAATACTTGCCGGTTACGGTAATGATGACGCTTCCTTTAAGTGTAATGGCCTTAAGCATTGCGGGCGGGATTCGAATCATTGTAGGATTTTTCAAGAAAGATAACAATGATATAAAGCAGGCTTTTTTTGGAATTTTTGCAGCTTTTGCAGGATTTTTTCCTTTTGGTTACGCTGTGATTTCAAATGCCACCGTGTACAACGGTTGGCGACATTTTTATTTTTCTTTTGCATCTATAATCATTCTTACCGCTTTCGGCGTAAAAGCCTTTTTAGAAATTAAAAAACAAAACGCCGTAACGATTGCTCTTTCGGCGATTCTTTTGACACTTTTCGCGGGAATTTGCATAAATCACCCGTATCAGTACGCTTACTACAACTTTCCTGCGAGGCTTTGGGTCGAAGACAATTTCGAGCTTGATTATTGGGACATGGCCTTCAATCAGGCACTTAAACGCATCGGTGAATACGATGATGGCGAAATAACGGTGGCTTGCGTCGATTCGCCGTCGATCTGGGGCGTAAATGCGCAGTTAAACAACGCCCTTTCGAACTCTTTGTCGGAAAGAATTCATCCGGTTTCGTCGTGGGAAACAGGCGAATATAACCTGGAAAATGCGGAATACATCATAATAAATCCGACATATTCGGCAATTTACAATCCCGCAGAGCGCGAAAGGATTCGGGGGGAATATGAGTTGCTTTGGGAAATCAAAGCTTATGGGAATGTGATTTGCGAAGTATATCGACGTTAGGGACGGTTCTAATGTAACGCGGAGTGTCCCTCTGTAACAAGGGGTGTCCCTCTGTATCGGAATTGTTCTTTATTTTTCTCGGAATACGGTACAGAGGGACACTCCTTGTTACAGAGGGACACTCCGCGTTACATTAGAACCGTCCCTGATATTATGTCCAATATGGCTTTTGATCTTTATGCGTGTAGCCTTTCATCTTTTCTTTATAATTCGCAATCATGTTTTCGAACAGAATTATCTCTTTTTCCTTAAGCACACCGGCATTTTTGAATTCTTCAAATCGCTCTTCCAGATCCTTTAAATTTGCCTGTGCATTGTCTTTATAATTGTTGGACATATTGATATCTATCTTCGCAGCCAACGCCTCAAGTTCTTTTTGATATTTGCTTTTAAACAAACCCATTTCATATCCTCCTCGCGACCGCCTTGGTTTTTGGTTTGAAGTGCGTTTCTGTTACAATTCGCTTGCGTTACAGAGGGACACTCCTTAGTACAGTGGGACACTCCGCGTTACATTAGAACCGTCCCCGATGACACATTAACTGATGATAAATTTCGCAATTTCAATTCCAACGCACTCAAAAAGTGCCCAAATTCCGTATCCGTTGACTCTGTAGGCGTGATACCTGTCCTTGCATCGTTGTTTGCACTTTTTGAAGCTTTTTTGATTGCTGGCACCTCCGGTCAGGAAATTTGCCAGAGTCTTGTTAACGATTCTGAGTCGCGCATTTTTCTTTCTTGCTCTCAAAAAGAACTCGAAATCATCATGTATACCTTCGCATTTGTATGCGCCGATTTCTTCATAATATTCCCTTCTGACAACCATCGTCGGATGATTCCAATGTCGGCTGGTGGGAAGTTTGTCGTGTTTACTATGCTTGACAATAACCGTGCCGTTGTCTTTTCGAAGATTGATGTCGGCATAAAAAATGTCGTACGGATTATTCTCGTACTCCGCGACCGCTGTTTCAAGCATCTCGGGCTCGTAAAAATCGCCGGAATTGATAATGCCCACAAGTTCACCTGTGGCATTTCGAATACCTTTGTTCATCGCATCATAAATCCCGTTGTCTTTCTCCGAAATTACCTTATAATCAATGCCCTTGGCTTCAAGCGCCGCGCGATATGATTCGGCGATTTCGACCGTTCTGTCCTTACTCGCTCCGTCGATGATTAAGTATTCAATCTCAGAAAAAGTCTGGTTCAAAACCGATTCAATTGTCTTTGCTATGCACGCTTCACTGTTGAAGCAGATGGTAATTATACTTACTTTCATTTGATGATTCCTTATAAAATTGTGTCGTCTAGTTGCGATTTAACATAAAAAATGGATCGGTAAATTGTGATTCGATCCAAAGTGACACTCCTTGGTACAGAGGGACACTCCGCGTTACAAAAGAACCGTCCCCGTGGAGGTTCAGAGGGACACTCCTCGTTACAAAGGGACACTCTGCGTTACATTAGAACCGTCCCCGATGGAGGTTTGCTCGTATACGCACATGTTGTCGTACCCTTCGACGCCCATTACCTTTCGGTATACCGCATCGTTGTATATTATCTCGTCGCTATCCGAATCAATGCGATACAGAGGGACACTCCTCGTTACATTAGAACCGTCCCCGATGAAGCCTCCGATGCAAACAATCGCCTCCGGACAAAAGTCCTCTTTCTCGTATTTGGAGCTTTCGTTTGACACGCCTACGTATTCGACGTGTTGTCCGTTCAAATATAGTTCATGGCAAAACGGATACACATACGCGTCTTCGCCACAGCACAGACCGACGGTTTCGTAACCTGCCTCTTTGCAGAACGCGGTAAGCGGCGAATACAACGAATAGTCATTATTGTAATAATAGCCTTCCTCACGCGTTTTGCAACTTACTGCCACATTGAAATGCTTGCACGAGAGATTTGCGAATGAAACAAGGCAAACTGCAATTATTATAGCATACAGGCATAACTTTGGTGTCTTTTTGAATTTGAATGTTTTAAAAGAATAGTCAAGCATCAGAAGTACCGCAGGCGAAAGAAGCGCATAATAGCCAACCATATAACGATTGATAAAAGGCTCCCATCTGAGTACTGCGTTAAATATTATAAAAGAAGCAAGTGCGCCGATTATATAAGATTTTGTTAACTTATCCGCTTTTTTCTTAGTTACGAAAAAAGCGATTGCTGCCAAAACAAAAGATATAAGCACACTGTAAATCATAATCTGATTTACGGCCTGGTCGTGATTCCAGGTCGAAGGATTGAGGATTGCATATTCCCTGCCGTCCTCAGCGATAGTGGCATCATTAATCGGAACATTCAGAAGCGATGCGATTTTTTTGATGGACCATCTTATTCCTCTGAAATAGATATCTTCGTTTCTGAACGGAAGATTCATGGAGATGTTTTTTAAAAAATTGATAAAAACATATAACGGATTGGCTGTTCCCACAAGTTGCCTGGCTCCGGCTATGTCTGCCGAAACGGAGCCGAAGGTACGAATGTTTCGAAGTGCTTCAGGTAAAACGGTCAAAAACGCAATCGGAAAAGACAGCAAAGCATACTTTACCACTTCGGTGATTTTATCCCTGCATTTGATTAATTTGATGATGAGAATTACGCAAAATACTGCGATACCGATACATACGGAAGGCTTCGTAAGATACGCAAGTCCCACGCAAAGACTCATTGTGATTGCACTTATTATTCCTTTAGGTGCAAATTTCAATTGCGTGTCCGGGCTGATAAAATCAAGCATCAGATAGCAAAACGCCAGAAGCCAAAAAGCACTTATCACATCAACCTGCGTCGTAAGTGCCTCGCCGAACGCAATCGGTGTCGCCGCAAAAAGAAAGCCTGCCGCAAAAGAAAGATACTTGTTTAAACCCATCCTTTGTGACAGTCCGAACACAAGTATTGCAGACAAAATGTAAAATACCGTTTGAACGAGCGTCACGCACACGTCATTTGCGCCGCAAAACGCATAAACCTGCAAAAAAAGCATCTCGCCAAAAGTCGGGCTCGTCAGTTGTCTGACCACTCCGGTAGCGTAATGATTAACGGTGCCGCTGACGAACCACTCATGAACACGCGCCATGTGATAGGTCATGGAATCCCAGTTGTAAAGAGGAGTTTTGATTGATAGAACAATCATCCAGACGGACATGGCCGATGCGACCGCAATCAGTAAATAATCCGATTGGGATAATTTGCACGAAAACTTAACAATTCTCTTCTTCGTTATAACGACTGCTGCCACTGCCGCCCCCATAAGAATCGCAATCCACATAATCCTTACGTTTACAACATTAATCATCGAAAATAACGACAAAACTTCCGTTTGAACGAAAACAAGCGTTGCAAGTAATACAACGCTCATTATAAAAAATCTCATTCTTTGATTCGTTTTTTCAGTCTGTTCAGCCATGTAGTAATTTTAACACTCTTAAAATAATCTTGCAATTGCTTTGGCATGAACGGTCGTGTAAATTTACTGTAGGAATTTAATAGACAGAGTGTCCCTAAGATCTGTTTCAGAATTAAAGATTTCTCCATCATTATATTCTTTTTATTTCTTTTTACAAACCCCAGATATGATTTTTCAATGCCGCTATCTTTT
>JAZQQI010000049.1:0-4833 GCA_045628965.1 Lachnospiraceae bacterium | reverse complement strand
ATTTGGACTAGTCTCTATGTTAGATTACTACACCGAAAGGTGTGTTACTTGTTAAGTTGATTGAACCGCCGTGTACGGAACCGTACGCACGGTGGTGTGAGAGGTCGGGAAAATTTATCAAATTTTCCCTCCTACTCGATTACAATTAAGGACATAACGTTTAATATTGTTGACTGTAAATCGGATAAAGTTTATAATAATAAACGTAGTAAGGAGACAAGCGAGATGAGAAAAGCAGCATATAATATCGTACCGACAACTGAAAATATATTGAAGACAATGGGAGAGCAAATAAAACTGGCAAGACTTCGACGGGATTTATCTGCGGATTTGGTGGCAGAACGGGCAGGAATCAGCAGAGCCACTTTGTGGAAAGTGGAGTCCGGTAGCCCGGCCGTAGCCATGGGAATGTATGCGGCAGTTTTGCATGCCTTGGGAAACATGGATAAAGATTTGATGCTTGTGGCAAAGGATGATGAGATGGGAAGGCAGATGCAGGATTTGAATCTTTTGACCAGGAAAAGAGCTTCCAGGAGGAATGATTGATGTTTAAAGGAGAAAAAATTATATATGTATATGACAATTTTTCCGAGGAAAAACCGATTCTTCTCGGAAAACTATATGTGGATGTTATAAAAGGTGGGGAGACATATTCCTTTGAATATGAAAAAGTGTGGCTTGAAAATAACAAATTGAGGATGAATTTGGATCCGGCATTGCAACCTTTTGTAGGAAGGCAATATCCGATAGGAAAAAATATTTTTGGTCTTTTTGCAGATGCTTCTCCGGACAGATGGGGCAGAATGCTTTTAAATAAACGTGAGCGTATTTTAACAGAGAAGGAAAATAGAAAACCCTCGAAATTATATGACAGTGATTACCTCCTTGGCGTTTGTGACGAAACCAGAATGGGTGGCATACGGCTTAAATTGGATGAAGCGGGTCCTTTCGTTTCGGAGGATATGGATACTTCGGTACCTCCGTGGACGTCTCTCAGAACGTTGGAGGAAGCTTCAAGAAATTTTGAAAAGGATGAAAAAGGTCTTTCGAACAAGTGGATTGCTCAGTTGTTGAAGCCCGGCTCATCGTTGGGTGGCGCAAGACCTAAAGCGACGGTGACGGATACAGATGGTAATCTTTGGATAGCAAAGTTCCCTTCGAAAAATGATGAAATTGATGTTGGAGCGTGGGAGAAAGTGGTTCACGATTTGGCAAGAATGTGCGGACTTAACGTCCCTGAATCAAGGGTAGAAAAGTTTTCAAAACTCGGCAGTACGTTTTTGGTAAAACGTTTTGATCGCGATGGGGAGAAAAGAATTCATTTTGCATCGGCAATGACTCTGCTTGGAAAAAATGACGGGGCATCCGCATTCGATGGTACAAGTTACCTCGATATAGCCGGATTTATCAAGGCTTATGGTGCCAATCCTAAAGGGGATTTGATGGAATTGTGGAAAAGAATTGTGTTTGGAATGGCCGTTTCGAATACTGACGACCATCTGCGAAATCACGCATTTATTCTTTCAAAGAGGGGATGGGTTTTGTCGCCTATGTATGATGTAAATCCGGTTCCCTATGGCGAAGAATTGTCTCTTCTTGTAGACGATGAGGATAACAGCATTTCTGTGAAATTAGCCGTTCGAACCGCAACAAGTTTCGGAATATCGGAGAAAGACGCTGAATTATATGCAAAAAATATAGTGACTATTGTAAGAGACAATTGGGAAAAAATGGCAAAAAAATACGGTTTGTCCCGCGGCCAAATAGAAGATATGCGACCGGCATTTGATGAATGTTATAAAAACTATACTTTTGGGTAGTAGAAAAACATAGTGATATGAATTACGATATAAAATGGTTTAAAGGAGGATTAAATTGTGAAAAAATATCTATTGAGATTTTTGATATCTTTATCTTTTATTTTTTTATTCCTTTGTGTTGATGCGAAAACTGTATTGGCAGCAGGATCCGAACTCAGTGGTGAATATCCAGATAAATATGTTGTGGAAAAACCGGGTGACGGCACTGTTGAGATAGTGTCGTACATTGGAACCGAAGAAAATATTGTAATTCCAAACATGATTGATGGATTGAAAGTAACGGGGATTAGAAAAGCATTTGCCGGAAACCGTTTTATTAAAAGCGTAACAATTCCCGAAAGTGTGACAAGTATTGATGAGTATGGTTTTAATGCTTGTTTTAACCTTGAAAGCATAACACTTCCTCAAAGTCTTAAAAGTATTGGGAAATACGCATTTACGGGATGTGTCAAATTAACTTCCATTGACATACCGGAAGGTGTAACAAGTATCGGAGATTACGCGTTTAGGAATACTGCATTGAAAAATGTGACAATACCGGAAGGCGTAACAAGCATCGAAAATGGTTTATTTGCAGAATGCGAAAATCTTGAAAGCGTAACAATACCGGAAGGCGTAACAAGCATCGGAGAAAATGCATTTGCAGAATGCGAAAAGCTTGAAAGTGTAACAATACCGGAAGGCGTAACAAGTGTCGGAGATTACGCATTTAAGAACACTGCATTGGAAAATGTGACAATCCCCGGAAGTGTAACAAACATGGGGAAATCCGCGTTTGAGAATTGTACGGAATTGAAAAGTGTTACAATTTCAGAAGGTGTGACAAGCGTCAGCTGGGCAGCATTTTGCGGTTGCACGAATTTGACAAGCGTATCGTTGCCTCAAAGTTTAACAAGCGTAGGTCAGGCAGCATTTATGAAATGCTCGCAGTTGGAAAGCATATCGTTGCCTGAAGGCGTAACAAGTGTTGGTCCGTCGGCATTTAATGGTTGTTCGAATTTATCAAGCGTATCGATGCCCGGTGTAACAACTATTGGTCAAGCTGCATTTAATCAGTGCACAAGTTTAACAAATATTAATATGCCCAAGGTCGAGAGCGTAGGGTCGAATGCATTTAACGGTTGCACCGGCTTAACAAAGGTTGATTTGCCCGCTGCGATTACTATCGAAGACAATGCGTTTACCGGTTGTAGGGCGTTAACAACAGTAATAATGCCTAATGTTCAAACAATCGGTTCGTATGCATTTGTCACGGATTCTGCATTAACAACTGTAATAATGCCTAAAGTGACAACAATCGGTGAGGGAGCGTTTTGCAATTGCTCGAGTTTATCGGAAGCAGTAATTCCGAGTGCAACGAGCATTGGAAATAATGCTTTCGTCGCTTGCGGTTCCGACCTCGTAATATACGGAGATACCGAAGCGGTTCGAACATATGCTTCAAGCAAAGGCATAAAATATGAATCATATATTTATGTTGAAAGTCTGGTTCTTGACAATACGGCACTAACGATGAAGATTGGAGATTCCGAGGAGTTGTCGGTTACTATAACACCGAGTGAAGCCCATAATAAGTCGGTTAACTGGACATCGAGCGATTCAAGCGTTGCAACGGTTGATTCTGAAGGAAAAATTACGGCGATAGCCAAAGGAACAGCAACAATCATCGTGAAAGCAACTGATGGAAGCGGAGTCACGGCTGAGTGTATAGTTACTGTAGAAGAACCTAATAACAATCCCGGAGGAGACCCTGACGGAAATCCCGGAGGAGACCCTAACGGAAATCCCGGAGGAGATCCTGACGGAGACCCCGACGGAAATCCCGGAGGAGACCCCGACGGAAATCCCGGTGGTGATCCTGACGGAGATCCCGACGGAACACCTGCTCCTGATAAAAAGCCCGATTTTAACGCAGTTTACATGAATAATCTCGGTGAGTTGTGCGATCGATTGGAAACATATGTCAAATCAGGAGAGAAGGCTACGATTTATTGGGAGGAAGGAACAGCTCTTCCTTATGATGTAATAAGACTTATCAGACAGTCCAATGTGACATTGATATTCTCGTATACTTATGAAGAACAAGAATTTACGATTTATTTGGATAGATTCAATGCCCCGACAGTGGATGAGCGTTGGTACGGCCCTTACAATTTGGCAACACCGAACAGAATATATAAACAATAAAATCAAAACAAACCGCTTGTCATTAAGTTAAGGGAGCTTGAATGAAAGTTAAACATTTAGTTTTCTAATGCGAAAATGAAAGAATTAATTATATAAACCGCCTGTAAAATGCAGGCGGTTTTTGACATATAAAGGGACAAAACTTATAATTTACAGGTCAACAGATTGAAAAGCGTAAAAAAATAAGATACATTTTATTCAGTATTGCTTTTGAAAGAAGAGATAATACGAACATCGAAAAGGAGACGGCACATTGGGCAAAGAACATACCAATTTAAGAGTGATGTTGATTTTTACGCTGATTTTTGCCTTCGGCGGTTTTTTGCATGTTTTCTTTTACGGCGTTGACGGTACCACAAGCCTTTTCCAACTTTATTATTGTGTGATAGCGCTTCTTTGGGGCAATTACATACGTCAACGAATTATCGAAAAAAGAATCAAAAAACTGCTTTCTTTCATAGTAGTATTATTGGTGTTGTTTTTTGTGCAACAGGCAGGTCGTTTTGCCATGTTTAATTATGCGCCGGTTACAGAAAGATATATCTGGTATGCTTATTACATTATTTACACATTGGTACCGTGTCTCTTTTTGCAGGTGGGATTGGAAATTAATCGAAGCGAAAAAGGAAGTGTCAAAATTATCAGTCACGCAGTATACGTAATTGCGATTCTTGAAGGAATTTTAGTTCTCACAAATGATATCCACAGATGGGTGTTTATTTTCCCTGACGGACTTGCAAATGCGGATACATCCTACAGGTACGGAGTTCTTTATTATGTAATTATCGGAACGGAGATGATTTTTTATCTGGTTTCCTTGGGGATT
>JAZQQI010000048.1:0-53837 GCA_045628965.1 Lachnospiraceae bacterium | reverse complement strand
ATATTTTCAGGTAACTGGATTACTGCTTGTATCCAGGCATTTTTCTTTAAATATTTATGCAAATTTTTCGCTTGTTCTGATTCGAATAAGTTGGATGGAAAGTCGGAGGCCAAGCGGTCTTAGGAAGACAACTCTAGGTTGCAACTCCTTGGCTCACAGAACGACATGGCTACGATCCGACTTATATTTTCAGGTAACTGGATTACTGCTTGTATCCAGGCATTTTTCTTTAAATATTTATGCAAATTTTTCGCTTGTTCTGATTCGAATAAGTTGGATGGAATTAATAAGAACAAATAGCCACCATTTTTTACATAATTCATCGATTGCTCAATAAATAAAGAAAGACTAACCCGCTTTGGATTAGTCTCAATGTTAGATTACTACACCGAAAGGTGTACTACTTGTTAAGTTGATTGAACCGCCGTGTACGGAACCGTACGCACGGTGGTGTGAGAGGTCGGGGATTACAATAAATCCCCTCCTACTCGATTTCAATTATTTATTTGCCCAAAATCGAATTTACTGCGTGATTCTCAATCAGAACCTCTGCGTGTTCCGTAAGATATGCCTCGAAGAATTTCTCGTTCAAAACATTGTCTCCGTACTCGAGAAGTGTGATACAATTCTGCCTGAAATTGTCGTCCGGATCACCGACGGTAAATAATTTCAAGTAATAAATGTTCTTCGAAGAATCAAAATACAGTGTACTTAAATGATTGTATGTCGAACGAATTGCCACACAGGCATCGTATGCTTCGAAAATTGTGCCGAATGAAAATATAATCGGAGCCTTTGAAGCAAAAGGGACGATACCGGGGTTTGAATTTCCGTTTTCTTCATCAGCAGGGAAAAGAGCATTAATCAAATTCTTAAAACTTTCCGAAAGGTTTGAGGCATCTTCGTTTGTCGGATTCTGCATCTTCTCGTATATGCTTGGTGAAAAATGAGAATAGGATGGGTTCAGCTCTTCGGGTTCTTCAACCTTAGTGAAAAACAGAACTGCCGACGAACGTAAAGGAATTACATCAATCTTTAACGGAACATTGTTGGCTTCAAAACCGAAATTCTTGTAAGCTATGTGAATAATCTCTGCAAACAATTTTCTTATTTCGGTTGAGTTATAAGACATCTCACGCAAATTGAGGTGACGCTCCTCCAAATCCTGTTGACTTAATATACACTTTATTTGATTGTCGTTTATCTTGTTAATCTTCATATAACCGACCTTTTTAACCTATAAAATAAAACTTTTTACTATTTTATCATATATCGTCAAGAATGGCAAAAAAATATAGAGCAAATAATTTGTGCAAGTTGTACAAAACTTTTTAAAAACACTTGTAATAATAAACAAAAGATGTATAATGAAATCACGTAAGGTGCTTTTGAGAATTCTCGTACCGGGAAGGAGGCACCGAGAGTAAGGATTGCGCACTTTTCCTGTGCGTGTCTTATAAGCATATGCGCATTTCGCGCAGATTTTCCCCTTTAATATTTTTTTAAGCATATATTTTTTTGGTACTCTCACTGCACCCGGCGGGTAGTGTTACCTTTTCGTAAACGATTTCATCACGGGTCCTTTTGGCAAAAAAATCTCAAATGTCCCTTGAGCAACTTTAACGAATGCCAAATGCGAAAAGGTAATGACTACAATCTTTTTTTTTGTTATAATAGCTTTCGGTAGGTTACAAGGAGGATGGCTATGACACCCGAAAGAAGACGTGGCACGAACGGTTCTTCGAGAAGAAGAGACGAAGAAGCACGCGGCAGAAGAAGCGTGCGCGAAGACGGTGCCCGAAGAAATGCTGAACTGCGCAAGAAAGCGCGAAGAAAAAGAAAACTTAATGAAGCGCTCGGAAAGATTATACCTTTTTTGGTAGCGGTTGTTTTGATAATATTGGCTGTCGGTATTTTTTATGGCAGTAAACTTGCGGAAAGATACACATATTCCGGAGAATATGCGGATTTAAATGATTATTTTAATGTATTTTATGATTATGAGGTTGCTCTTGTAATAGATAATCAGAAGGCTGAAGAGAAAGCGGTTTTTTATAAAAATACATATTATTTTTCGTTAGATGATGTGAAAGAATATTTTACGGATCGCTTCTATATCAATATTGATGAACAGAAAGCGCTTTTTACTACACATGATACGATTGTCAGAGCCGATTTGAATCAATCTAATGATTTTCGTTATTATAACGGCGAAAACATTTGCAGTCTTTCGGCAGCTCCCGTTATTACAAATGACGGAAAGGTGTATGTGTCGCTTGAATATCTTCATCTGTTCGCCGATTTCAAATCGGAGACGTTTAAAGATCCCGAAAGAATAGTAATTTATACGGAAGACAAGAACCTGGATAAGGCAACAATCAATAAGGACACGGCCGTCAGATGGCGAGGCGGAGTCAAAAGTGAAATTCTGGAAGACGTAAAGGAAGGCGATACGGTTTATGTTCTCGAGGAAATGGAGGATTGGGCCAAAGTTCAGACGCTTGACGGCTTCATAGGATATACAGAGATTAAAAAATACGATAAGAGCGGAACGGAAAAAGTGTCTGTCGATAAAGCTGAGATAGTTGCCGAGTATTCTCCTTATAAAATGCCCGAAACCGTGAACATGGGATTTTATCAGGTGTTTGACGGCGGCTCGGATTATTCGTCGATTACAGCGAATACAAAGTCGCTTAACGTTATTGCTCCGACGTGGTTTAGATATATCGATAACGAAGGAAACATTAAGAGCGGAGCAAATGCTGATTTTGTCACTAAAGCCCATGAGAACGGCGTTCAGGTATGGGCTGTTTGGACGGATGTGGACAACGATGTGGATTTTGGAGAAATGATAAAAACTACTATAGGCAGATATGAGGTTATCAATAACATTATCCAACAGACCAAATTGTACGGAATAGACGGAATTAACCTTGATCTCGAGAAGATTAAATCCGAGGATGGGGAACATTGGACTGAGTTTTTGAGAGAACTATCCATTGAGACTCATAAAGAGAATCTTATTCTTTCGGTGGACAATTATGCTCCTACCGCATCGACCCTTCATTACAACAGAAAAGAACAGGGTCTTGTGTGCGATTATGTTGTCGTAATGGGATATGATGAACATTGGGCTACGTCTGAAGAGGCGGGTTCTGTTGCGTCAATAGGTTTTGTGGAAGAAGGCATTAACAATACGATTGCCTGCGGAGTGCCTACCGAAAAAGTAATTAATGCAATTCCTTTTTACACCAGACTTTGGAAGACGAAGGACGGCACAACATCTTCGGAGGCGTACGGAATACCGGGTTCGTTAAAGTGGTGCAACGATAACGGCGTTACCCTTTCGTGGAATGACGAAACATGTCAGCAATACGGTGAAAAAGAAATAAACGGAACACTTTATCAGATATGGATTGAGGATCAAAGGTCGATTGAAGCCAAACTGTCGATTATGAAGACTTCCGGAATTGCCGGAGTTGCCGAGTGGAAGCTCGGACTTGAATCGGCGGATGTATGGGATGCAATTTCCGATTACGTTTCGAATTAATTCGAAGGAGACAAAATGGAAACGGTTATTGTCCGCGAGGATGAAAATAATCTTAATTTCAATAATATAAACGAAGCCGGTCGTATAATAAAAGAAGGAGGCCTTGTGGCTTTCCCTACGGAGACGGTTTACGGACTCGGCGGGGATGCGTTAAATCCCGAATCCTCAAAGAAGATATATGCCGCAAAGGGAAGACCGAGTGACAATCCTTTGATAGTTCATATATACAGACTGGAAGATCTTGACAGAATAGTAAAAAACGTGTCACCTATGGCGAAAAAAGTAATAGATGCTTTTTGGCCGGGACCTCTTACAATGATTTTTGAAAAAAAGGACATTGTTCCGAAGGAAACTACGGGAGGGCTGGATACAGTTGCGGTCAGATTCCCGATTCATCCTACGGCCCTTGCTTTTATCGAAGCTGCAGGCGGATTTGTGGCTGCACCCAGCGCCAATCTTTCCGGAAGACCGAGTCCCACGCTTGCAAAGTATGTCTGCGAGGACCTTGACGGCAGGGTGGATATGATTATAGACGGAGGCAATATTCCCATCGGTGTCGAATCGACAATTCTTGATATGACGTCCGAAGT
Source organism: Lachnospiraceae bacterium (assembly GCA_045628965.1). Classification (GTDB taxonomy): domain Bacteria; phylum Bacillota; class Clostridia; order Lachnospirales; family Lachnospiraceae; genus UBA3766. The sequence goes on along the minus strand of JAZQQI010000048.1, from coordinate 49,697 downwards.
ACCGATGATTTTGAGACCGGGATATGTCACAAAAGAAATGATATCGGAAGTAATCGGTGAAGTTGCGACAGACCCCACGATACTTGATATGAATTGTAAGGAAAGACCGAAAGCACCAGGAATGAGATATCGCCACTATGCTCCCAAAGCCGATATGACGATTGTGAGAGGCGAAGAGGAAAGAGTGGTTGCCAAAATCAGAGAAATGGCGCAAAATAAAAAGAGGTGCGTTATTCTTTCAGTAAGTGAACATCTTGAAAAGTATAACGGTTTTTATGTAAAAAATGTCGGAAGCAGAGAAGACTCCCTTGAGATAGCTTCAAACCTTTATAAGGTGTTGAGAGAGTGCGACGACGAAAATATTGAATTGATTCTTTCGGAAAGTTTTTCCGATAAAGGAATAGGTGCCGCGGTAATGAACAGACTAATAAAAGCTGCGGGACACAGAATAGAAGACGTATAAAAAATTGGAGGCACAAAAATGAAAGTATCTATTGCCAGCGATCACGGCGGATATGAACTTAAGGAAAAAGTCAAAAAATTACTTGAGAAGAAGGCGATTGAAGTTAAGGATTTCGGAACGGACAGCCTTGCGTCCTGCGACTACCCCGATTTCGGAAGACCGGCTGCTCAGGCTGTAGCGGATAAAGAGGTTGATTACGGAATTCTCATCTGCACAACGGGTATCGGAATGAGCATGGTAGCCAATAAGATTAAGGGCGTGCGTGCGGCACTCTGTGCCGATACCGTATCGGCAACTCTTACGAGACAGCACAACAATGCTAATGTACTCGTTATGGGCGCCGGTATAGTCGGAGACAACCTTGCGTTTTCAATAGTCGAAGCTTTCCTTACAACGGATTTCAGCTATGAAGAAAAACATGAAAGAAGAATCAAAAAAATAGAAGATTTAGATTAGGAGGCATTTTTTATGGGTAAGGTAGTAATAATGGACCATCCTTTGATCCAGCACAAAATCGGTTACATCAGAAGAATTGACACGGGTACGAAAGATTTCAGACAAACAATAAGCGAAATAGCAATGCTTATTTGTTATGAGGCGACAAGAGAACTTCAACTTGAAGATGTTGATATTGAGACGCCCATCTGCAAAACAACCGTAAAAGAATTAAAGGGAAAGAAGATGGCAGTAGTTCCAATTCTTCGTGCCGGACTCGGTATGGTAGACGGAATGCTTACACTTATTCCCGCAGCAAAAGTCGGACACATCGGTCTTTACAGAGACCCCGAAACACATGAGCCTATCGAATATTATTGCAAACTTCCCGAAGATTGCTCGCAAAGAGAGATTTTTGTTGTAGATCCCATGCTTGCTACCGGAGGATCGGCTTCTGCGGCAATCACAATGCTTAAAGCCAAAGGATGCAAGAATATTCATTTTATGTGTATTATTGCCGCTCCGGAAGGAATCGAAAGACTTACTGCCGATCATCCCGACATTGATATTTATGTGGGAGCACGCGATGAAAAATTGAATGAGAATGCGTACATAGTGCCGGGACTCGGAGACGCGGGAGACAGAATTTTCGGTACCAAATAATAACAAGAGGTGCATATGAATAAAAGAGAAGATTACATTTCATGGGATGAATATTTTACCGGTATAGCTATGCTTTCCGGATTTCGTTCGAAGGATCCCAACACACAGGTCGGCGCTTGCATCGTAGACAAAAATAACAGAATTTTGTCTGTCGGATATAACGGATTTCCGAACGGTTGCGATGACGATTTGTTTCCGTGGGCGAGAGAGGGTGACCCTCTTGAAACCAAATATGCTTTTGTGGCTCACAGTGAATTGAATGCAATTCTTAATTACAGAGGCGGAAACCTTGAAGGAGCCAAAATATACGTTTCGTTATTCCCTTGCAATGAATGTGCCAAGGCGATTATTCAGGCAGGAATAAAGGAAGTGGTATATGATTCCGACAAATATAACAACACTCCGATGAATATAGCTGCAAAGAGAATGTTTGAGACGGCGGGAGTGAAATGTACTCAATATAAGAAAACCGGAAGAAAAATCACGTTGGAAGTATAACTTTCGGTAAGAGATTGCATATGAAAAAAAGATTTTTTAACACAGTGGCATACATTTTGACAATGGCATTGCTTTTTGCGGCAATGCCTGTTAAGGTGTATGCCGCCGGCAATTTATTGGAAAAAATCGATGAAGCCGAGAAGCAGAAACAGGAGACCGAAAAAGAAAAACAGGAAGCAATCGGCGAACGTGACGAGAAACAGGGAGAAATCAATAATCTTCAATTTCAAAAGGGAACGTTGAAAGCGCAGATAGATAATTTCAACGATCAACTCGAGACTGAAAATGCCAATTTGCAAGCGATTTTAACTAATATTTCGGATAAAAATGCGGATATCGATATTGCAAAGGCAGAACTTGAAGAAGCCCAAAAACAGGCAGACGACCAATATCAAGCCATGAAAAAGAGGATGCAGTCGGTTTACGAACAGCCAAGCAATATGTATTTGGAAATGCTTTTGTCATGCAAGGACTTTTCGACATTTCTTAATATGGCGGATTACATTTACATGGTGTCGGAGTATGACAATAACATGTATGACGATTATAATGCCGCGACGCAGGCGGTTGCAGACAAAAAGGCTGCGCTTGAGACGGAGCTGTCCGAACTGGAAAATCTCGAAGAACAAAACAGAGAAGAGCAGGCAAGAATCAGCGATTTGATATCTACAACCAACAAATTTGTAGAAGAATACACGGTTCAAATTCAAGGAGCCAATGAAGAACTTGCCGAGATAGAAAGGGAAATTGAAGCCAAGGAAGCCGAAATAGCGGCTCAGCAGGCAGATATAGATGCAATGAAAAAACAGTATGAGGAGGAACTAAGACTTTCTCAACTTGCTGCACAGGCTCCGAAGAGGGATATTTCGGAAATTACTTTCGCCGAAGGCGACAGATTCCTTCTTGCCAGCATTATTTATTGTGAGGCAGGGGGCGAACCGTACGAAGGACAGTTGGCTGTCGGCGCAGTTGTTATAAACAGAGTGTTGAGCAGTAAGTATCCGGACAACGTTCATGATGTTGTTTATGCGCCTCATCAGTTCTCGCCGGTCGGAAGCGGTCGACTTGAACTTGTAATGGCACAAAATAAAGCCACGGCATCATGCTACAAAGCTGCGGATGAAGCCATGGCGGGCGGAACGAATGTCGGAGGATGTCTGTATTTCAGGACTCCGATTCCGGGACTTACCGGAATTCAAATCGGCGGACATATATTCTATTGATTTGCATATTTTTCAATGATTTCGGTATAAGTTTTGAAATTGCCGGATGAGATAATTTTTAACAAATTATTGGCGCGCATGAGAGAAGCTTCAAGCAGTTCATTGCTGATGAGATTCTCCTTGTGCGCCATTGCCAATTCATCCATGTCGAGAACGCTAACGACGCCTTCGGGAGATATCGTTATGTCAAGAAGCAGGTCAAGAGCCGTAAGCGACTTGGAATCCGTGCTCAAACTGCAATCGACGATATCGCAATACCACTTGTGAAGGGAACCGTCTGTCTTGCAAAATTTGCTTATTTTGAATCCTTCGTTTATAAGATAAAGGGAATATCCGTGATCCATATCTTTTCTCGGGTGAATGCAGTTCCATTTTGTTATTATTCGATCGGAATCCGAAAACAGAATAATGTCCTTGTCGAGTCGGACGTTTTCGTAAGGAATAAGTCTTTTTCTGTAGAGTGTGATGTCCTCCATATTGTTGCCCCCCAATATCTTGTGATTCACATCAAAATAAAATACTATTTCTCAAAATATTAACTTGATTGAGTGAAAAAGTCAATCGAAATAAGCAACATGGGATAAACAATGTAAAATCGACGGAATTTGCTGGACAAAAAGGCGGAATGATGATACAATTTCCCATGAGTATGGAGTGCAAAAAAGAGGGGATACAGATGTCTAAAATGATTAAAATACTTTCTTTCATTTCGCAGTTCACACTTATTATGGTGATACCGACAGTCGGTTGCTTTTTCCTTGGCATGTATTTGGATAAAAAATTCGAAACGTCGTTTCTTGCGGTCGTATTGTTTTTTGTCGGTGCGGCAGGTGGAATGACGGGCGTTTACAAGCTCGTAAAGTCTACATTTAAGGATGAAAGCTGATGGACTATTTCAAACAAACATTAAGAGAATTACAGGTAGGGATTGTTTTTTTCGGAATAGTGAATGTTCTTATCGGAATGTGGTTTCCGGAAAAAATGCTCGATTATGTTTTCGGAGGTGCATTGGGCACGGTTGCAGCTCTCGTTATGAGTGAAAATATGGCAAGGGCTGTTGCAAGATCTGTCGTAAAGGATGAGAAGCATGCCGAAGCATCTATGCGTCTGGCGTTTATCGTACGATATCTGATTGCGACGGTTGTGCTGGCAGTTGCGTGTGTTTCTCCGTGGGTAAATCCCATTGCGACATTTTTTGGTATTTTTTCGATTAAATTTGCGACGTATCTTACGCCGCTTGTACATAAAATAAATTTAAAAATCAATCCAAAAGCTTTGGAGACCGACGGTTCCGAAGCAATTGAGGAGGAGATAAGCAATGATTCCGCAGATGTTACTTGTGAGCGCTGATAATATTGACTTTATGATTCATGGGGTTTTTTCCTATGAAATATTCGGGCAAACGGTATGGATTACCACATCGCATGTGTGTCTTTTGATTGTAGTGATAAGCATGTTGATTTTCTTTATTGCCGGAGGACAGGTGTTTAAGCATGCGAAGGAGATTCCGGGACCCATACAGTGCGCACTTGAATTTGCCGTTGAATTCCTTGACGGAATTACCGAAGGCGCCATGGGCGAAAAAGGAAAGGGATTCAGAAATTATATCGGAACACTGTTCATTTTTATTCTGTTTTCGAACATATCCGGATTGCTGGGATTAAGACCCCCGACAGCGGATTACGGCGTTACGCTCCCGCTTGGTATTTTGACATTTTCACTTGTAAGAATAAATGAGTTGAAATATAACGACTTATGGTCTATATGGAAGGATAAGTGTTCACCCCTTCCTCCATGGCTTCCCATATGGCTTCCGATTAACATCATCGGCGATGTTGCGGTACCGATTTCACTGTCGCTTCGTCTTTTCGCCAATGTATTGTCGGGAACGGTTATGATGGCGCTTCTGTACGGACTTCTTTCAAAGATTGCTATCGGATGGCCCGCAGCACTTCATGTATACTTCGATTTGTTCTCGGGAGCTATTCAGACATACGTATTCTGTATGCTGACGGTAACTTATATCGGAAGCGCAATCGGAGACAACGACGAATCCGTTTTCAAGAGACTGTTAAAAAAGAAAAAAGAACAGACAAATACTTGATTCAGTTAACAATTATGTAAAAATATATTTTAGGAGGATACTAAAATGGAATTTAATGAGAACTTTATTTTAGGATGTTCTGCAATCGGAGCCGGCTTGGCAGTTATTGCCGGTATCGGACCCGGTGTCGGCCAGGGTATCGCAGCAGGTTACGGTGCTTCTGCCGTAGGACGTAATCCCGGAGCTCAGGGTAAAATTATGTCTACAATGCTTTTGGGACAGGCCGTTGCCGAGACAACAGGTTTGTACGGCTTGTTGATTGCAATGTTGCTCTTATTCGTAAAGCCTTTGACCTAATTGATTTGAAGAATAATAAAGAAGGAGGCAAGGCTTAAGAATGGAAAGACTATTCAACTTGGATTTTCAGCTTTTGTGCGATTCGGTGTTGACGCTTATAGCTGTTTTTGTTTTGTTCCTTGGCGGTTCGTTTTTCTTCTTCAATCCCGCAAGAAAATTTCTCGAGAAGAGAAAACAGGGCATTGCAGATGATATTAATTCCGCAAAAGCAGACAAAGAAGCTGCAGAGAAACTCAAAGCCGAGTATGAAGACAAACTGAAAGATGTTGACTCCCAAGTGGAAGAAATAATGTCAGAAGCAAGAAAGAGAGCTTTGGCTAATGAAAACAGAATAGTTGCCGATGCCAGAGAAGAAGCAGGCAAGATTGTTGAAAACGCAAATCGTGAAGCAGCACTTGAGAAGCAGAAGATAGCCAATGAAGTTAAAGAAGAAATGGTTAACGTTGCTTCTATGATGGCAGGCAAGATTGTTGCCGCATCCATGAGTGAGGCGGAGCGTAAAGTTTTGTTGGATGAAACCTTAAAGGAAATGGGTGAAGACACATGGCTAAATTAGCTGTAACAACATACGGTGATGCGTTGTTTCAGGTTGCTGTAGAATCCGGAGAGTGCTCAGAATTGCTTGAAGAAGTGTTGGGACTGAAAACGGTTCTTTCGGAAAACAAGGAACTGGGTGAGCTTATGGCCAATCCCCGCTTTTCAAAAGAAGAGCGTATGGACATTATTCAGAACATCTTCAAAGGAAGATTAAGCACTGATTTGTACGGATTTCTGGAACTTTTGGTTACGAAGAACAGATACAGCGAATTGGAAGGTATTCTTGATTATTTCGTTAACAAGGTGAAGGAATATCAGGGTATCGGACATGCATATGTTACCACGGCCGAAGAACTGAATGACAATCAGAAACAGCAGATAAAACAAAAATTATTGGAGACAACAAAGTACAATTCCATAGAAATCGATTACAAAATCGATCCGTCGCTTATAGGCGGAATGGTTGTGAGAATTAAGGACAGAGTTGTTGACAGTTCGGTCAAGTCGAAGCTTGAAAGAATGAGCAGAGATTTGCACAAAGTTCAGATATAAAAAAGAAAGGTGCGACAGATCCATGAATTTAAAACCGGAAGAAATAAGTTCTGTGATTAAGGATCAAATCAAAAGATACGCAGATCGCCTGGAAGTATCGGATGTAGGTACAGTTATTCAGGTTGCGGACGGTATTGCTCGTGTACACGGTCTTGAGAACGCAATGCAGGGTGAACTTCTTGAATTCCCCGGCGAAGTATACGGCATGGTTATGAACCTCGAAGAGGATAACGTCGGTGCGGTTCTTTTGGGTAACGGACGTAATATCAACGAAGGTGATATCGTCAAGACTACCGGTCGTGTTGTAGAAGTTCCCGTCGGTGATGAAATGGTCGGACGTGTTGTAAATGCACTCGGTCAGCCTATTGACGGCAAGGGACCCATCAATACGACAAAGTATCGTCAGATTGAGCGTGTTGCATCAGGTGTTATCACAAGAAAATCGGTTGATACACCTCTTCAAACCGGTATTAAGGCTATCGACTCGATGGTTCCCATCGGAAGAGGTCAAAGAGAGCTTATTATCGGTGACCGTCAGACAGGAAAGACGGCAATCGCAATCGATACGATTATTAATCAAAAAGGACAGAACGTTAAATGTATTTATGTAGCAATCGGACAGAAGGCTTCAACAGTTGCCAACATTGTTAAGACTCTTGAAGAGTTCGGTGCTATGAGCTATACGACAGTAGTTGCATCCACAGCCAGTGAATTGGCTCCGTTGCAGTATATTGCCCCTTATGCGGGATGTGCAATCGGTGAAGAGTGGATGGAGAACGGTGAGGATGTACTTGTCATTTATGATGACTTAAGTAAACACGCTACGGCATACCGTACACTCTCCTTGCTTTTGAGAAGACCGCCAGGACGTGAGGCGTATCCCGGCGACGTATTCTATCTGCACTCAAGACTTCTTGAGCGTGCAGCAAGAATGTCTGATGAATTCGGCGGAGGTTCACTTACGGCACTTCCCATCATCGAGACTCAGGCGGGAGACGTTTCTGCATACATTCCCACAAATGTAATTTCGATTACGGACGGTCAGATTTATCTTGAAACAGAGATGTTCAACGCAGGCTTCAGACCCGCTGTTAACGCAGGTTTGTCGGTATCCCGTGTAGGTGGTGCCGCACAGATTAAGGCTATGAAGAAGATTGCGGCTCCCATCCGTGTGGAACTTGCGCAGTACAGAGAACTTGCGGCTTTCGCTCAGTTTGGTTCGGAACTTGATGCGGATACAAAAGAGAAGCTTGCGCAGGGTGAAAGAATCAAAGAGATTCTTAAGCAGCCTCAGTACAAGCCCATGCCCGTAGAGTTCCAGGTTATCATAATTTATGCTGCGACCAAGAAGCTTCTTCTTGATGTTGAAGTATCGAATATTACAAGATTCGAAGATGAATTGTTTGAGTTCATAAAGACAACATATCCCGAGATTCCCGAGTCAATTAGGACTGAAAAGGTTATGTCTGAAGAGATTGAACAGAAGCTTCTTAAAGCAATAGAGCAATTCAAGAAGGAATTCAAATAAAGGATAATCGCTTATGGCTTCAATGAGAGATATAAAAAGACGTCGCGAAAGCGTTTCGAGCACGCAACAGATTACCAAGGCAATGAAACTTGTGTCCACGGTAAAGTTGCAGCGTGCCAAAACGAAGGCGTTACAATCTAAAAATTACTTTCAATCCATGTACGGCACGGTAACGAGCCTTTTGGTAAAGTCAGAATCGATTGACAGTCCGTATACCAAAGTGTCGGAGCAGACAAGAAAAGCTGTTCTTGTTCTTGCTTCGAACAGAGGTCTTGCAGGCGGATATAATGCGAATGTGGCAAAGATTGTTACAAACGGACCGTTTGATAAAGATAATACGGATATTTACATCGTAGGACGAAAAGGTCGCGAAATACTTGAACGTAAAGGCTATACAATCAGAAAAGACTATTCCGATTTGGAAGAAGGCGGATATGATTATGCCGATGCGATTAAAGTGGCAAACAAGCTTATGAAAGAGTTCAAAGAAGGCAAAATCGGTGAGATTTACGTAGCTTATACGAATTTCAAAAATACTGTAAGTCAGGAACCGGTCCTTTTGAAACTTCTTCCGATTCTTCCTGAGGATTTTCCCGAAGAGGAAACGGAAGACGAGAAGGGAAACCAGCTCATTATGAACTTTGAGATGGAAGACGATGAACTTTTGCAGCTTTTGATTCCCAAATATGTGGCCAGTATAATTCACGGTGCCATGATTGAGGCAGTTGCCAGTGAAAACGGCGCGAGAATGCAGGCAATGGATTCTGCGACAAACAACGCCGAAGAAATGATAGGAAAACTTACCTTGCAGTATAACAGAGCAAGACAGGGTTCCATCACACAGGAATTAACAGAGATTATTGCCGGAGCAGAGGCAATATCATAACATTTCCCGGCTTCGGCCGGATAAGGAGGAAAGCATGACAAATATCGGAAAAATCACCCAGATTATCGGTGCGGTTTTGGATATTAAATTTACACAAGGCGAGTTACCTCAGATAAACGAGGCTATTAAGATTGCAAGAAAAGACGGAAGCAATCTTATCGTTGAAGTTGCAAGTCACCTCGGAGACGATACGGTACGTTGTATTGCCATGGGTCCTACGGACGGTCTTGTAAGAAACATGGAAGCTGTTGCAACGGGTTCGCCTATCAGTGTACCGGTCGGAGAGAATACTTTGGGAAGAATGTTCAATGTTCTCGGTGATCCCATCGACCAGAAACCTGCACCCGAAGATGTGTCATATGAACCGATTCACAGACCTGCACCTGATTTCGTCGATCAGTCGACGGAAGCAGAAATCCTTGAAACGGGAATTAAGGTTGTAGACCTTCTTTGTCCCTACCAGAAGGGTGGTAAGATCGGTTTGTTCGGAGGTGCCGGAGTAGGAAAAACCGTTTTGATTCAGGAACTTATCAGAAATATTGCTACTGAGCACGGCGGATATTCCGTATTTACCGGTGTAGGCGAGAGAACACGTGAAGGTAACGACCTTTATTATGAAATGAAGGAATCGGGTGTTATCGATAAGACAACAATGGTGTTCGGTCAGATGAACGAGCCCCCCGGAGCAAGAATGAGAGTTGGACTTACCGGACTTACAATGGCTGAGTATTTCCGTGATAAAGGCGGAAAAGACGTTCTTCTTTTCATTGATAATATTTTCCGTTTCACACAGGCAGGTTCGGAAGTTTCGGCTTTGCTCGGACGTATGCCTTCAGCCGTAGGTTATCAGCCTACTTTGCAGACTGAAATGGGTGCTTTGCAGGAGCGTATCACTTCGACAAAGAACGGATCAATCACATCGGTTCAGGCCGTATATGTACCTGCCGATGACCTTACTGACCCTGCACCCGCAACAACATTCGCACATCTTGATGCAACAACCGTTCTTTCCAGAGCAATCGTAGAACTTGGTATTTATCCCGCTGTAGATCCTTTGGAGTCTACATCGAGAATCCTTGATCCCCGTATTGTCGGAACGGATCATTATCAGGTTGCCAGAGGTGTTCAGGAAATTCTTCAGAGATACAAGGAATTGCAGGATATCATCGCAATTCTTGGTATGGATGAACTTTCGGAAGACGATAAACTTCTTGTTTCACGAGCAAGAAAGATTCAGAGATTCCTTTCTCAGCCTTTCTTCGTTGCAGGACAGTTTACAGGTCTTGAAGGAAAATATGTTCCTGTTTCTGAGACAATCAGAGGTTTCAAAGAGATTCTTGAAGGCAAACATGATGATATTCCCGAGAGCTTTTTCCTTAATGCGGGCGGAATTGATGATGTTATTGCTAAGTACAATAATAGGTAAAAACGGAGTAACAAATGGAAAACTCAAATTTGTTTGAAGTTAAAGTTGTAACGCCGACAAGAACATTTTATGACGGCGAAGCTTCGATGGTTGAATTTAATACAACGGAGGGCGAACTGGGAATTTTGAAAGGTCATATTCCAATGACTTTGATTATTGAGCCCGGTACGCTTACGATAACCGAAGCCGACGGAACAAAGACAGCGGCTCTTCATTCCGGATTTGCGGTAGTAGATACAGATTCGGTTACGATTCTTGCGGAGATTATCGAATGGTCTTCTGAAATTGACAAAGACAGAGCTGAAAAAGCTTTGGAACGTGCCAAGACGAGACTTGCCGAGAAGTCGCCGGATACCGATATAGACAGAGCGACGGTTGCACTCAAAAAAGCAATCTGCAGAATTAATTCAATTAAGTAGAACAAAGGTCTGTGACGAAAGTTGCAGACCTTTTCATTTTGTATTATTATGGATAACAGTCATTGATAATACGAGGTAATTATGAGGAAAATAATAAAAGCAGGATGGAAATACATTGTCCTTCTTGTGTGGTTTCTTCTTTCGGTAGCGTTTTTTGAATATTTTTTAAACAGAGGAAATACCGATATGACGCAGGAAATATCCAAAGCATCGTTGCCGGTTGTCGCTGTGAGATATGACGGACATGACGTAAACAAAATGTTCGGATATACAAAAGATATAGAGTATTCGCTTATCCGTGACGGAATTACGCCATTGTCGGAAGACAGAAGCCTGAGTTTCAGAGTATACAAAAAGAATAACAATATAAGCTCGGTAACCTATGAACTAAGAAGCGTTGACGGTTCAAGATTTATCGAATCGGGAGAAGCGGAGAATCGTGAGGATTCATCTGATTGTCTTGATGTGCGACTCGTACTAAAGGACTTGATTCTTGAAGATACGGAATATATGTTAAAAATTACCGTTACGACCATATCCGGCAAAGAGATTTATTATTATGCCAGAATAGTTGAGAACGAGAATCTTTCATTTGATGAAAAAGTAGATTTTGTTTACTATTTCTCCGAATGTACATTTGATAAGGAACGAGCTCAAAATGAGCTTGTGAAATATCTTGAAAGCAACAAAAGCGGAGATAATACGAATTTTAACCATATCAATATACACAGCTCACTCGATATGGTTACCTGGAGCAATCTCGAAACGGAAATAATGTCCGAGCCGGTTTGCTATATTGAAGAGATAGACGGCAAAAGCGCCATAATGAAATTGGAGTATGTTCTAAAAGCCGGAGTCGATAATGAGGACAAAATTTATGCCGTTGAGGAGAGATATCGTTTCATAAAGGGCAGCGACAGAATGTACCTTATGGAATTTGACAGATACATGGACAGCCTTGTGATGTCTCCGAATGAAATTGTTTTCGGCGACAAACTGATGTTGGGTATTTGCAACGAGGATTTTGAATTCAAAGAAAATGAATCGGGAAACACGTATGCTTTTGTCAATAAAGGTTCTCTCTATGTCGTGAATTCCAAGGAGAATACTTTTGTCACGGCATATTCGTCGTATGATGCTGATAATTGCGATGACAGATGCCTTAATGACAATCATGATATAAAGATACTTGATGTGGATGATGACGGCAACGTTCGTTTCTATGTATACGGATATTTTAATAACGGCAATCATGAGGGTAGAGTCGGAATTGATTTGCTGACATATAATTTGGCGCACAATATAATAGAAGAAACTATTTTTATCGAATATGACAAATCGTATCAGCTTTTGAAAAGCGACATCGAAAAAATGTCATATCTTAATACGGAAGGTGATTTTTATGCTTATATCGATAACTGCATTTACAGTATAGATACGGCAACTATGGAATTCACCGTTCTTGAGGAGAATATATCCTTTAATGATTTGTATGCCGACATAAGCAGGTGCATATCCGCATGGCCTTCGAGAACGGTCGACGGCAATGTTAAAGAGATAGCGGTGTTGAATGAAAAATCAAACGAAATGTTCACCATAAAAGCCGTTAACGGAGAAGCCTTAAAGCCTATCGGATTCATGGGCGAGGATTTTATCTACGGCAAAGCGAACATAAGCGATATATCCGTAAACCTTTTTGATGAAGTGCTTTTTCCGATGAATACCGTAAATATCATCGCAAAAAGCGAAGCGGTGATGAAAAAGTACGAGGAAGACAACGTGTATGTCACGGATTGCAAAATCAACGACAATTTGATTACGCTTACACGTATGCAAAAGAATGAGGATGGGGAATTCGAGTCGATTGCTCCCGACAGCATAGTCAATATCCAGATGGAAAGCAAGTACCTTAACAACAAAGAAACGGTGGCTACCGAAAACCTTAAAAAGATTGTTCAGATATCTTTGAAGAATGAAATGGATAAGAAAAAGATGAAGAATCTTAATCCTAAAATTGCCGTTTCGGAAAGACTTAACGAAGTTGTTCTTCCAAAGACTTTTTATGATAACTATTATGTTTTTATGGGTGAGGAAAAAATAGGAAGCTTTGCATCGGTTTCGGAAGCGGTTAACGTGGCAGAAGCCAATTTGGGAGTAGTGACCGATAGAGAAGGTCATTATATATGGAAGAAAGAAACATACCGTCAGACTAACCAAATTATGAAGATAACAGGTACTCTTGCCGACGATGAGAATTCTTCTTTGGAAACGTGCATAGAGACCGTGCTTGAATATGAAGGTTATTCTCAAAATGTTAAAAATTACCTTAAGAACAACGAAAGTCCGGCAGAAATTTTTGAAAAAATAATTCCTGAGTCGGAGGCAATCGAATTGGTTAATGTTTCCTCGGAAGCATTGAAATATTACCTTAACAGAGACATTCCCATAATTGCGGCGGCGGGCTCCAACAGCCTTCTTTTAATCGGATACAACGATTCGTCTTTTGTATGGATGAATCCTCAGTCGGGCAATGTAATGAAGGTAAGCAATGAAGAAGCCGAAAGGTTTTATGAAAAGTTCGGAAGAAGATTTCTTGTTGTTCGAACATGGGATTCGTAAGATTCCAAAAAATACTTTTATTCTAAATAAATAGGTAATATAATGACGATATTGCAAAACGAAACACAAAGAAAAAATATACAAAACGGAAGGGCATAATATGATAAGAGAAGATTATAAAGAAATGCTTAATGCCAAATCGGTAATTAGAGAAGCATTTATGTATGCTGTAGGAAAAGGACAGGAGATAGGATACGAGAACGTATTTGATTACAGCCTCGGTAATCCTTCGGTACCCGCACCCAAGGAATTTACGGATTGTATGATCAGACTTTTGCAGACTGAAGATCCCGTTACTCTTCACGGCTACAGTCCGTCACTCGGAATTACAAGCGTCAGGGATGCTATAGCAAAATCACTTAACAGAAGATTTGGAATGGATTATACGCTTGAACACATTTTTATGACGACGGGTGCTGCCGGAGCCGTTGCTCATGCGGTAAGATGCGTAACTAAACCCGGAGATAAGGTTATTACGTTTGCACCGTATTTCCCTGAATACAAGCATTATATTGGAATGACCGGGGCGGAGCTTAAGGTTTGCCCCGCTAATTTAAGCAATTTCCAGATTAACTTCGAAGCTTTTGAAGAAATGCTTACAAGCGATGTAATGGCAGTGCTCATCAATACGCCAAACAATCCTTCCGGTGCAGCTTATTCATCAAAAACACTTGAAGAAATGGCAAATCTTTTATATAAGAAACAAAAGGAATTCGGACATGATATTTTCATTATTTCTGACGAACCTTACAGAGAAATAGTATTCGAGGGTTCGGACGCTCCCTATGTTTCAAAGTTCTATGACAATACACTCAGTTGCTATTCTTACTCCAAAGCGTTGTCGCTTCCCGGAGAAAGAATCGGATATGTTGCTGCAAATCCGAGATGCACGGATTCCGAATATATTGCCGGAATGTGCTCTCAAATATCAAGAGGTACGGGACACAATTGTCCTCCTTCCATAATTCAGCTTGCAGTAGCCGAGTGCGTTGATATGACATCGAACCTCGGAGTATATGAAACAAACATGAATCTAATTTACAACGAACTTGTAAAACTCGGATTCGACGTGGTAAAACCGGGAGGAACCTTCTATATTTTCCCGAAGGCATTGGAAGATGATGCCAAAATTTTCTGCGAGAAAGCCAAAAAGTACAATTTGATTCTTGTTCCTTCGGATTCGTTCGGAGTTGAAGGATATTTCAGAATGTCGTACTGTATCGAGACAGAAAAAGTTGAAAGATCTCTCGTTGCACTAAGAGAGTTTGTAAAGAAAGAGTACAACAGAGGATAACAGGTGTGCATGTTGCACAAAATGCTTGTTAAAATATAATAATAAATAGCCAATTAACCGAAAAATCAAGAGAACATTTGACAAAAAATACATGTTAGGTTAAACTTCTTTTATCAATGTGTTTTTAAATACTATTACTAAAAATTAGGAATGTTATTCACAACGTGTGAAAGGAGAAATGACATGGCAGACAAAAAAGCAACAGTAACGGTTAAACCTGCAGCAAAGGCTGCAGCAGCAAAAGCAGAAGAAAAGAAGATTGAAGCAGTTAAGGCAGCAGCTCCCGTAAAGGCAGAAGAGAAGAAGGTTGAAGCTCCTGCAAAGGCAGAAGAGAAGAAAGCAGCTCCCGCAAAGAAAGCAGCTCCTGCAAAAAAGGCAGCTCCCGCTAAGAAAGCAGCACCTGCAAAGAAGGCAGCTCCTGCAAAGAAAGCAGCACCTGCAAAGAAGGCAGCTCCCGCTAAGGCAGTTGCAACAAAGGTTCTTTTACAGTTCGGCGAAGCTGAATTCGATGTTGAGAAGGTTATTGCTAATGCTAAGAAGGCAGGCAAGGATGTTAAGGCTATTTACATCAAACCTGAAGAAGGCATGGCTTACTTCGTAAACAAGGATGAGAGCACAGGTTCTGTAGCACTTTAATTTTTAAGATGATTATATGATAAACGGTGTGGGTTTCCGCACCGTTTATTTTTATGCCATAAGCGCGAAAAAAATGCTTTTTATGACCGGTATCCGTTCTATGACGGTTTCTGCGAACGTAAAATTTATGAAAAATATAAAAATAAAAAAATGTTGACATCATAAAGCAAAGGTTGTATATTATGAAATGTGGATGTTAGCACTCAACCAAGAAGAGTGCTAACGAACGGATTGATAAGGTTTAATATATGGAATTAGACGAAAGAAAAACTAAAATCTTACAAGCAATTATTAAGAATTATCTTGATACCGGCGAACCTGTCGGTTCGAGAACAATTTCGAAGTACACCGATCTTAATCTTTCTTCGGCAACGATTCGAAACGAAATGGCAGATTTGGAGGAACTTGGATTTATTATTCAACCCCATACTTCCGCAGGAAGAATTCCTTCAGACAAAGGATATCGTTTCTATGTCGATACAATGATGAAGAAGCAGGAGAAAGAGGTTGCCGAATTGAAAGAGGTTCTTCTCGAGAAAGAGGAGAAGCTCGATCATATGCTTAAGCAGGCTGCGAAACTTATGGCTGTCAACACGAATTATGCCACGATGGTTTCGGCCCCCAGAAATTCGAAGAACGTGTTGAAATTCATTCAGCTTTCGCGAGTTGATGATTCTCATCTCCTTGCGGTAATAGTAGTTGAAGGAAATCTTATCAAGAATACGATGATTGATATTGAGGAAAGTTTAAATGACGAAACGATGCTTAAACTCAACATCCTTTTGAATACGCATTTGAACGGATTGTCGGTGGAAGAAATCAATCTCGGACTCATTTCGGCACTGAAACAACAGGCGGGCGTTTACGGATCTATTATCGGCGAAGTCATCGATGCGGTTGCGGAGACAATCAAAGAGGATGAAGATCTCGAAATTTACACGTCGGGTGCCAACAATATTTTCAGATATCCCGAACTTGCAGATAATCAGAAAGCAAGTGATTTAATCAATGCTTTTGAAGAGAAACAGCTTTTATCGAAACTCATAGACGATGAGATGAACGACGAGGACGGGAAGAATGAAATTAAGGTTTATATCGGCGAGGAGTCACCGATACAAACAATGAAGGATTGCAGCATCGTAACAGCCAATTACGAGTTGGGTGACGGAATGCGGGGTACGATAGGAATTATCGGACCGAAACGAATGGATTACGATAAAGTAGTCGGAACGATTAAGACAATCAAGACACAACTTGATGCAATGTATAAGAAATAGAAACGGAGGATTGATTGTGGCAGCAAAAAAGAAGGGCACAAAGCCAAAGAATGATTCAACAAAGAAGACGGTAAACCGGGAACAAAACGAGGAAGTCGTTATTGAAAATGAAGCGGTAAACGAGGAAATAACGGAAGAAACAGTTGAAGAAACAAATGAGGCTGCTTCCGAAAACGAAGAAAACATCGAAGAGAGTTCTGAAGGAAAAGCAAAGAGCAAGGAACAGGAAAAGATAGATGAGCTTGAAGACAAAGTAAAACGTCAGCTTGCCGAGTTTGATAACTTCAGAAAGAGAACTGACAAGGAAAAAGAGCAGATGTTTGAAACGGGAGCCAAAAGCGTTCTTGAAAAAATACTTCCCGTTGTGGACAATTTTGAAAGAGCCGTTCAAAGCATTAAGCCCGAAGATGAGGGTGACCCTCAGGCAGAGGGAATGAAGATGATATACAAACAGCTTGTGGGAGAACTTGAGAAGCTTGACGTAAAGCCTATCGAATCCGTAGGAAAGGAATTCAATCCGGATTTTCATAATGCGATAATGCAGGTTGAAAGCGAAGAATTCGAATCCGGAATAATCGCACAGGAATTCCAAAAAGGTTACATGTACAGAGAATCAGTCCTGAGACACAGTATGGTTTCAGTGGTTCAGTAATATAGAAATATTAGAATTGGAGGATAAATATATGGGAAAAATCATTGGTATTGACTTAGGTACTACAAACAGCTGCGTAGCAGTTATGGAAGGCGGACAGCCTACAGTTATCGCTAACACCGAAGGTGCGAGAACAACACCCTCAGTTGTTGCATTTACAAAGAACGGAGACAGACTTGTCGGTGATGCCGCAAAGCGTCAGGCTGTAACAAATGCAGATAAGACAATCTCTTCAATTAAGAGAGATATGGGTACGGATCATGGCAGAACAATCGATGGAAAGAAGTACTCACCTCAGCAGATTTCGGCTATGATTCTTCAGAAATTGAAAGCAGATGCTGAAGGATATCTCGGTGAGAAGGTTACAGAAGCTGTAATTACCGTTCCCGCATACTTCAATGACGCTCAGCGTCAGGCAACAAAGGATGCCGGTAAGATTGCAGGCCTTGATGTAAAGAGAATTATCAACGAGCCTACTGCTGCAGCATTGGCATACGGTCTTGATAACGAGAAAGAGCAGATTATCATGGTTTATGACCTCGGCGGCGGTACATTCGATGTTTCAATCATCGAAATCGGTGACGGTATCATTGAAGTACGTGCTACAGCCGGAGATAACAGACTCGGTGGTGACGACTTTGACCAGAAGATAACGGATTACATTTTGGAAGAGTTCAAGAAACAGGAAGGTATCGACCTTTCAAAAGATACAATGGCTCTTCAGCGTATCAAAGAAGCTTCTGAGAAGGCTAAGAAGGAGCTTTCAAGCGCTACAACAACAGATATTAACCTTCCTTACCTTACAGCTACGGCAGAAGGACCCAAGCATTTTGAAATGTCTCTTACAAGAGCTAAATTCGATGAACTTACACATGACCTTGTAGAACGTACGGCAGGCCCTGTACAGAGAGCTTTGTCTGATGCCGGAATTAAGACATCTGAACTCGGAAAGGTTCTTTTGGTCGGTGGTTCAACACGTATTCCCGCAGTTCAGGATAAGGTTAAACAGTTGACGGGACAGGAGCCTTCCAAGAACCTTAACCCCGACGAATGCGTTGCACTCGGTGCATCAATTCAGGGTGGTAAGCTTGCAGGCGATGCAGGTGCAGGCGAAATCCTTCTTCTTGACGTTACTCCTTTGTCACTTGCAATTGAGACAATGGGTGGTGTTGCAACAAAACTTATTGAAAGAAATACAACTATCCCCGTAAAGAAGAGCCAGGTATTCTCTACGGCAGCAGATAACCAGACAGCAGTTGACATCAACGTTGTTCAGGGTGAAAGACAGTTCGCAAGAGACAACAAGTCTCTCGGTCAGTTCCGTCTTGACGGTATTCCTCCCGCAAGAAGAGGTGTTCCTCAGATTGAAGTTACCTTCGATATCGACGCAAACGGTATTGTAAACGTATCTGCAAAGGACCTCGGAACAGGCAAGGAACAGCACATCACAATTACGGCAGGCTCCAATATGTCTGATGACGATATCGAGAAGGCTGTAAAGGAAGCAGCTGAGTACGAAGCTCAGGATAAGAAGAAGAAAGAAGCTATCGACGCAAGAAACGATGCAGACTCAATGGTATTCCAGACTGAGAAGGCATTGAACGAAGTAGGTGACAAGATTTCCGATTCCGAGAAGACAGATCTCCAGGCTGAAATCGAGAATGTAAAAGCAATTCTTGAGAAGACAAAAGACAGAGAAATGACAGAAGATGAAGTCGGAGAACTTAAGGCTGCACAGGAAAAGATGATGGAAAAAGCTCAGGGCTTATTCACAAAGATGTATGAGTCAATGCAGGGCGCACAGGGTGCAGGTCCCGATATGAGCGGATTCGCAGGTGCAGGCTCCGATATGGGTTCAGATAACGGAAACGACGGAAACGGCGGAGAAGCCGGAGATTTTGCCGGAGATTTCAGAGAAGTTTAAGATTTTTTGAAAAGTTGAAATAAAAACTAATTAATTAATAGCACTGAGAGTAAGACAACGCAAAAATTGTTTTACTCTTGGTGCATTTACAAGGTCATATAAAATGACCCGGAGGATATTATGGCAAACAAAAGAGATTACTACGAAGTCCTCGGAGTGGATAAAAACGCAGACGATGCCGAGATAAAAAAAGCATACAGAGTTTTGGCAAAGAAATATCATCCCGATATGAATCCCGACGATCCCGATGCAGAAGCCAAATTCAAAGAAGCATCGGAGGCATACGCCGTTTTAAGTGATGCAGAAAAGAGAAGACAGTACGATCAATTCGGCCATTCTGCATTTGAAGGCGGAGCAGGAGGAGCCGGAGGCTTTGATTTCAGCAGTGCTGATTTCAGTGATATTTTCAGTGACCTTTTCGGATTCGGAGATCTTTTCGGAGGCGGAAGACGTTCATCGAGAAGCGGTCCTTCAAGAGGACAGGATATTGTTCAAAGAGTAAGAATTACATTTGAAGAAGCCGTATTCGGTGTTGAGAAAGAGATAGAGGTCAATGTAAAAGAAGACTGTAAGTCGTGCCACGGAAGCGGAGCAAAGGCCGGAACGTCTCCCGATACGTGTCCTACCTGTAAAGGAAAGGGACAGGTTGTCGTTACACAGAATTCGTTTTTCGGACAGATTCAATCGGTTCAGACATGTCGCGAATGTGGCGGAAAAGGAAAGATTATCAAAGAAAAATGTCCTGATTGCCGCGGAACCGGATATACAACAATCAAAAAGAAATATGCCGTTAAGTTCCCTGCCGGTATTGATGACGGACAGCTTGCGTGCAAGATTCCCGGAAAAGGCGAGCCCGGCGCAAACGGCGGCCCCAGAGGCGACATACTTGTCGGTGCAATTGTCGGAAAGCACTCGACCTTTACGAGAAACGGAAACGATATTTATTCGACGGTATCTCTTCCTTTCAGCGTAGCTGCAATCGGCGGAGAAATATATATCGATACCGTTGACGGAAAGGTTGTATACGAAATTAAGGCCGGAACTCAGACAGACACCACATTGAGACTGCGCGGAAAAGGTGTTCCTTACATAAAGAATAAGGACTCAAGAGGCGATCACTACGTTAAACTTGTGGTAAAAGTACCGGATCACCTTTCGGCGGAAGCCAAAGAGGCTCTTAAAGCGTATGATGCGGTTTCGGGCGATTATCTGAATGCAACAAAAGATGCCGAAAAAGACGGTATTCCTAAGGAAAAAAGAAAAAAAGGTTTATTTAAGTAAAAAAGTCAGCCTGTCGGAGAAATATTCCGGCGGGCTATTTTATATATACATCAAAGTTCTTGTATATGGTATAATAAAAAAAATATGTATCATGAAATATAAATTTTCGGTGACAAAATGGCAACCTGGAATTCAAGAGGTCTTCGAGGCTCGGTTCTTGAGGACATGATTAACAGAACAAACGAAATATACAGAGAAGACGGGCTTGCGCTTATTCAAAAAATACCGACTCCGATTACTCCCATTGAGATGGATCAGAATTCGAGACATATTACACTTGCATATTTTGACCAAAAGAGTACGGTAGACTACATCGGAGCGGTGCAGGGCATACCCGTCTGTTTTGATGCAAAGGAAAGTAAATCCGAGACTTTCTCGCTTCAGAATATTCATGAACATCAGTACAAATTCATGGAAGATTTTGAAAAGCAGGGAGGCATTGCGTTTTTTTTGATATATTATACGTCGATAGACGAACTTTATTATTTGCCCTTTGAGTATTTGAAGATTTTTTGGGAGAGGGCAAAAGAAGGCGGAAGAAAGAGTTTCAGACATGACGAACTTAATCCCGCTTATGTAATACCAAGAAATGCGGACGTTATGGTTCCGTATCTTGAAACTTTGAAAATCGATTTGGAAGACAGAGAATAACCTGAAAGGATAATACTATGAAGTGGAAAAAGATTACGATTAAAACAATTACGGAAGCGGAGGACATAATTATCTGCTATATGGAGGACATAGGACTTGAAGGAGCCCAGATAGAAGACAAGATTCCTTTGACACCCCTCGAAAAAGAGCAGATGTTTGTGGATATTCCTCCCGTAAACGAAGAGGACGACGGAATCGCATATCTTAATTTTTTTGTGGAACAAAACGATGAGCTTGATATGAATGCTCTTATGTCAAACGTCAAGGAAGAACTTGAGGCGATAAAGGAATTTACCGATATCGGAGAAGGAAGCGTTTATCTTTCGGAAACGGAAGACTTAGATTGGATTAACAATTGGAAGCAGTATTTTCATCAGTTTTACATAGATGATTTGCTTGTCATTCCTTCGTGGGAAGAGATGGAAAATCCGAATCATGACGGCAAAATTCTTCACATCGATCCGGGAACCGCATTCGGTACCGGAGCTCATGAAACAACTCAACTTTGCATAAGACAGATTAAAAAGTATGTGACGAAGGAAACGGAGATTCTTGACGTCGGATGCGGAAGCGGAATTCTCGGAATAGTTGCGCTTATGTACGGTGCGAAACATGCGAAGGGGACAGACCTCGATCCCTGCGCACTTGATGCTTCGAAGGAGAATCTTGAGAACAACGGAATCAATCCTAAAGACTTTGAGATTATCATCGGCAATATCATTTCCGAAAAAGAAGTGATGGATTGGGCCGGCTATGAAAAGTATGATATCGTTGTTGCAAATATTCTTCATAACGTTCTTGATGTTTTGACACCCGTAATTAAAAATCAGCTCAAAAAGGGCGGAATTTACATTACATCGGGAATCATCGACGAAAAAGAGGAATTTATGCTTGATGTAATGAAGAGAGAAGGACTTGAGGTTCTTGAAGTAACAAGACAGGGCGAATGGGTTTCAATAACGGCGAGAAAGTAGATTATGTATCATTTTTTTACGGATAAAAGCAATATAGGTGACAGCCTCGTATATATTGAAGGCAAGGACGTCAATCATATAAAAAATGTTTTGAGAATGCATGTCAAAGAAGAAATATCAGTCGGAAACGGCGAGGACGAAGACGAGTATCGATGCGAAATCACGGAACTTTCCGAGGAAAGAATTACCGCCAAAATCATGTTTGTAAAAAAGGCAAATGTGGAATTGCCGGTTAAGGTTTCGCTTTATCAGGGACTTCCGAAAAGCGACAAGATGGAGATGATTATTCAAAAATGCGTCGAACTTGGCGTATGCGAAATTATTCCCGTTGAGACAAAACGATGCGTTGTCAAAATAGATGACAAAAAGAAGGAATCGCGTGTGCAAAGATGGCAGGCAATAGCTGAGGCTGCAGGAAAACAAAGCAAAAGAGCAATTATCCCAAATATCGGACAGATAGTTTCTTTTAAAAAAGCGTGTGATTCTGCAAAAGAAAAAGATGTGAAGATGATTCCCTATGAATTGTGTGAAGGAACCGACAACACGAAAGAAGTTTTTAAGAGCCTTAAAGAGGGGCAAAGCGTTGCCGTATTCATAGGACCCGAGGGCGGTTTTGATGAATCGGAGATAGAGTATGCCAAGGAGTGCGGTATTGTGCCCATATCTTTGGGGCAAAGAATTCTTCGTACTGAAACGGCGGGAATGACCGTTCTTGCATGGATAGGGTACGAAACTGAGATAGGAAGATAGATAATTATGGAATGTTATATGGACAATTCCGCAACGACCAAATGCTTTCCTGAGGTTGTCGATGCGGTTACAGATGAAATGACGGAGTGTTTCGGCAATCCTTCGAGCATGCATTTAAAAGGTCTTGAGGCCGAAAAGAAAATAAAAAAAACTACGGAAACGATTGCCGCCACGCTTAAATGTAAGGATAAAGAAATAGTATATACATCCGGCGGTACGGAGTCTGACAATATGGCGCTTATTGGGGTCGCAAGGGCCTACAAAAGAAACGGTATGCATATCATAACAACAAAATTTGAACATGCCGCAATTCTTCAGACTGCGGCGTTTCTTAAGGAAGAAGGATATGAAATAACCTATCTTAACGTTTCGAATGAAGGCATTGTGGATTTGTGCGAACTTGAATCCGCCATAAGAGAAGATACGATTCTTGTGTCTGTTATGGGCGTTAACAATGAGATAGGCTCGATTCAGCCCATTGAAGAGATTTCTAAAATAATAAAGAAAAAGAATCCCAAAACGCTTTTCCATGTCGATGCTGTTCAGGCATACGGAAAAATCCCCATAATACCTAAAAAAATGGGAATAGATCTTTTGAGTGTAAGCGGCCATAAGATTCACGGACCTAAGGGAATAGGATTTTTGTACATCGCTGAAAACGTAAAAATGAAGCCCTTAATTAACGGCGGAGGACAGCAGCGAAACCTTCGAAGCGGAACGGAAAACGTCCTTGGAATCGTAGGGCTCGGAGCCGCAATCGAAAAAGTATTTGCGGGCTTTGAAGAAGATACAAAGAGAATGTATGAACTGAGAGAAAGAATGATTAATAACCTCTCAAAGATAGAAGGAACGATTGTAAACGGAGCAGATTCTTTGCACAGCGCACCTCATATTGTCAGTGTATCGATTGACGGAATTCGTGCGGAAGTGCTTCTTCACGCTTTGGAAGAAAAAGGAATCTATGTCTCGGCCGGAAGCGCCTGCTCATCGAATAAGCCGGCTGTTTCGGCAACGCTTCAGGCAATAGGCGTTGATAAAAAGTATCTTGATTCTACGGTAAGATTCAGTTTTTCGGTTTATACGACGGAATCGGAAGTCGATTTTTCGACGGAGGCACTTTCTGAGGTGCTTACAACATTGAGAGCATATGTAAGAAGATAAAAGGAGCAGAATATGTTACCGTTTTCTACAACGATAGTTCTTTGCGTAATCGAGTTTGTTTGCGTGGTTACGCTTCATGTGATTTATGCGTATTCACAATTCGGAATTAATGAAGCGCTTTGGATATCAATCGGTTATTTGGCACCGCTTGCCACTTTTCTTGTTTTCAGATTTGTAAAAAAAGAAAAGGTTATCGTCAGAGTGTTTTATATCACGATGCTTGTTATCAGTTATCTGATTTCCTGGAGATTGGAAACTTTGGGAATGATTATCATGATATTTTTCGCCGCGGGAATACTTATTGCTCTGTATTCTAACAAGGAAATGATGTTTGAATATGCGATTGCCTCATCGGCTCTTTTGGTGCTTATTTCGATTTTTCAGATCGATACGATTTCAAGCGTATGTCCCACGCAACTTTATTTCATTTATCTTGTCCTTTATGCGTTCGGTATGGTTACATTTATCTTCATGGTAAACGGTGTAAATAACTACAAGCATTTGATGGAGGAGAAAAACATCGAAGCAAGAAACGCATTGGAAGCTAAAGGTAACTTCCTTGCGAATATGTCTCATGAAATAAGAACGCCCATGAATGCCATCTGCGGTATGGCTCAGATTCTTTCGGAAAGGGATTTCAGCGACGAGGAAAACGGATATATTGAAACGATACAAAAATCAAGCGAAAGCCTTCTTTCGATTATAAACGAGATTCTTGATTTTTCAAAAATCGATTCCGGTAAAATGGAAATAAATGAGGACAGTTATCATTTCAATTCGCTTATTCATGATGTTATAAGTATCATCGAATTCAGAATGAAAGACAAGTCTGTTAAATTGATTGTCGATGTGGATCCCAAAATCCCAAGGGTACTTATCGGAGACGAACTGAGAATCAGACAGATTTTAATAAATCTTCTAAATAATGCCGTAAACTTTACCCACAGAGGTTCGATTACTTTGAAAATCGTGTGGGTTGCCAGAGGACCTGAAGAAGGTGTTTTGGAAGTTGAGGTAAAAGATACAGGTATCGGTATTTCGGAAGCCAACATGAGCAAACTTTTCAAGGCTTTCGGACAGATAGATACAAGAAAGAACAGAAATGTCGAAGGTACCGGACTCGGCCTAGCAATTTCAAAGAATTTATTGGAACTTATGGGTGGAAGCATATGGGCAACAAGCGAAGTGGACTTCGGTTCCACGTTCAGTTTTTCGCTTCCGCAAAAGGTTAAGGATTCAAGACCTTCGAATTACAAAGCGGACCATTCTCTTATCGAAAAACAGAATCAGGAATTCAACATTACATTTAAGGCACCCAATGCCCGTGTAATGATTGTCGATGATAATAAGGTTAACCTTGTCGTTGCATGCGAACTTATGAAACGATTCGGATTTGAAGCGACAACAATCGATAACGGAGCCGAAGCATTGAACAGAATAGAGGAGCACCTTCTTACCTACGACATTATTTTCATGGACCATATGATGCCTTTTATGGACGGTGTCGAAACAACTGAGAAAATAAGAGCACTCGATTCTCAATATGCTAAAGAAATTCCTATTATTGCTCTTACGGCAAATGCGATTAAGGGTGTTGAAAAGCAGTTTAAAGAGGCGGGAATGAACGATTATCTTCCCAAACCCATACATGTCAATCAGCTTAACGACATTTTGAAGAAATGGCTTCCTATCGATAAGCAGATTCGAATCGTTGACGGTAAAGAAATGCCTGCCATGAAAAATCCCGACGGAAATAAGAGCGGAAGAGAAAGAGACGAAGAAATGCTCTTGTCTCTGAAGGGAGTAAATGCCGAAACGGGTATCAGAAACTGCGGCGGAAATTTGAATGTCTATATTCGTGTACTTCAGACTTTTTCGGCTTCGAATCTGTCTTCGGGACTTGAAAAATATTTCGATGAAGCCGATTGGAAGAATTACGGCGTCATAGCGCACTCGATAAAAGGCGCGTGCAGAAACATAGGCGCTGACAAACTGGCGGATAAGGCATACGAACTTGAACTTGCCGGAAAAGAAGAAAATGCGTCGTTTATTCAGTCAACGCATGAGGAATTTGTTACGGAGTACCGCGAATTAATCAGTTTGATTACGAAGGCGATAATCGATAACAGAATCGGAAGATAAAAACGGTATTTATTATATAAGATTACCTGAGGAGATTGAAGATATGGGAAAAAACAGTGATAGAATTCTGGTGGGTATTATGTTTGTTATCGCAGGCATTTTCATAATAATATTATCGTATATAAGGTACGGCTCAATGTTAAATGAGCCTACGGACCTGTATGATATAAAATCCTGGACATATATTACCGAGAAACATGCTATTGCGGATATTAATGTCAGATACAGCGGATATGTGGTTAATACGGCATCAAAGAAAAAGATGGGAGGAACAAGAATTTATCTTATCCCCCAACTTGAAGAGGATGAAAACGGAAAAAGCGTTGTCAAAAAATTCATAGGAGTTCAGATTCCGAAGAGCGATTATGACGAAATTGAGGCTGTAAGAACCTTGGCGGAATCGGCTTCCGAAAATATTGCGACATATTCGATTGAAGGCAGAATAAGCGATATGCCTGATTGGGCAAGGGCTAATTTTGCGGATAAGATAAGCGAGCAGTACGGCATCGGATATGATGAGGCCAAATCGTACGTTGCACCTTACGTCCTGGTCAAGGACAGTATTTGGATTCAACTTGGAATGATGGCTTTGGGAGTCGCGTTTATAGCTTTAGCGGTGCTTTCGTTTGTGCTTGTTTTTAAGGACCGTTGACGAACTTCGCATACCTTTGGTAACTTGCCAAAAATGATATGATTTAGTATAATTCTTGAGTGGTATTTTATACATAATAAAGGGGATATTTATGTTTAGAGTGGCTATTTGCGATGATGAGATGACATCTCTTATGATTAACCAGGCACTTACGGAACAGGTGCTTGAGGAGGAAAATATCGATTATACGATTACAACGTTTGAAGATATGACCTCGATGATAGAAGGGCTTTCCAAAGAAGGCGCACAGTATGATTTGTTGTTGTCGGATATTCTTGCCGTTGGAATGAACGGAATAGAAGCGGCGGAAGAACTTAGAAACTTAGGAGAGAAAATTCCGATTGTGTTTATTTCTTCGACGGCCGATTATGCTCTTGACGGATACAGAGTAAATGCTTTGAGATACCTTCAGAAACCGGTTCAGACGGAAATGCTTCGTGAAGCAATACTCGAAGCGTATAACAAAAAAGGTGTTACGAAGGAATATTTGGCATTTCAGGTTGCCGACAAATTTTATAAGATTAACCTTAATGACATAGTATATCTTGAAAGTTACGGAAGAGATACGGAAGTTGTCACAAAGAGCGAAAGAATTACGGTTCATTCAAAATTTTCCGATATGGAAAAACAGGTGCCCGCGAACAGATTCGTCAGATGCCATCGTTCTTATATAATCAATATGTCCGAAGTAAAGGACATCGCACGATACAGATTTTTGACAAAACAGGGAGTTGAAATTCCCATAAGCCAGATTCAATATGCCGACGTTAAAAAGCAGTATATCGAATTCGGCGGTTGATACGGAGGATTTATGAAAAAGACATATTTGTTAAAATATGGCGAGATATTTTTGAAGGGAAAGAATCGTTTTATTTTCGAGGATGCCCTTGTAAGAAGAGTCGACGATGCCGTTAAGAGAATCGACGGTGAATTTAAGGTTTATAAGAACCTTACAAGAATATATGTTGAAGCATTAAGCGATTATGACGAAGAAGAATTGATTGCGGCTTTGAAATGTGTATTCGGAATCACACACATTTGTCCCGTTTACGTTATTGAAGATAACGGTTTCGAAGATTTAAAGGTCAATGTGGAAAAGTATATTCGCGAGACTTACGAGGATACGAATTTTACGTTTAAAATGCTTTGCAAACGTGCCAGAAAGAATTATCCCGTTGACAGCCAGACGATGAATTGTGAGCTGGGAGGAGTGCTTCTCGATGCATTCCCGGGACTTAAGGTTGACGTTCATAATCCCGATGTTTTGGTAAGAGTCGAAATCAGAGAAAGAATATATATTTATTCAAAAACAATTCCGGGTCCCGGTGGAATGCCCGTGGGTACGGCGGGTAAGGCGATGGTTCTTCTTTCGGGAGGACTTGATTCGCCGGTTGCGGCATACATGATATCAAAAAGAGGCGTAAAGATTGAAGCAATCTATTTCCACGCACCTCCTTACACATCGGAGCGAGCAAAAGAGAAGGTTGTGGATCTTGCCAAAATCGTTTCCAAATATACGGGAAACATTAAGCTTCATGTTATTAATTTTACAGATATTCAGATGTCGATATATAAAATGTGTCCGCCTGACGAACTTACGATTATCATGAGAAGATACATGATGAGAATTGCCGAAAGAATTGCTTTGCAGGATGATTGTATCGGACTTGTAACGGGAGAGAGTATCGGTCAGGTTGCGAGCCAAACAATGCAGTCTTTGATGTGTACAAATGCTGTATGCACGCTTCCTGTGTACAGACCGCTTATAGCATTTGATAAGCAGGATATCGTGGACATAGCGGAAAGAATTGATACATATGAGACAAGTGTGCTTCCTTACGAGGATTGCTGTACTATATTTGTTGCGGAACATCCTGTCACAAAGCCTGTTGTAAGCGTTATCGAAAGACATGAGCATAATCTTGACGCAATTATCGACGAAATGGTGGATAAAGCCGTAAACGAAAGAGAAATAATTTATATTTGAGCAAAAAAATAACGGTATCGTTTTTACGATACCGTTTTGTAAATAGGAAAAATTACTGAATGATGTATGGTTCAAGAACTTTCAAAATTTCATCGAGATCGTTCTCTGCATGAATGTTTAAATCAATACTCTTTGATAAATCAAGTGAAAAGATTCCCATAATTGATTTTGCATCGATTACATATCTTCCGGATACCAAATCAAAGTCATAATCGAACTTGGTGATTTCGTTAACGAAAGCTTTAACTTTATCGATTGAGTTTAATGAAATTGTAACTGTCTTCATTTTTATAACCTCCTTGAATTACTGACTTTTACACATAAGCACGAGTTAATAATAGGTTATCGCGCTCAAAAAGTCAATGTGTAAAAGTAATGAAAATGGGTAACAATATATGAGAAAAATAGCATTTCATAACCTTGGATGTAAGGTAAATTCATATGAACTTGATTATATGACACAAAATTGCGCTGATTTTGGATACGAACTTGTCGGGTTTGAACAAAAAGCGGATGTATATATTATAAATACCTGCTCGGTAACGAATATTGCCGACAGGAAAAGCCGACAGATGATTCACAAAGCCAAAAAAGAGAATCCCGAAGCTACCGTTGTTGCAGTGGGATGTTTTGTGCAGGCGAATCCCGACGAGGTCATGAAAGACGAATCAATAGATTTGATTGTCGGAAACAACAAAAAGAAGGAAATTTTTGAACTTCTTGAAGAGTATTTTGACAAAAAAGATAAGGAAAACAATCAGATATCGTGCGAAAACAAAACGAATGCCGGCAACTCGGATAAGTCTCTTGAAGGCAGGACCCTTACGGACATTATGCATTGCGATTACGAAGAATTAAATGTAACAAAGAGCGAGGAGAGAAGCAGAGCGTTCGTAAAGATTCAGGACGGATGCGACAGATATTGCACTTATTGCATTATTCCGTATACTCGGGGAAATATCAGATCGAGAAGGCCCGACAACGTGATTGGAGAAATTAAAAAACTTGCCGAAGCCGGATACAGGGAAGTTGTACTGACGGGAATTCACATTTCGTCTTACGGAAAAGATTTCAAAGACGGAAAAGAACCTGCAGTTCATCTTTTTGAATTGCTCAAAGATATTAATGATATCCACGGAATTGAGAGAATCAGAATCGGTTCTTTCGAGCCGATGATACTTACGGAGGAATTCGTTTCGAATCTTTCGAAGGTAAAAAAACTTTGTCCGCATTTTCATATTTCGCTTCAGTCGGGGTGCAATACTGTTTTGAAACGAATGAACAGACATTACGATGTTGACGCATTTTACGATAAAACCGTGCTTTTGAGGAAATATTTTGAAGGATGTGCGATTACTACCGATGTGATAGTAGGATTTCCCGGAGAAACGGAAGAAGAATTTGCGGAAACGGTTGAATATTTAAAGAAGGTCAAATTTTTTGAGACACATATTTTCCCGTATTCCAGAAGGAAGGGAACAATAGCCGACAGAATGGAAGGACAGCTTTCCGCAAATGAAAAGAAAGAAAGGGTCAGAATACTTTTGGAACTTGATGAGACGGAATCGAAGAAGTTTCGTGAGTCCAAAATCGGAACAGAAACCAACATTATCGTCGAAGAGACCAAGTTTATAGACGGACGCGAATATTATGTCGGTCATACTCCGGAATATGTTATGGCGGCAATTGATGGGGAAGAATTGACAAAAGAGGTTATCGGAAAATCGCTTGATGTATGTATAACAGACATTCTTACAAAAGAAATCGTATCGGCCTGTGTGAAACAATGATGAAAAAGATAAGGGGGGAGATGTCATGAACAAAATCGAAGAATTGCTTTCGGCTTCGCTTGAAGCAAGAAAATTATCATATTGTCCATATTCGCATTATGCAGTGGGAGCGGCGCTTCTTACGAAAGACGGGGAAATCGTTAAAGGCGCAAACATTGAAAACGCTTCGTACGGAGCAACGAATTGTGCCGAAAGAACAGCATTTTTTAAGGCGGTTTCAGAAGGAAAGAAAGAATTTAAAGCCATAGCGATAGCGGGCGGCAAAGAAGGAGAGGAACCTAAGGATTTTGCATATCCTTGCGGCATTTGCAGACAGGTTATGCGCGAGTTTTGCGATGAGGACACATTTGAAATATATGTTGTTGCTTCAACGAAGGATTATGAGAAGTATCTTTTGAAGGACATGCTTCCTCAAAGCTTTGGACCGAATAATTTGTAAATCCTTTTAAATACAAGGAAAGTATGGTATACTTAATTGTTATTTATGTGTTAATTTTTTTTCTGAGGGGAAAGAAAAATTGCGCGAAGACAATCTGAGCAACAACGGACAGATTAAAAAAGATAAAAATATGGAAATATAGAATTTGCGAAAAAGCAGCGAAATATTACAGGAAAGGGGATTAGGTATGGCAGTATCCACCGAAACACAATATTTTAATGTAGGATGGGATGAAAGAGATTCCGTAAACAACATAATCAAAGAAGTATACAATGCACTTAAGGAGAAAGGTTATAATCCCGTTAACCAGATAGTAGGTTATATTATGTCGGGTGATCCCACATATATTACAAGCTATAAGGGAGCAAGAAGCCTTATCATGAAGGTCGAAAGGGACGAACTTGTTGAAGAGATGTTCCTTGAATACATTTTCTCGAACGGATGGGATGAAGAGGAAACCGATGAGCAGTAACGAAAGACTTTTGGGACTTGATTTCGGCTCTAAGACGGTCGGCGTTGCGATTAGCGATCCTACGGGACTTATAGCGAGCGGTGTCGAAATTATAAGACGCGAACGCGAAGACAAGTTACGGCAGACGCTTGCAAGAATCGAAACTTTGATAACCGAACTCGGAGCGGAAAAAATAGTGCTCGGACTTCCCGTCAATATGAATAACACTTGCGGAGACCGTGTCGAAAAAACTTTGGCATTCAAAGAAATGCTTGAAAGAAGAACGGGGCTTCCTGTGGTTCTTTGGGACGAGAGACTTACAACGGTTGAGGCTGACGAAATAATGAGTGAAGTGGGAATCAAAGGCGTTGACAGAAAAAAGTACGTCGATAAGATTGCCGCCATGATTATTCTTCAGGATTATATGGACAGCTTGAAGAACTAAAGGAGATTTTATGGAAAAAATAGTTTTTAAACCCGAAAATGAAGAACCTGTTGAATTTTTTGTTCTTGAGCAGACGACTGTTTCGGGAGTTGATTATATTCTTGTTACAAAAGAGGAAGAGGGCGATTCGGAAGCGCTGATTCTCAAGGATATGTCTGCAAGGGAAGATGAGGAAGCGATTTACGAAATTGTTTCCGATGATGAAGAATTAAAAGCTGTTGCGGATATTTTCGAAAACATTCTCGAAGATGTCGAATTTGAATAGCATAACGACGATAAAGGAGCTTAGTTTGAAGAAGGATTTAAACGGCGTTCGCATCATTCCTCTGGGAGGACTTGAGCGAATCGGAGTAAATATTACCGCCATTGAGTACAACAATCAGATAATAGTTATCGATTGCGGATTGGGATTCCCCGAAGACGATATGTTCGGAATTGATTTGGTAATTCCGGATGTTTCGTATCTGGAGGAAAATAAAGACAAAGTGCTCGGATTTATGATTACTCACGGACATGAGGATCATATCGGGGCGTTGCCTTATATTTTAAAGAAAATAAATGTTCCCGTATTTGCCACTACGCTTACGCAGGGACTTATAGAAAACAAATTAAAAGAACATGAACTTCTCGACACTGTTGAAAGGTATACCGTTCATTTCGGAGATACGGTAAAAATCGGATGCTTCGGAGTGGAATTTATAAAAACGAATCACAGTATTGTGGATGCTGCGGCGCTTGCGATTCATACGCCTGCCGGTGTTATTATTCATACCGGGGATTTTAAGGTTGATTATACGCCGGTGTTCGGTGACAGAATAGATCTCGAGCGATTCGCTGAACTTGGAAACAAAGGTGTTCTTGCTTTGATGTGCGATTCGACGAATGCCGAAAGAGAGGGCTTTACACCTTCTGAAAAAACTGTCGGAAGAACGTTTGACATTCTGTTTAACGAGCATAAGAATTCAAGAATTATTGTAGCTACTTTTGCATCGAACGTTGACAGAGTGCAACAGATTATCAATTCGGCACACAAATGCGGAAGGAAAGTTGTTGTGGAAGGGCGAAGCATGGTCAACATCATTGATGTTGCCGAAAAACTCGGAAGACTTACGATCCCGGAGAATACGCTTATTGACATTGACAACATTAAGGACTATCCGAATGAACAGACAGTTCTTATCACAACGGGAAGCCAGGGCGAAAGTATGGCTGCATTAAGCCGAATGGCAATGGGAACGCACAGAAAAGTCAAGATTCTTCCCGGCGACGTTGTAATCTTTTCGTCACATCCGATTCCCGGAAACGAAAAGGCTGTTACGAAGGTTATGAACGACCTTTTGAGACTCGGAGCCGATGTTAATTTTGAAGATACACATGTATCGGGACATGCCTGCAGAGAAGAGATTAAACTTATATATGCTCTTACAAATCCGCAGTATGCGATTCCCGTTCATGGAGAATACAAGCATCTTAAGGCTCATGCCAAACTTGCAACCGATATCGGCATGGATAAGGAGAATATTTTTATTCTTTCATCCGGAAATGTTTTGGAACTTACAAAAGAGAGGGCCGAAATAATCGGAAATGTTGAGGCGGGAACCGTGTTTGTGGACGGACTCGGAGTCGGAGATGTCGGAAACATCGTTTTGAGAGACAGACAGAAACTTGCGGAAGACGGAATAGTGGTGGTTGTTCTTACGCTTGATTCGTACACCGGAGAGATTTTTGCCGGACCGGAGATAGTAACGAGAGGATTTGTGTATGCCAAAGAATCTGAAGAACTTCTCGGAAGTGCCCAGGCTCAGCTTTCCGAGTATTTGGCGGAGAAAAAAGCCAAAGATATTTCGGACACCCACAGATGCAAGAATATAATTAAGGACTTTTTGGGAGATTATTTCTGGAAGAATACAAAGAGAAAACCTATGATTCTTCCGATTATTACAGAGGTATAGTTATGAGCGGTCTAAACAAAGAAACGGATGCTTTTATTGAATCAATCAAAAAGAGCGAAGAGTATGTAACATATCGTGACAAACTGAAAGAAATCAAACAAAATGAAGAGTTATGGAGAAATGTCGTTGATTACAGAAGAAAACGGTATAATCTCCAAAATATGGCAAGCGAAGAGGAATTGTTTGACAAATCGGAAGCTTTTGAACGTGATTTTTCTGCACTTAAGGATACTCCCGGAGTCGAAGAGTACCTTGATGCGGAAGTGGCTTTATGCAGGATGATTCAGGATATTTGCATGAAAATTACCGAAGCCGTTGACTTTGAGTGAGGAATTGTATGAACAGAAAGATTATTACCGAAATCGTATTTATTATTGTAAGACTTGCGATAATCGGAGCATTGATTTACGCCGGATACAATTGTATGGCGTATTGCTATGATTTCGGATTCAAAATTTTTGCCGATGAAGCAAAGGACCCGGCTCCGGGACTTACCAAAACGGTTGCCATAGTCGAAGGAAAATCAGATAAAGAAATAGGAGATATCCTTAAAGACAAAGGACTTATAGATAACAGCCTTTTGTTTATGCTTCAGGTGAAGTTTTCCGTATATGACAAGAAATTGCAACCCGGAGTATATGAGTTGAGTACAGCTATGTCGCCTTTTGACATGATGGCGGTAATGGCCGCGGATGATACCGATACAGGAGATGAAAACTCTGAGGATGAAGAGGCGGCAACGTCATCGAAAGATGCCGCAACTTTGTGGGATTCTGCCGACGATAACGCGACGGATGATAATGCATCGGATGGAAACGAGTAGAAAGAACAGAAATGGATAACAGCGAAAGAATCGATATTTTTATAGAAAGCATGTCGAGAAAATTCCCGGAATATCTTGAGAAACTTGCATTGTCGGCTGAGGAAAACGATGTTCCGATTATAAGAAGAGACAGCAGAGATTTGCTTCGCCTTTTGATGACGATGAAAAGACCTTCTTCGATTCTCGAGATTGGCACGGCTGTCGGATTTTCATCGCTTCTTATGGCTGAATACACGGATGACGGCTGTAAGATAAAGACAATCGAGAATTATAAGCCAAGAATTGATGAGGCCAAAAAGAATTTTTTGAAGTATGACACTAAACAAAAAATAACGCTTATCGAAGGCGATGCCGGTGAGGTTATAAAAAAACTCGACGAGCAATTTGACGTGATTTTTTTGGATGGACCGAAGGGGCAATATGAAGCATATCTCGATGACCTTTTGAGATTGTTAAGGGTAGGCGGCCTTCTTATTACCGACAATATTTTTAAAGAGGGCGAGATAATCGAATCGAGATTTGCCGTGACGCGAAGAAACAGAACGATACACTCACGAATGAGAGAGTATCTTTTAAGACTTAAAGACGAAGACATTTTGGAAAACGTCATCATTCCGACAGGGGACGGCATGACGCTTTCGGTAAAGAAAAGGTAAAAACAATGGACAAACCTGAATTGCTGATTCCCGCCGGGAGTCTTGAGGTATTAAAGACCGCGGTTAGATACGGAGCCGATGCGGTTTATATCGGCGGAGATATTTTTTCGCTTCGTGCCAAAGCCAAAAATTTTTCGGAAGAAGATATGAAAACAGGCATTTTATATGCGCATGAAAAAGGCGTTAAGGTTTATGTTACCGCCAATGTTTTTGCGCACAATAACGATCTTTCTGAAGCAAAAGAATACTTCGGCAAGATGAATGAGATAAAACCTGACGGCCTTATCATATCGGATCCGGGAATGTTCAGACTGGCTCAAAAGTATTGTCCCGAGATTGATATTCATATATCAACGCAGGCAAACAATACCAATTATGAGACATTCAAATTCTGGTACGAGCTCGGAGCCAAAAGAGTAGTGAATGCAAGAGAACTTTCTTTGGCGGAGATAAAGGAACTGAGAGAAAATATCCCCGAAGATATGGAAATAGAAAGTTTCATTCACGGAGCAATGTGTATTTCCTATTCGGGCAGATGTCTTCTTTCGAATTATTTTACCGGAAGAGACGCAAATCAGGGCGCGTGCACACATCCTTGCAGATGGAAGTATGCTGTTGTTGAGGAACAACGCCCCGGCGAATACCTTCCCGTTTATGAGAACGACAGAGGTACGTATATTTTTAACTCGAAAGATTTGTGCATGATAGAGCATATTCCCGAAATGGTAGACGCCGGAATCAATTCCTTTAAGATTGAAGGAAGAATGAAAACCGCGCTTTATGTCGCATGTGTGGCAAGAACGTACAGAAAGGCGATTGACGATTTGTTCGAAAGCGAACAAAAATACCGTGACAATATGGAGTGGTATCTCGAAGAAATCGCAAAATGCACATACAGGCAGTTTACCACGGGCTTTTATTTCGGAAAGCCTTCCGAAGAATCGCAAATTTACGATTCGAATACATATATAAGCGAATATATTTATCTCGGACTTTCAAAGAAGGTTGATGACAAATATGTTTACATAGAGCAAAAAAACAAGTTTCTCGTCGGGGATGAGATAGAGATAATGAAACCCGACGGAAGCAATGTAAGTACAAGGGTGTTACAGATTTTGGATGAAGAGGGAAATGAAATGGAGTCCTGTCCTCATCCTCAGCAAGAACTTAGAATTGCTCTTTCGGTATTGCCGGAAGAAGGCGACATATTGCGCGTGAAAGGACAACGTTAAAATGGGCGAGAATGTTAATATTGAGAAGTTGTTTGCAACAAATGTTTTTACTCTTGGAAAAATGAAAGAAAGACTTCCGAAAGAGGCTTTTGAAGAAGTAACGAGAGTTGCCGATTTCGGCGGAGAATTAAGTAAGAAAACGGCCGATATCGTAGCTAAGGCCATGAAGGAATGGGCAATCGAAAACGGAGCCACACATTATTCGCATTGGTTCCAGCCCCTTACGGGAACGACGGCCGAAAAGCACGATTCATTTATTACCCATCCCGATGTGGAAGGAAAAGTGATAATGGAGTTTTCCGGAAAGGAACTTATTAAGGGCGAATCGGATGCCTCAAGTTTCCCTTCGGGTGGTCTTCGCGCCACATTCGAAGCAAGAGGATATACCGCCTGGGATATTACGTCACCTGCTTTTTTGAGAGAAGATGCTACGGGAACGATTCTTTGCATCCCAACGGCTTTTTGCTCATATAAGGGAGAAGCTCTCGACAAAAAGACACCTCTTCTTCGTTCCATGCAGGCTATTAACGACCAGGCTTTGAGAATTGTCAGACTTTTTGGAAATAAAGAGGCTAAGAAGGTAGTGGCATCGGTAGGAGCCGAGCAGGAATATTTCCTTGTCGACAGAGATTTGTATCTTAAGAGACCTGACTTAATTTATGCGGGAAGAACTTTAATCGGAGCTTCGGCACCCAAAGGTCAGGAAATGGACGACCACTACTACGGATGCATTCGTGAGCGTATCGGCGCATTTATGAAGGACGTTAACATCGAACTTTGGAAAATCGGTGTTACGGCTAAGACTCAGCATAACGAAGCAGCTCCGGCACAGCATGAGCTTGCACCGATTTATGAAACCGCAAATATAGCTACAGACCACAATCAGCTTGTAATGGAGACTATGAGAAAGGTTGCTGAAAGACATAATCTTACATGTCTTTTGCATGAGAAACCTTTTAAGGGAGTAAACGGCTCGGGAAAGCATAATAACTGGTCGCTTAATACGGATAACGGAATGAATCTTCTCGATCCCGGTGATACGCCGAATGAGAATATACAGTTTTTGTTCGTACTTGCCTGCATTATGAAGGCAGTCGATACTCATGCAGATCTTTTGAGACAGTCGGCATCGGATGTCGGAAACGATCACAGACTCGGAGCTAACGAAGCGCCTCCCGCTATCGTTTCGATGTTTCTTGGAGAGCAGCTTGAAGATGTTGTAAAACAGCTTGTAGAAACGGGCGAGGCAACGCATTGTATGGAGAATGAACTTCTCGAAACGGGCGTTTCTTCCCTTCCGGATCTTTTAATCGATCCTACAGACAGAAACAGAACATCACCTTTTGCTTTTACGGGAAACAAGTTTGAATTCCGTATGGTAGGTTCAGCAGACTCCATAGGAGATCCGAACGTCATTTTGAATACAATCGTTGCGGAGAGTTTTTGCGAAGCAGCCGACAGAATCGAAAAGGCTGAGAACTTTGACAATGAAGTTCACGACATTATAAAAGAGTATGTTACGAAGCATCAGAGAATTGTATTTAACGGCAACAATTATGCTCCGGAATGGGTTAAGGAAGCCGAAAGAAGAGGACTTCCGAATCTTCCCACAATGCTTGATGCCGTTGAAACGCTTACTACGGATAAGAGTATTGCTCTTTTTGAGAAATTCGGAATTTTCACAAAGACCGAGCTTGAATCCAGAAAAGAGATTCTTTACGAAACGTATTCGAAGACAATCAATATTGAGGCGAATTGTCTTGTTGAAATGGTAAAAAGACAGATTATTCCCGCAGAAATTGCGTTTATGAACGAAATTTCGGGTACGATTGTCAACGGTGACAAAGTAGGCTATGCGATGAAAACTCCGAGAAATCTTTTGACACGGATTGATTCTCTTGTTGACGAGGTTTCAAAGCTTACGGATGAGCTTCAGGAGAATCTTGAGAATGCAAAGAAGATAAAAAATAATAAAGACAGAGCTTTCAAGTACAGAGACAATGTGTTCTCACTTATGGAAAAAATCAGAATTCCCGTTGATGAACTTGAAAAGATTACGGACAGAGAATTCTGGCCGATGCCGACATACGGTGATTTGCTTTTTGAAGTATAAAATAGAAAGAGAGGAGAATTGAGATATGAATAATCCGATTCTTGTTATTATGGCAGCAGGTATGGGCTCGAGATACGGAGGACTCAAACAAATCGATCCCGTTGACGAACAGGGTGACAAAATTCTTGATTTTTCAATTTACGATGCTATTCGTGCAGGCTTTAAAAAGGCTGTGTTTATCATCAAGAAAGAAAACGAAGAACTTTTCAGAGAATGCATCGGCGACGCAGTTTCAAAGCATATGGAAGTTGAATATGTATTTCAGGATTTGAACGATGTTCCCGAAGGTTTCGTAATTCCCGAAGGAAGACAGAAGCCCTGGGGAACGGCTCATGCGATTTATTCCTGCAGAGACGTAATTGATGCTCCTTTTGCGGTAATAAACGCAGACGACTATTACGGAGTCGAAGCATTTAAGGTACTTTACGATTATCTTGTTTCACACAATGATGACGATAAGTACAGATATGCCATGGTAGGCTACAGACTCGGCAACACCCTTACGGACAACGGTTCCGTAGCAAGAGGCGTATGCGAAACGAATGATGAGGGATTCCTTGTGAATATCAACGAGCGCACCAATATTATTAAAAAAGACGGAGGTGCGGCATACTCGGAAGATGACGGCGCTACTTATACGGATATTTCACCCGATACGCCCGTTTCAATGAACATGTGGGGATTTTTTCCAAGCATTATTCCCGAACTTAAGAATTCGCTTGATATATTCTTTAAGGAAAAAGTCGCTTTAAATCCTTTAAAGAGCGAGTGCTATATTCCTCTTGAAGTGGGAAGACTTCTTAAAGAAGGAAAGGCAACGGTAAAGGTTCTTTCATCGAAGGACAAGTGGTTTGGCGTAACCTACAAGGAAGATAAGCCTTACGTTATGGCTTCTGTTAAGGCTTTGAAAGATCAGGGAGTTTATCCGGTTAATTTGTGGTCATAAACAATAAAGATTGACACTTCCCTAAGGGAATGATTGATGTTCAAAGAAGTATTGTTTATGAAACAAAAGGAGGTAATTATATATGTCAATATTGGTAACAGGAGGATCGGGTTATATAGGAAGCCATACGGTTCTCGAATTGTTAAATAACGGGTATGATGTCGTTGTATATGATAATCTTTCAAATTCTTGCAGAGAGAGTCTCGACAGAGTTTCCGAGTTAACTCGGAAAAAAGTCAATTTTTACGAAGGTGACATTCGCGACGAAGAAGCGTTAAAAAATGTGTTTGAAAGCGAAAAAATAGAAGCGGTCATTCATTTTGCCGGCCTCAAAGCTGTTGGCGAAAGTGTTGCAAAACCGTGGCTTTATTACGACAACAACGTACACGGAACGCTTATCCTTTTGAAAGTAATGGAAGAATTCAAGGTAAAGAAAATAGTTTTTTCATCATCCGCTACGGTTTACGGAGATCCCGCGTTTGTGCCGATTACGGAAGAGTGTCCTCTCGGAGAAATTACAAATCCGTACGGAATGTCAAAGAGAATGCAGGAAATAATGCTTACGGACATAGCAAAAGCAGACCCTGAATGGACGATATTTTTACTCAGATATTTTAATCCCATCGGAGCTCATGAATCGGGAAGGATAGGCGAGAATCCAAACGGCATTCCCAATAATCTTATGCCGTACATTACTCAGGTTGCGGTTGGAAAAAGAAAAGAACTCGGAGTTTTCGGAAACGACTATGATACACCGGACGGAACGGGAGTAAGAGATTATATTCACGTCGTTGACCTGGCAATCGGTCATGTTAAGGCAATCGAAAAAATGAATTTACTGAAGGGTGTTAATATATATAATCTCGGTACCGGAAAAGGCTACAGTGTTTTGGAGGTTGTAAAGAACTTCGAAAAAGCAAGCGGAGTAAAAATCCCTTACTCGATAAAAGAAAGACGTCCCGGCGATGTTGCGACGAATTACGCATCTTCCGAAAAAGCTTTTAAGGAGCTTGGTTGGAAAGCCGAGAGGGGAATCGAAGAAATGTGCAGAGATTCATGGAATTGGCAGAAGAACAATCCGAACGGATACGATAAATAAAAAGGCAGATTTAAGATAATTGGAATTATGTCAGAACAATTTCAATAAAAAATAAGCGGTGACTTTAAGGCCACCGCTATTTTTATTCGACTACAATATCATTTTCAGGCGAAGCGGAAGAAGTATCTTTCCTTCCGTCTTTGTCTGTCTCGGTTAATGTTACACGAATGTGATTTCCGTTAACGATTTCTATAAAACAGTTGCAATTGCTTCCGTGTGCCGAACGAAGCTGATTAAGTACATCATTCGGCTGACAGCCTATGTAATCGATAAGGCAATCTTTCAACAAAGAAGGGTTGGAAAGAAAACCACTGTCATCAATATACATTCCTGTTGTCTCCATTTGAGTTATAAATGGTATGCTGTCCGGATCTGCTACGATTTCCGCATCGGTAACGGCGAATGTAATTGCTGTTCGTACCGTATCAGCCAATTGGGTATCGCTTGACACTCTCGTTTTCTCTAAGTATACAAGCAATAAGGGAGCTGCTACGCCGATTAATATTGCCATAATACATATTACAACGATTAACTCAACTAAAGAAAATCCTTTGTTTGTTTTCATGCTACACATCTCCTTGTTATCCCTTTTATAAGAAAATTATCACATGAATACGAATGTGTCAAACAAAATCGAACAAATTCTGTGTAGAATATTAAAAAATTATTAATATATTATAAAAATCAGGTTCTTGAAGCCAATAATCTTTGAATTCTGTCCGATGGATCCAAAAGATCGCTTATGGAGGCATCATGATTCAAGGTGTCTATGATATATGCGATATATTTACTCATGTCGCAGTTTATATACCATTCGCGCTCAAGAAGTTCAGGTGTCTGATATACAAGATTGGTCGTCAAAACTCTGTAAATAAGACCTTCTTTATAGGCCTGATCGAATTTGGAAAGACCGTTTGTGAAAAGACCGAAAGTTGTCAGAATAAAAATTCTCTTTGCTTTACGTTCTTTAAGTCTTGCGGCAACGTCAAGAACAGATTCTCCTGAAGAAATCATATCGTCAAGAACGAGTACGTCTTTTCCTTCGACGCTTGTTCCGAGGAACTCGTGGGCCACGATGGGATTACGTCCGTCTACAACTCTTGTATAATCTCTTCTCTTGTAGAAAGTACCCATGTCGATTCCGAGAACGTTGGCCATATAGATGGCTCTTGACATGGCTCCTTCATCTGGGCTTATGCACATAAGGTGATCCGCATCGATTTGGATGTCGGGAACGTTCTTTACCAGACCTTTTATAAATTGATAAGCAGGCTGAACGGTTTCGAATCCGTGAAGGGGAATTGCATTTTGAACTCTGGGATCGTGTGCGTCAAATGTAATTATATTGTCAACACCCATTGCAGTAAGTTCCTGAAGCGCAAGAGCACAGTCGAGTGATTCGCGGGCGGTTCTTTTATGCTGTCTGCTTTCGTAAAGGAAAGGCATTATAACGGTAATTCTTCTTGCTTTACCGCCTACTGCAGCAATCACTCTCTTCAAGTCTTGATAGTGATCGTCGGGCGACATATGATTAACCTGACCGCATAATTTATA
This sequence comes from Lachnospiraceae bacterium, assembly GCA_045628965.1. Lineage (GTDB taxonomy): Bacteria > Bacillota > Clostridia > Lachnospirales > Lachnospiraceae > UBA3766. The sequence goes on along the minus strand of JAZQQI010000048.1, from coordinate 7,166 downwards.
TGTAAGGCTGTAGTTGCAGACATCTACGAGGAAGAATAAGTCGTATCCTCGAACAGATTCGTTGATTACACCCTTTGCCTCACCCGTACCGAAACGGGGAGTCTTGGTTTTTAAGATATAGGAACTCCTTTCGTAACCCTCAAATGCAAGAGAGTCTTTGTGCTGGTGTTCTCTTTCGGTTCTCCATTTTACAAGATAAGCATCAACCTTGTCGCCAATGGCACGGCTTGATTCCAAAGGAATTAAGCCGAGTGAACCGACGGGAATTGATTCCAAGTCGCGAATTTCATCACGTTTGTCAGACATGTTTTGTGTCCTCACTTTCTGTTTTCGATTCTTCTTTTATATAATCTGATGTCGTTTCCCGACAATCCGCAGATTTTGTAATAAGAGTAAATTCTCGAAAAGATTCTTGAAGAGTATCTTTCGCTGATTTCGTTTAATGAAAGATTTGTCGAAATGACGGTTGCCTTTCGACGAAGATGTCTTTCATTGATTATTGAAAAGAGTTCCGAGCAAACAAACTGGTTCGTCAGTTCGGAACCGAGGTCGTCTATAACCAAAAGATCGCAGGAATAGATGTCGGACGTAGGATTGTCCGAAGGATTTTTACCGCTCTTGTTGAATTTGTATGATGATATGCTTTCAAAAAGCGATATAGCCGAAAAATAAATAACCGAATGACCGGATTTCAAAAGTTCGTTAGCTATGCAGTTGGAAAGAAATGATTTGCCGGTTCCTACGTCTCCGAGAAGGAGAAGATTTTCATAATCAACATCAAAATTGGCAACAAGATTTCTTGCTGCTTTTTCGGCTTCCATAAATTTGGTAAGTTCTTCCCCGGTGTGGTATTCATGGGAAAGTGTATCAAAATTCTCCTCTTCGAGAAGAGCCTTTATGTTTGATTGCTTGTATGCCAAGTCGAGAATTGCCTGCTTAAGACAATGACAGGGCTCGGTTTCGATATACCCGGTGTCCTTACAGTACGGACATTCGTACGGAGGATCGAGATAATTGATGGAGTATCCTGCACCGGTAAGAACGAGATTCTTCTTGGTGCGCAAACTTTCGATGGCATCCGCGAGGGAATCGGTCGAAAGACCTTCCGAAAGGGCTGCAATTCCCATTCTGATGCTTTCGGAAGCAATGAGATTGTCGATTTCCTTATACTCGGGCAATTTAGCGTATATTTCTTTTTTTCGTTCCTCTATCAGCTTATGACGTCTTGCGAGACGCTCGTCATATTTATGCATGATGGAATCGTATTGAGCATTTGTAAGTGCCAAGATGAATACTCCTTAATTGATTCCGACTTCGCGCTCAAGTGCTGCGAAATCATACTGAGTCTGCCTGTACTGCTTGAATTTGTTAACAGTATCCTTCACTGAAGCCTGCTTCTTTGAAGAATCCTTGTTTTTCTTGAAAAGTTCTTCCGAAGCTGCCATATCTTCGATTGATTTGATATTTTGAGCTCTCCAGTTTCTGAAAATTCCTTCGGCGTATTTGAATCTGTTCGTGTTTGTTGCCAATGTGGCTTTTTTGCATCCTTCAAGGACAAGTTCGAGGCTCATTTCATCAAGCCACTTGTCTATATAAGAAAGTTCATCCGAAGTCGGAGCCGAGTCCTCACCAAGGGCTTTCATTACGGCTACGGTCGAAGGAGAAATGTTTTTCTGAAGGAAACGTTCATCGGCAAATTTCTTTATTGAACGCATTGTCTTTTTGTCGTTGGAAAGACATTCTTCGAAAAGCTTGTCAACTTCCGAAGGCGAAAATCTCAATTCCTTATAAATATGTGCAAGGGATTGAAGATCCGTTCCCGACAAAGATCTTCCGAGATAATTCTCGGCAATGCTCTTTATACTTATCCAATCCTGCTCTTTCGACATTTCAACAAAATCCGAAGAAGAAAAAACATTTGATTTTGCAGATTCGTTATTTGATTTTTTGGGTTCTCCGGCGAGTGTCAAAACGGGAAAATGTTGAAGTTCGGGTTCCGGTTTGAGCATTGATTCATTTAATTCGTGAAGCTCTATTCCGATAATGTCGCCCGATGCGTCGCATTCCAAAGACAGTACCTGTTTTTGTTCCCAATACGACAATGCTCTGACAACATCCTTTTCCGTATGATTGAATTCGTCGGCGATGCTTGATATGGTAAACGGTTTATGACTACTTATGTGGCGAACGAGGTACAGATAAATTTTTAACTGAGCATCGTTAGCGTCCTTAAGAAAATAATCAATAAAGACATTTGAAACCAAAGTGACACCCGGATCGTATTCTTCCGAATATAACTTTATGTAGTTCATTTGATAATCCCCCCCTGATTGGAGCTTTTTTTAAGCAAGGGTTATTATATGATGAATCTACAAAAAAGTAAAGGGCAAAAAAGACGAAAAATCCTTTATTTGCAGTGCTTTCGCGAATTGTTGACAATGTTGAAAACTTCGCGGCAAGAGGTTTACATAATTAGTTAAAAGCCGGTTATTTGCGATGTTTTCAAGGGTATATTTTTTATTATGTAAAATAAAATTATCCACATTGATTTGTGAACAATTTTGTTCTCAAAAATGTGGATAATGTTGACAACTAACTTCCAAGCAGGTTTTCGCCTATTTTATATACATCTCCGGCCCCCATAGTTATCAACATGTCGCCGGGGATACAATTTTGTAATAAAAATGTTTCAACATCGGAAAAATTTCTGAAATATTCGCAATTTTTACCGAGTGTCTTTATTTTGTCCTGCAAATCCTTGGAGGATATCCCGAGAGTGTCTGTTTCTCTGGCGGCATATATATCGGTTAAGACTATATTGTCGGCAAGGGAAAGAGCTTTGGCAAAATCATCCATAAAGGATTTGGTTCTCGAATATGTGTGCGGTTGGAATACGACCCACATGCTTTCATGAGGATAATTTTGTGCGGCTGTGAGTGTCGCGCGAATCTCCGTGGGGTGATGAGCGTAATCATCGATAATGTTGATTCCCTTAAGACTTCCTTTATACTCGAAACGTCTTTTTGTGCCTTCAAAACCGTAGAGTGCTTTGGCGGCAGAGGAAAGATTCAGTCCGAGAACGTCGGAAAGAGCAAGGGATGCGAGTGCATTAAGTATGTTGTGCTCTCCAAGGACGCGTAATGTGACTTTTTCTTTATCAGATGAAGGTGTATTAAGAATAAAATCAGAATAACCTTCTTTGGTAATCTTTATGTCTGTAGGATAATAGTCGTAAGATTCGTTCAAACCGAACGTAACAACCTTGCATGAAAGATTGTCCGTTATTTCGGACAAATTGTCGATGCTTCCGTTGATGATAAGCACACCGTCGTTTGGAATAAGCTTTGCAAACTCCCTGAAGGAATGACGGATGTCGTTTATGTCTTTAAAGAAGTCGAGATGATCTTCTTCAATATTTAAGATAATTCCGTATTTAGGGAAAAAGGAAAGAAAACTGTTTGTGTACTCGCAGGCCTCCGTCAAAAAATAATCGGAAGCGCCGATTCGTATGTTTCCGCCTATGCTCGGTAAAATTCCTCCAATGGAAAGAGTGGGGTCGCACTCGGCAGCCATCAGAATTTCTCCCGCCATGGAAGAAGTCGTTGTCTTTCCGTGAGTGCCGCTTACAGCAACGGCATTACAGTAATTCTTCATGAGTTGACCGAGAAACTCGGCTCTTGTCATCATCGGAATCGAAAGTTCCTTGCACTTTGCGTATTCGGGATTGTCTTCTTTGATTGCGGCCGTGTACACGCAAAGGTCGATATCGCCCGTTATATTGGAAGAACGTTGACCGATATGAATCGTTGCACCGTCTTTTTCCAGAAGATCTGTAAGCTCGGATGCCGCTCTGTCGGAACCCGATACATTAAAACCTCTTGATAAAAGAATCTGAGCGAGACCGCTCATGCTGATTCCGCCGATTCCTATAAAATAGATATGTTTTGATGAGTTAAAATCTATATTCATGACGTTTACCCTTAAATGTCCAATGATTACGATACGTTTAAATTATAAAGAAGAAAGAATGAAAATAAAAGGACAAAATGGGGTTTTGTGAAAAATGAAGGGCAATAAAAGCGTAAAATCACAATGGTTTCGTTAATGTGCACAAGAGAAAGGCGCAAAATATGGTTATATTATGAAATAAGTGACAAAAAGTAGGCGATTTATGGATTAAAAGTGTTGTCCGGTTAGTACAAAATTGACAAATCGCATGATATAATATCATTGTATTGTTGGGGGACAATCAAACTAGCTAGAGAGGTGATGGCATGATTAAGAAAGAAATGATTGCTATGTTACTCGCCGGCGGACAGGGAAGCAGACTTGGAATATTAACGGCAAAGGTTGCCAAGCCTGCAGTAGCGTTCGGAGGAAAATATCGAATAATCGATTTTCCGTTGAGTAACTGTATTAATTCGGGTGTTGATACGGTCGGTGTACTTACACAGTATCAACCGCTTCGTCTGAATACTCACATCGGAATCGGAATTCCGTGGGATTTGGACAGAAACATAGGCGGAGTCACGGTACTTCCCCCTTATGAAAAGAGTACAAACAGCGAATGGTATACCGGCACGGCGAATGCCATTTATCAAAACATCGATTATATGGACAGCTTTAATCCCGATTATGTTTTGATTTTGTCCGGAGATCATATATACAAGATGGATTATGAGGTTATGCTTGATTTCCATAAGAAGAATGGTGCCGAGGTTACGATTGCGGCAATGCCTGTTCCTTTGGAAGAAGCAAAAAGATTCGGAATTGTTATTACGGATGAAGACAGAAAGATAACTGATTTCGAAGAGAAACCGGAGAATCCGAGAAGTAATCTTGCTTCCATGGGAATATACATTTTTAACTGGAAGACGTTAAAGGAAGCACTCCTTGCAAAAGCGGATCAGCCGAATCTCGATTTCGGCAAACATATCATTCCGTATTGCCACGAGAACGGCGCACCGATGTATGCGTATGAGTATAACGGCTACTGGAAAGATGTAGGAACGCTTCATTCTTATTGGGAAGCCAACATGGAGCTTATTGATATCGTACCGGTATTCAATCTCTACGAAGAATATTGGAAGATTTATACCAAATCCGATACGCTGCCTCCGCAGTATATAGCGGACAACAGTGTTATCGAAAAGTGCCTGATTGGAGAAGGAACAGAGATTTACGGTGAGGTTTACAATTCCATCATCGGTTGTGGGGTAACCGTTGAGGAAGGATGTATAATTCGTGATTCAATCATTATGAACAACACGTTCATAGGAAAGAACAGCGAGATTAACAAGGGTATAGTAGCAGAAAACGTAACCATAGGAAATAATGTCAGACTTGGTGTGGGTGAAGAAGCTGAAAACGAGACAGATCCTCATATTTACAATCATGGATTGGTGACAGTCGGAGAGAAGACCGTTATTCCCGACGGAGTGAGTGTCGGAAAGAATTCGGTTGTTTCCGGAATTCTTACGGAAGATGATTTCGAAGGAATGACTCTCGCGAGCGGCAAGACTTTGATTAAGGCAGGTGATATGGCATGAGAGCGATAGGAATCATTTTAGCCGGCGGACACAGCAATCGAATGAGAGAACTCTCCAAGAAACGTGCAATATCAGCAATGCCCATTGCCGGCAGTTACAGAAGCATTGATTTTGCACTGAGCAGTATGTCAAATTCGCATATTCAGAAGGTTGCGGTTCTGACACAGTATAATGCAAGAAGTCTTAACGAACATTTAAGTTCGTCAAAATGGTGGGATTTCGGTAGAAAACAAGGCGGGTTGTATGTTTTTACTCCGATAGAGACTTCTGAGAACAGCAATTGGTACAGAGGAACGGCGGATGCCATTTATCAGAATCTTGATTTTCTGAAAATGAGTCATGAACCATATGTTGTAATCGCTTCGGGGGATTGCGTTTACAAACTCGATTATAATAAACTTCTTGAGTATCATATTGACAAGAAGGCAGATATTACGGTTGTTTGCAAGGATATGCCGGAGAACGAGAATGTTGAGCGTTACGGCATCGTCAAGTTAAACGAAGAGAACAGAATAGAGGATTTCGAAGAGAAACCCATTGTTGCCAAAACAAATACGGTTTCCTGCGGAATATATGTTATCAGAAGAAGACTTCTCATTGAACTTATAGAGAAAGCCAATGAAGAAGGACGTTACGATTTGGTTGCCGATATCCTCATCAGATATAAGAACATGAAGAGGATTTACGCATATAAGCTTACGAGTTACTGGAGAAACATCGCAAGCGTTGAAGATTATTACGATACCAATATGGACTTCTTAAAGAAGGACGTTCGTAATTATTTCTTCAGAGAATATCCCGACGTTTATTCGAAAGTTGATGACTTACCGCCTGCCAAATACAATGTGGGGGCATGTATTAAGAACAGTCTTGTTTCGAGCGGAAGCATCATTAACGGAACCGTTGAGAATTCGCTTATATTCAAAAATGTTTTTGTCGGAAACAATTGCACCATCAAGAATTCGATTGTTCTTAACGATGTTTACATCGGAGACAATACGTATCTTGAGAATTGCATTGTCGAAAGCAAAGATACGATTCGTGCGAGTTCGAATTATGTTGGAGACGGAGAAATTAAGATACTTGTTGAACAGAACGACAGATATTCAATTTAATCCTTTTTAGAGGAGGGGTAGCTATGAAAATTACAGATGTTAGGGTTAGAAAGATGCCGGACGGCGGTAAACTCAAAGGGGTTGCGAGCATTACATTCGATGACGAGTTTGTTGTTCACGACATCAAGATTATTGAAGGCGAAAAGGGGTTATTCGCCGCAATGCCTTCACGTAAGGCGGGAGATGAGGGATACAGGGATATAGCTCATCCGATTAAAACAGAAACGAGAAGTTATATTCAAACGGAAGTTTTAAAGGCTTATGAAAATATGCCGGAAGAATAAAAATGTGTAAAAGGTTATATATAGAAAGGTCCGATCACGTTTGTGGTCGGATCTTTTTACGGTAAATATTCTTATTACCGTAGGGTAAAGTTTTTGTAGGAAAATTAAATAGACATAAAGAAAGCACCGAGATCCTGTGTTAGGATTAAGGTGACCAAACCAAATATCCAAAGGAGGGTGCTTTCATGATTAATAGTATACAACAGTTTGGTGTAAAT